>DASUSM010000044.1:0-7918 GCA_036375115.1 Gemmatimonadaceae bacterium | reverse complement strand
TCGGAGTGCATGCTCTTCGCATCGCTCATCTCGACCTACCTGATCTACAAGGGGAAGAGCGCCGTCGGCCCCTTCCCCCACGTCGAGTGCCTGCCGCCGGCCTGCTCGGTGCCGCGCCCCGCGATCCTCGACATCCCGGTGACGTCGGCCTCGACCTTCGTCCTGCTGATGTCGTCGCTCGCGATGGTGCTCGCCCTCGCCGCCGTGCAGAACCGGCACGTGCCGAAGCGCACCCGCGGCGAGCGGATCCTCGGCAGCTCGAAGCTCTGGCTCTTCATGACGGCGCTCCTCGGCGCGACCTTCCTCGGCTTCCAGGCGTTCGAGTTCACCGCCTTCGCCATGGAAGGGCTCACGCCGATGACGAACCTCTTCGGCTCGACCTTCTTCATCACGACCGGCTTCCACGGCGCGCACGTCACGGCCGGCGTGATCTGGCTCGGGTCGCTCCTCGCGATCGACATGAAGCGCGGGCTCGGCCCGGAGGACGCGACGAGCGTCGATGTCGCCGCGCTCTACTGGCACTTCGTCGACGTCGTCTGGATCGCGATCTTCACGCTGATCTACCTCATCCCGTAGCGAGGACCCGATGGCTCATCACGACCATCCGCACGGCGCCCACCGCCCCGGCACGCCCGGCGCGGCGCCGGACAGCGAGGCGGCGCTCGTCCAGGGCCACGGCGCCGGGACGGAGCACGACCACCCGACCTGGTCCACCTACTGGAAGGTCGCGCTCATCCTCACCGTCATCACGGTGATCGAGGTCTGGGCGTACTACATCCCGACCCTCGTCGAGTCGCGGATCTTCGTTCCCTTCCTGCTCATCCTCTCGGCGATCAAGTTCGCGATCGTCGTGATGTTCTACATGCACCTCAAGTACGACCACAAGCTCTTCCGCGCCCTCTTCACCGGTCCGCTCATCGTGGCGGTGGTCACGATCGTCGCGCTGCTCCTCCTCTTCGGGCAGATCGCGGTCCGGCTCGGCGGCGCGTAGGATCGGGAGGACGGCATGACGGCGGGGCTGGCGCTCCTGCTCCACGTCGGAGCGCAGGTCGGATGGACGAGCTGGTCGATCCACCCGAGCACGGTGATCGGGCTCGGGGGGCTGGGGGCGCTGTACCTCTGGGCGGCACGCAGAGCCGGCCCATCCGCCCTGCAGCGAGGCCGATTCTTCGCCGGCCTCCTCGTCCTCTTCCTGTCGCTCAACGGGCCGATCCACGACCTGAGCGACTACTATCTGTTCAGCGGCCACATGGTGCAGCACCTGCTGCTCACCCTCGTGGCCCCGCCCCTCCTCCTCTCCGGCGTCACGGGGGCGATGCTGCGGCCGGCGCTCCGCGCCGGCGGCGTGCGCGGCGCCGCGCGCTTCCTCACGCGCACGGCCATCTGCTTCGCGCTCTTCAACATCACGATGGCGGCGTGGCACATCCCCGCGATGTACAACGCGGCGCTGGAGCACCACGCGATCCACATCGTCGAGCACCTCATGTTCATCGCCACCGCGGTGCTCATGTGGTGGCCGCTGCTCAGCCCCCTCCCCGAGCTTCCGCGCGCCTCGTACCCGGCGCAGATGCTCTACTGCTTCCTGATGGCGATCCCGATGACGATCGTCGCGATCTACATCGCGATGGCGGACTCGCTGCTCTATCCGGCCTACGCGAGCGCGCCGCGGCTCTGGGGGATCTCGCCGATGGAGGACCAGCAGTACGGCGGGCTGATCATGTGGGTCCCCGGCGGACTGTTCTTCTACGGCGTGATGAGCGTCGTCTTCTTCAAGTGGTCGCAGCGCGGCGTGGACGACACCGCCGGCGCGCAGGTCGACTGGGTCCCCGCGCCGCCGGCGCCGCCGATCCCCGGGAGCTCGGCGCGCTGACGCGATCGGGCCGCGGCGCTCCCGTCGAGCGCCGCGGCCGAGGGTGATCCGCTCCCTCGACAAACGGCCCTCGGCGTGCAAGTATCCGTCATGCACGCACTTCGACCCGCGGCTCTGGCCGCCATCCCCGCCCTCGCGCTCGCCGCCCTCGCCGCGTGCGCGTCCGACTCCTCCCCGCGCCGCTTCTCCTCCCGCTGCGGCGAGCCCGGCGACACGGTCGTCACGATCGCCGTCGAGCGCTACCTGAAGTCGATCACCCCCACGCCGCGGCGCTTCGTCATCCCGGTCGGCAGCAGCACCGACTCGCTTCCCGAGGCCGGCCGCCAGGCGCTGCAGAGCGCCGGACCGACCTTCCTCTATCCCGGCGACAGCGCGCAGCAGCGGAAGATCGAGACCCAGCTCCTCTCGCGCGGCGACTGGCCGACGCTCCTCGTCGCCCTCCGCGAGGTCCGCCGCGAATCGGACAGCACCGTCGTCGTCCGCCTCGGCGGCCGCTTCGTGAGCGGCGAGCTCGACGAGCAGGCCGTCCCCACGCGCTCCGTGCGCATCGCCTGCCGCGACAACCGCTGGACCTTCGACCGCACGGAGGACGAGCGGAGCTCGTGAGCGCGACCACCGCGGCGCCGGACGCACCCGGCGCCCTCGCCCCCGGAGCGCCGGGCGCCCCGGTCGGCATCGACGTCCCCCGTGCGCCGCGACAGGAGGTCGCGGCGCGCGAGCGCCTCCTCGCGCTCGACGTCTTTCGCGGGGCGACGGTGGCGGGAATGCTCCTCGTCAACAACCCCGGCTCGTGGGGCGCGGTTTATCCACCGCTCCTGCACGCGCCGTGGCACGGGTGGACGCCGACCGATCTCGTCTTCCCCTTCTTCCTCTTCATCGTCGGGATCACCACGCACCTCTCGCTCGACGCGCGCCGCGCGCGCGGCGCGAGCGACGGTGCGCTCGTCCGGAAGATCCTCTCGCGCGGCGCGCTGATCTTCGGCTTCGGGCTCTTTCTCTCCGCCTTCCCGCTCTTCACCTGGGGCGCCATCGAGGGAAACGCCGACCCGAGCCTCCTCGACCGCGTCGTCCACCGGTTCGAGCACCTCCGCATCATGGGCGTGCTCCAGCGGATCGCCGTCGCCTACGTCGTCGGCGCGCTGCTCACGCTGCGCACGACGCTCCGGCAGCAGGTCGTCGTCGCCGCGGCGCTGCTCTTCGGCTACTGGGCGCTGATGACGCTCGTGCCCGTGCCGGACAGCGGCACGCTCGGCGGGCTCCTCCTCTCGAGCCCGGACGGGAACCTCGCCGCATGGTTCGACCGCCTCGTGCTCGGCACCGACCACCTCTGGGTCGGGGGCGGGAATCGGTGGGACCCGGAGGGGCTCCTCTCCTCGATCCCCGCCGCGGGCACGGTCGTCCTCGGCGTCTTCGCCGGCCGCTGGATCGGCGCGGCGCGACCGCTGCTCGAGCGGATCGCCGCCCTCTTCGCCGCGGGGTGCGTGGCGATGACGCTCGGGCTGATGTGGCACTGGGTCTTTCCGATCAACAAGCAGCTCTGGACGAGCTCGTACGCGCTCTTCACCGCCGGGATGGCGGCGGCCGCGATCGCGCTCTGCCTCTGGGTCATCGACGAGCGGCGCATCACCGGGTGGACGAAGTTCTTCGTCGTCTACGGCGTGAACCCGATGATCGCCTTCCTCGCCTCGGGACTCGTCGCCCGGCTCGTCTACTCGATGCTGAAGGTGCGGAGCGGCGGCGAGACGATGTCGGTCCAGCGGTGGATCTACGAGACGTTCTACGCCTCGTGGCTCGCTCCGCGGAACGCGTCGCTGCTCTTCGCGATCTCCTTCGTCTTCCTCTTCTACCTGCTCCTCTCCGTCCTCCACCGGCGCCGCATCTACTTCCGGGTCTGACCCCGCCGCGCGCCGCCCGCCCTTCACACCAGAGCGCAGCACCCCCGGTCGTTCCGACCGGGTGACGCGCCCCTGACCTCCCCGGACCTGGATCGTCCGTGACGGGGTACGGCGACGGCACCTCCGGCCCCGGGAGCCGGGGGTGGAACGCGAGTTGCCTCACCGGCCCGGTGGAGCATCCGTCACCACCATGCCATGTCGTTACGCCACATGCATTTCCGAAGCATCGACCGGCGCCGCTGGCTGATCGTCCTCGGCGCGCTCGCGCTCGGCGTCCCCGCGGGGACGCCGGCGGCCGCACAGCAGGCGGAGAGCTCGCCGCAGGCCGCCGAGCGGGAGGGCCCCGCCGCCCGCCCCGCCGCCGCGCAGCAGCGCTCGCGGCGCTCGCCGCGGCGTGCGCGCGCCGCCAACCGGCCGGCCCCCGCGCTCCGGCACACGACCCCCGTCGGCGCCCCCGCCCTCCACAGCGACATCGCCGACATGCTCTCCGCCCGCACGCGCGGCGGCGAGTGGGGGGTCATGATCGTGTCGCTGACGCGCGGCGACACGCTGTATTCCCGCAACGCCGGGCTCTCGCTCCTCCCCGCCTCGACGATGAAGCTGTACACATCGGCGATCGCGCTGGAGCGGTTCGGCCCCGACCACCAGTTCAGCACGGCGGTGCTGCGCGACGGCCCCGTGACGCCCGACGGGACGCTCCAGGGGAACCTCTACATCCGCGGCGCCGGCGATCCCGGCTTCTCCAACCGCTTCATCCGCGGCACGCCGGCCGCGCCGCTCGAGCTCCTCGCGCGCTACGTGCACGACGCCGGGATCCGGCGCATCACCGGCGACATCGTCGGCGACGCCAGCGCCTTCGAGGCGCGCACGATCCCGGAGGGGTGGCGGTCGCGCTACCTCGGTTACGGCTACGCCGCTCCCTTCTCCGCCCTCTCGATCAACGAGAACGTCGTCGTCATCCTCGTCGAGCCCGGTCCGGACGGCGCGATCGTGACGACGCAGCCGGCGTCGACGGCGATGCCGGTGACGAACAAGGTCCGGCTCGTGAAGGGGACGCGCGGCAACATCGGCGTCCGCCGCGTCGCGGGGGGCGGGATCGAGGTGCGCGGCGTCATCGGCACGCGCTCCGGGCCGCGGCGCTACGAGCTCGTGATCAACGAGCCGGCGCGCTTCACGACCGGCGCGCTCGAGCACGCGCTCGAGGCGCAGGGCGTCGCGGTGGACGGCGCGGCGCGCGTCGGCGAGACCCCCGACTCCGCGGTCCGCGTCGCCGCACTCCCCTCCGCGCCGCTCGCCCGCCTCGTCTCCGTGATGAACCGCGAGAGCGTGAACCACTTCGCCGAGCTGATCTTCCGCAATGCGGCCCGCGGCCCCGAGCGGGACGCCCAGGGCTCGGCGGACGCGGCCTACGAGTACCTGCGCGAGTTCATGGTGACGAAGGTCGGGGCCGGTCCCGACGCGGTCTTCGCGACCGACGGCAGCGGGCTCTCCGCCCTCGACCGCACGACGCCGCGCGCGATGATCAAGCTCCTCGACTACGCGCACCGCGCGCCGTGGGCCGCCACCTTTCACGCCTCCCTCCCCGTCGCGGGCGAGTCGGAGCTCCTCCGCAACCGGATGAAGTTCACCCCGGCCCAGGGGAACCTGCACGCGAAGACGGGGACGACGAACGAGGTCATCTCCCTCGCCGGCTACGCCACCGCGGCGAACGGCGAGGTGATCGCCTTCTCGTTCATCTACAACGGGCGCGACCGCTGGAACGCGCGGCAGACGATCGACGCGATGGGCGCGACGCTGGCGTCGTTCATCCGGGAGTAGCGCGCCCGGGCGGCGCGGCGGCGCGCGGCTTCGGACGGGATGCGAACGGCGCGAGAGGATCGCCTCTCGCGCCGTTCGCATCGGGTGGGACGGCCCGAAGCCGCGCTACCGCATCTCCTCGATGACGATGCCGCGCTTCGCCAGCTCGTCGATGTACGCCTTCGCCGGCATGCACTCGTCCGGCGTGTGGACGCCGGCGGGCTTCACCTCGCCGCGCACCTGCATCTGCCCGGTGATCGAGAGCGAGTAGCCGGTCGTGCGCATCATCGCGCTGATCCCCGTCTTCTCGTCGTAGCGGTCGATGAGCTGCCAGCCGAGGCGCTTCCCCGCCCCGCCTTTGGTCCCCTCGACGACGACGCGGAGCGCGACGAGGTCGCGCCCCTCCGGCTTCCGCAGGCGCGGCCCGGCCGTCGCGATGAACACGTCGCGCGGCACGACCTTCGTCCCCTTCACGTCCACCGGCTCGAGGTCGAGCAGCCCGAGCTCGCGGATCGCCTCCATGATGTGCGCGTGCCCGGGGTAGCGGAGCGTCTTGTACTCCATCGTCGGGATCTTCCCCTCGTAGCGCTGCGCCATCGTCGAGAGGCCGCCCGCCGTGTGGAACGCCTCGAGCTCCCCGATCGGCGTCGGGAAGGCGACCGCCTCGCGCTCCGAGAGCGCGGCGACCTGCGTCCTTTTCCCCTCGCGCAGGACCCACGACAGCGTCGTGTAGTAGTCGAGCACGCCCTCGAGCGAGTAGACGATCTGGTAGTCGAGCGGGGGCTCCGGCTGCTGCGGGAGGCCGCCGACGTAGATCCGCACCGCGCGGACGGTGTCGAGCTGGTCGATGCCGTACTGCGCGAGGATGTTCACCATCCCCGGGGCGAGGCCGCAGTCGGGGACGATCGTCTTCCCCTTCGCGCGCACCTGCGCATCCAGCGCCTTCTGCTCGACGACGATCTCGGTGTTCCCGCCGAGGTCGCAGAAGTGGACCCCCGTCTCCGCCGCGGCGCGCGCGAGATCGAGGTTGAAGTAGTACGGGATGGCGCTCATCACCGCGTCGCTCTCGCGCATCAGCGCGTGCACCGCCTCGCGGTCGCGCACGTCGAGACGGGTGGGGAGGAGGCGCTTCCCCGAGTACGGGGCGAGGAAGGGAGGAAGGTGGTCGACGTGGAGGTCGGCGAGTCGCACCTCGGTGACCTCGGGATTCTGCAGCAGATCGTACGCGCAGGCCGAGCCCTGGAGCCCGGCCCCGAGAACCAACATTCGCATTCGTGAGTTTCTCCGTTGGCGTGCTGGACGGTCACGGAAAGCTAACCGGACCGGGCGCACCGCGTCAGCCGGAGCGCAGCGGCCGCGTGACGCGCGCCGCCGCTCCGACGGCGGACTTCGTCGCCCGCCCCCGCGCTCGCACGATCCTCGCACACGATCCCGGCATGAGCACTCACGACACGCACGCGCGGGCCGCGGAGGAGTCCACGGCCGACGACGGGTGGCGCGGCCGGCTCGTCGACACCGCGGCGGGGATCGACCGGATCCTCGAGCGCACCCGTCGCATCGCCGTGCTCGGGATCAAGACGGAGGCGAGCGGCGCCCCCGCGTACTACGTCCCCGAGTACGCGCAGCAGGCCGGCTACGAGGTCGTCCCCGTCCCCGTCTACTATCCCGAGGCGACGGAGATCCTCGGCGAGCGCGTCTACCGCACGGTCGCCGCGGTCCCGGGCGAGGTGGACATGGTGAACGTCTTCCGCCGCCCCGCCGACATCCCGGCGCACGTGGACGACATCATCGCCAAGCGCCCGAAGGTCGTCTGGTTCCAGCTCGGCATCCGCAACGACCAGGCGGCGGAGCGCCTCGCGCGCGCGGGCATCGAGGTGGTGCAGGACCGCTGCCTGCTCGTGGAGCTGCGGCGGGTCGGGAAATGACGACGGAGGCGGGAGTCGCGCGCGATGGCCGCGGCTCCCGCCTCCGTCTCCTCCGCGCTCACCGCTCGACGACGATCTCGCCGCGCTCCGCGTCGATCGTCCAGCGCGCGCCGCGCACTCTCGCGTCCACCGCGTCGCCGAGCAGGGGCGCGAGCCCCTCGGGGTCCGCGAGCCAGAGGCCGGCCGCGTAGCGCAGCGTCGGCAGACGCGCGCCGCCGCTCACCTCGACCTCCCCGCCGCGGCGCAGGACGAGGAGCCCGAGCACGGGATCGAACGTCGGCGCGAGGGGCTCGAGCACGTCGAGGCCGAGCCGCGCCTCTCCGGCGGCGAGCGCGGTGTCGAACCGCGCGGGAACGTTGGCGAGCGTGAGATCGCCGAGCCGCACGCCGAGGACGACGCCGACGGCCTGGCGCGGATCGGCGTCGAACTTC
>DASUSM010000043.1:0-23335 GCA_036375115.1 Gemmatimonadaceae bacterium | reverse complement strand
CGATCAGGTTGAAGGCCTGGAAGATGAACCCGATCTGCCGGTTGCGGACGCGCGCGCGGTCCGCCGCCGAGAGATTCGCCACGGGCTCGCCATCGAGGAAGTACTGTCCCCCCGTCGGCGTGTCGAGGAGACCGAGGATCGAGAGGAGGGTCGTCTTGCCGCACCCCGAGGGGCCGGCCATCGAGATGTACTCGCCGGGACGGATCTCGAGGTGCACGTCGGCCAGCGCGTGCGTCTCGACCTCGTCCGTGTAGAAGACCTTCTTGATCCCCTCGAGGCGGATGAGCGGCCGGGAGCCGTCGGGGTTCATGGTGGCGCTGGCCTGATCGCGCGGGGCCGCGGACGGCTGGGTCATTGGTGGGGCCTCGGGAGAGTGGGTGGAGTGGCTGGAGATCCGGGAGGAGCGGCGGAGTCGCCGGTCGTGCGTCGTTCGCTTCGCGTCGATCACTTCTTCAGTCGCAGTCGCTCGGCGCTGTCGTACGTCGACATGTCGGAGATGATCACGGAGTCGCCGACGGCGAGCCCCTGCTCGACCTCGATCGTGTTCACCGAGCTGCGGCCGAGCTTCACGGTCACCCGCGTCGCCTCGCCCGTGCCCGGCTCGATCCGGAACAGACCGACCGTGCTCTCCGCCTGTCCGTACGCCGGGCGGCCGACGTACAGCACATCCTCGAGCCGCTCGATCTCGATCGTGCCGTCCACGCTCAGGTCGGCGCGTGCGCCCCGCGGCAACTCGCCGTCGAGCGCGACGTCCACCGCGATCGTCCCGTTCTGCACCGACGGGTCGATACGGATTACGCTGCCGTGCACGATTCCGTTTCGCGTGTCGATCGCCGCGGACTGGCCGATCGTAATGTCCTTCCCCTGCGTCTCGGGGACGCGGAGGACCGCCTTGAGCTGCCCGGGCTCGGCGACCCGGGCCATGACCGTCCCCGGGTTCACCCACTGGCCGACCTCGAGGTTCATGTCCTGGAGGACGCCCGGCGCCCCGGCCGTGACGCGCATCGAGTTGACCCGGCTCTGCTGGAACTCGGCGATCTCGCGCAGCCGCGCCACCTGTCCGCGCTGCAGCGCGATCTGCTGGTCGATCGACTCCGTCATGATGCGGAGCCGTTCCTCCTCCGTCTTGATCCGCGTCTCGAGCTCGGTGACGAGGTCGCGCGCGTTGCCGAGCTCGTTCACCGTGGCGAGCCCCTTCTTGTCGAGCCCCTCGTAGACGGAGAGGTTGCGCCGCGCCTCCTGGAGCTCGCGGCGCGTCTGCGCGACGACGCCCTCCTGGTTCAGCCGCTGCGTCTCGAGCGACGTACGCAGCGTGACGAGGGCCGCCTCGGCGGCGCTCGCCTGCTGCTGCGCGGAGAGCGCCTGAAGCATCACCTCGGGGTTGCTCAGCTCGAAGAGCACGGTGTTCGCCTGCACGGCGGTGCCGGGACGCACGAAGATCTGGTCGATCCGGCCTCCGCTGATCGCCGGGATGTAGCGCATCTCCTTCGGGACGAGCGTGCCGGGCGCGCGGACCTGGCGGATCATGGTTCCGCGCGCGACGGTGTCGATCCACAGGGTTCCGCGGTCCACGCTCTGCGGCGCGGGCTCGAGACGAGCCAGCGCGACGGTCACGACGACGAGCCCGACGATCGCCGCGCCCGCGTATACGTACTTGCTCTTGCTCTTCTTGGTCTGGCGCGGAATGTCCACGGAAGCTCTCGGTCGGACGTTTGGACAGCGGGATCGGCTGCGGGGGTTTGCCGCAATCTCCCTATGGAATGCCCATGCCTCGGGCGGGCATTCGCAAGACGCGCGAACACAACGTCTTACGGAGGGGTGGTGGGAGCGGTTTCAACGCTTTCTGCCCGCCGATGGGAATGGCCGTCCCACAAGCGGACAGATGCCGGCCCGGCGCACCGCCCGCGACGACGGACAGCGGTCCGCGTCCGCGCCCGCGACTCCGGGCACGATCGTGAAATTCAGGGCACGATCGTGAGGAGCACGCCGCGATGATCCGAGACCTCCGCCCCGACCACCTCGGCGGCGAGGCACCCGGCCTCCGGCGCGAGAAACAGGTAGTCGATCCGCTTGACCGGCGCCGCGGCGGGGAACGTGTGGCCGTCGCCCGCGCCGCCGCACGCCAGCCAGCCGTCGCGCATCCCCGACTCGGCGAGCAGGCCGATCACCGCGCTCGAGGGGAGCGCGTTGAAGTCGCCGCCGGCGATCGTCGCGGCGCCAGTGCGGCGCAGCGAGTCGAGGAGCGCGACGACGCGCGCCGCCTCCTGGAGCCGGACGGTGTCGCTCCCCGACGCGTCGAGATGCGTGTTCAGCACGTGCAGCGGCCCCGACGGCGTCTCCAGCGTCGCGATCAGCGCGCCGCGCGGCTCGCGGCTGCCGCCCGCGCGCTCCTGGGGTGGATCGATGGGGAGCGGCACGAGGGTGTGGCCGCGCACGGGGAAGCGCGAGAGCACCGCGATGCCGTAGCCGCCCCCCTGATAGTCGAGCGTGCGGCCGAAGGCGAAGTTCAGCCCCGTGCGGCGGGCGAGCTCGTCCGGTTGATTGACGCCACCGGAGCGCCGCGTCCCGTGGTCCACCTCCTGGAGCAGCGCGACGTCCACCCGCCGGTCGCGGACGAGCTGCGCGACGCGAGCGAGGTTGTCGGCGCCCGCGGCGTCCTTCCCCGCGTGGATGTTGTAGACGAGGACGCGTAGCGCGCCGCGCGGCGCCGGGGCCTCGTCTGGCCGCGCGCCGGCGCAGGCGCCGAGCGCGGAGAGCACGGCGAGCCCCGCGAGCGCGGCGGCCCGGCGCGCGGGCAGCCGATGCGCGAGCGGCCGGTGCGTCGTCGGTGTGGTCGTCACGCGCGCGAAGCTATCGAGGCGCGACGGGCCCGGCCAGGGCCGCGGATGTGACTCGCGGCGTTGACGTGGGGAGAACCGAACGTCAACGCCGCGGTGGTCATCGGACAGGTGACGCGCGGCGTTGCGCGCACCGGTGTGGATACGTCAGCGTGCAGCGGAAGTGCAGGAGACGCGCCAGGCACGCGTCGGAGCGCCCGCTCTCGCTCGCGAATCTCCGGTTGACCCCGCCCGCGCGCCCGTCGAGCTTTCGACCTCGCAGCGCGCCCGACCCCGAGCTCATCGTTCGCCGTGACCAGTCGCATCGACCTCGTCGCCTCCGTCGTCCTCGTGCTCGCCACGCTCTGCGCGCCGGCCGCGACCGGCGCCGCGCAGGTCGTGGAGGCTGGCGGCGCCGTTCCCGACTCGGCGCTGCGCGGCGAGAGCGCGGCGCTGGCGGCCTCGAGTCCCGTGCGCGTCTGCGCCGGCGGCGACGTCACGATCGGCACGAACCTCGACACGGCGTGGGCGGCGCGCTCGAGCAAGTGGGCGCGCCGCCGTTTGGCACCATTTCCGGATGCCGACTCGCTGCTCCGCCCGCTGCGGCCGCTCGTCGCCGACGCGGACCTCGTCCTGCTGAACGTCGAGGGCGCGATCGGCGACTCGCCGACCTCCCACACCAAGTGCCGGCCGGGCGCGTCGCTCTGCTACGCCTTCCGGCAGCCCGCCGCGACGGCCGGCGCGCTCCGCCGCGTGGCACCGTCGGCGGCCGTCGTCGGCAACCTGGCGAACAACCACGCGAGGGACGCGGGCGACGACGGCGTCGACGAGACCGTGGCGTCGCTCGAGCGGGCGGGGATCCTCGTGACGGGGCTCGACACGGTGCCGACGCTCGTTCCGCTCGCCGGCGGCGACTCGCTCGCCGTCATCGGCTTCAGCACCTCGGCGGGGCCCGATCCCCGCGATACGGCGCTCGTGCGCCGCGTCGTCGCGCGAGCGGCGGCGCGCACGCCGCGTGTCGTCGTCACGATGCACATGGGCGCCGAGGGACGGACGGCGCAGCGCACGCGCGACACGACGGAGCTGTTCGCCGGAGTGGACCGCGGGAACTCGATCGCCTTTGCGCGGACCGCGGCGGAGGCCGGAGCGTCGCTCGTCGTCGGGCACGGTCCGCACGTGATGCGCGGGGCGGAGTGGTGGGACGGCGCGCTCGTCGCCTACTCGCTCGGCAACCTGCTCACCTACGGTCCGTTCAACCTGACGCCGCCGAACGACCGCGGCGCGCTGCTCTGCGCGACGCTCGACGCCGGCGGCGCGGTGCTCGAGGCGGCGATGCGCTCGACGCGGCAGCGCGCGATGGGGCACGTCGGCGCGGACGCGCGCGGCAGCGCGGCGCTCGTCGCCGACTCGCTGAGCCGGCTCGACTTCCCCTGGACCGCGGCACGGATCGCCGCCGACGGCACGATCCGCCGCCCCGCGCCGCACCATCCCTGAGCCGCCGCGCCGCCGGGCGCGCGGCGGCGAGTGCGTCCGCGTCCGCCGCGGCCGGCCGCGCTACGGTGCGCCGCGCGCCGCGACGGTCGCCGCGGCCTGCACGCGGGCCCGCTCCAGCGCCGCGGCGCTGTCCGCCGCGAAGACGATGCGCCTGACGCCGCGCCACGGCTTGATCAGACCGCGCGGCGCGCGGTCCACCGGCGTCTCGACGACGCGCTTCGCGGCGCTGCTCGCGTGGATCATGCGCCCGCCGCCGACGTAGATCGCGATGTGCTCGACGCGGCGGCCGTTGCCGAAGGTGAGCAGGTCGCCCGGGCGCAGCTCCGCCGTGTCGCGCACCACCTCGGTGCCGAATCGCGCCTGCTGCGCGGCGGTGCGTGGCACGCGCACGTCGAACGCGGCGAGGACGTACTGCACGAGGCCACTGCAGTCGAAGCCGCGCCCCGGCGACTCGCCGCCGTAGCGATAGCGGCGTCCGAGCTGGGCGCGCGCCATCGCGACGAGCGAGTCGCGCAGCGCGAGCGCGGCCACGTTGAACGAGGCGATGGCGCGGCGCGGGGCGGGCGCATCGGCCGCCGCGCCGCCGCCGCCGTCGACGACGAGCATGTCGTCGCCGCGCGCCTGTGCACCGAGCGGCGCGGCGGCGGCGAGCGAGAGGACGAGGGTCGTGACGACGAGTCGAGGATGCATGTCGGCGGCGTGCTCGCGCGGCTGCAGTGAAGACGGCTCGGTGCTTCGACCCGGGACGATCGTCGCGACGAGGTCGCAACGGTGGGGCGCGCGGCCCCGGCGGGAGCGTGCGCGGTCATGCTACGCGCTCCGCGCCCCCTGGTCGACGAGGATCTATGACGGCAGCCGCGCGCGGCGGCGCTTCCATGCGCGTCGCGTGCGATGGATCACATCGCGCCGCGGCGCACTGGACAGTAAAGCAGGGTCCGTGCCGAAGCGGGCGCGGCCGCGCGCGGAGAGGGGCGCGCGATCGCCGGCCGCCGCGGGCGGGGATCCGTCGGCCGGGCAGCCGGGACGTCGGCGCGGCATCCGTGCCTAACGAATCCCCAGCACCTTGTGCGTCTGCACGCTGAGCCGCCACCGCGGATGCGCGAGGCAGTACTCGACGGCGCGCCGCGTGTTGGCCGCGACGTCCGGCCCGTCCATCGGCTGCAGGAAGAAGTGCCGGAACTCCAGCGACTCGAAGCGCTCCGGCTCCGCGCCCGCCTGCGGGTAGACCAGCTTCAGCTCGTTCCCCGCCCGCACGACGAGCTCCGTGCCCGCCTTCGGGCTCACGCAGATCCAGTCGATCCCCCCGGGCGGCACCGGCTGCGTGCCGTTCGTCTCGATCGCCACTTCGAAGCCGGCGTCGCGCAGCGCCTCGACGAGCGGCGCATCGAGCTGGAGCAGCGGCTCGCCGCCGGTGCAGACGACGAGCGGCCGCGCGCCGCGCGTGCGCCGCCACGGCCACCGGTCGATCACCGCGCGGGCGAGCGCCTCGGGCGTCGCGAACTTCCCGCCGTCGGGACCGACGCCGACGAAGTCGGTGTCGCAGAACGGGCACGTCGCCGTCGCGCGGTCGGCCTCGCGGCCGCTCCAGAGGTTGCACCCCGCGAAGCGGAGGAAGACGGCGGCGCGGCCCGCGTTCGCGCCCTCGCCCTGGAGCGTGTAGAAGATCTCCTTCACCGCGTACGTCATCGCCGGCCCGCCGTCCCCGCGGCGTAGCGCGCCGGGTCCTCCAGCCCCGCCGCGGCGAAGCCGGCGAGCCGCAGCCGGCAGGCGTCGCACCGCCCGCACGCCGCGCCGTCGGCCGCCGGATCGTAGCAGCTCGTCGTCAGCGCGTAGTCCACGCCGAGCGAGCGCCCGAGGCGGATGATCTCGTGCTTGCGCAGATGCAGGAGCGGCGCGCGCACGCGGAGGCGCGTCCGTCCCTCGACGCCGGCGCGCGTCGCGAGGCCGGCCATCCGCTCGAACGCCTCGATGTATTCCGGGCGGCAGTCGGGGTAGCCCGAGTAGTCCACGGCGTTGACGCCGACGACGATGTCGGCGGCGCCGAGGACCTCCGCCCACGCGAGCGCGAGCGCGAGGAAGATCGTGTTCCGCGCCGGCACGTACGTCACGGGGATCGCGTCGCCGTGCGCGCCGTCCGTGGCGTGCGCGCCGTCCTTGGGCACCTCGATGTCCGCCGTCAGCGCCGACCCGCCGAACAGCCGGAGATCCACGTCCGCGACCTTGTGATCGGCGACGCCCGCGCGCGCCGCGACGCGGCGCGCCGCCTCGAGCTCCGCCGCGTGCCGCTGCCCGTAGCGCACCGTCAGCGCGTACGCCTCGAGCCCGTCGGCCTGCGCGGCAGCGAGGGCCGTCGCGGAGTCGAGGCCGCCGGAGAGGAGGACGACGGCGCGCGGAGATGGCGTGGAACGGTCGGTGGCGGACATGCGCTCTCGCCAAGGTAACGATGCGCGACCACGCGGGGAATCGAGGCGCACCTCGCGGGCCCGCCGGCCTATATTGCGTGACCGGACCACGCGCGTCCGGCCCCGGCCGTCGATCGAGCGCCCGCGGGACCGGCGCTCGACGATGGAGATTTCGTACGAGATGAGACGATGGATGGCCGTCGGCCTCTTCCTCGCCGTGCCGACGCTCGGCCTGGCGCAGGAGGCCGACGAAGGGGACGAGACGCCGCGGTGGCGCGGGCAGGCCGACCTCGGCGCCAGCTTCTTCTTCGGCAACACCGAGCAGACCCTCGTCACGACGCGCACCGTCGCCGCGCACGCGACGGAGGCCGTCGAGGTCGCCGGCGAGGCGTCGTTCACCTACGGCGAGACGACGACCGAGGACGACGACGAGCAGGTCAACCGGCGCTCCTGGCTCGTGAAGCTCGCCACGAGCTTCCACCCGATGGAGCACGTCAGCCCGTACGCCACCGGCACCGTCGAGTCCAGCCTCGAGAAGCGCATCGACCTGCGCTACGCGCTCGGGCTCGGGGCGAACTTCAACGTCATCGCCCGGCCGGACACCAAGGTGGACTTCAGCATCTCGGCGCTCAGCGAGCGTACCGTCGCCGCGCTCACGCAGAGCGCGGACACGACCGGGCGGCGGACGACGCTGCTGCGCGGCAGCGCCCGGTTCCGGGCGGAGCACGCGATCAACGACCACGTGCGCTTCTCCAGCGAGACGACGTACCAGCCGGCGCTCCGCGAGCTCGACCGGTTCACCGTCCAGTCGCTGACCTCGCTCGGCTACCAGATGCACCGGTTCCTCGCCTTCACCGTCTCGCTGCGCGACAGCTACGACAGCGACGCCCGCACGCGCGGCGCGCGCGAGAACAACGAGGGAGAGGTGGTGCTCGGGGTCCAGACGAAGTTCTAGCTACTCCTCCGTCCGGAGCCCCCGCACGAGCCCGCGCAGCTGCGACGAGTTCGCGAGGAGCTGGCTCGCCGCGGAGCTCATCTGCTCGCAGGCGGCGCTCTGCTCCTGGGTCGCCGCGCTCACCTGCTGCGCCGTCGCCGAGTGTCCCTCGGCCGTGCGGGCGATCTCGGTGACGCTGCCGGCGCTCGTCACCGCGGCCTGCATGCTGTCGACCGCCGCCTCCGTCACCTTCACCGCCGCCGCGCGCGTGCGCTCCGCCGCCGAGGCGATCACCGTGAGCGCCTCGTCCAGCTCGCGCGACGCATCCTCGATCTCCCCGACGCGGGTCGCGCCCGCGCGCATCGCCGTCGTCGTGGACGCGACGCGCTTCGAGACCTGGCCGGTGATCTGGACGACGTCGTCGGCCGCCGCCTGGGCCTGCTCGGCGAGCTTGCGCACCTCGTCGGCGACGACGGCGAAGCCGCGGCCCGCCTTGCCGGCGCGCGCCGCCTCGATCGCCGCGTTGAGCGCGAGGAGATTCGTCTGCTCCGCGATGCTGCCGACGACGCTCACGAACCGGGTGATGTCGGTCGCCGCCACGTTGAGCGTGTCCACCTCCTGCGTCGCCTGCTGCACCGTCTCGCGGATGTCGGAGAGCAGGGCGATCGTGCGGTCGATCTCCGAGCGGCGGTCGCGCGCGGCGCGCTCGATCTCCAGCGCCAGCCCGTCCATCTCGCTCGCGCCGCCGAGCAGGAGCTCGGCCCGGCTCCGCACCCGCTCGAGCTCCGAATCGACGCCCTTGAGCTGCCGCACCTGCCCCTCGGCGCCGTGGGTCACGTTCGACATCGCCTCGGCCATCTCCGATGCCGAGAGCGACACCTGGTTCGAGACGCCGGCGAGCTCGCTCGCCGAGGCATCCACCTCGTCCGCCGTCCGGCGGACGACCGCGACGATCCGCGAGAGCGAGTCGCCGGCGTGGTTGAGGGCGCGCGCGAGGTCGTGGAACTCGCCCTCCATCGGCGTCGTCGTGCGGATCGCCAGGTTGCCCTCGCTCAGCTGGCGCGCGTGCTCGACGAGGACGCGCATGCGCCGGCGGATCGGCAGGACGGTCCAGACGGCCACGGCGGCCGAGACGCCGACCGCGAGGACGAGCGTCAGCAGCACGCGCACCGCGCGCTGCGACGACTCGGAGCGCAGCCGGTCGGCGGAGGCGGCGAGGCGCGACGACTTGAGCTGTCCGAGCGCGGCGATGTCCGAGAGGAGCGAGTCGACGATCGGGCGCGCCGCACGCTCCGCCGCGCGCGCCTGCTCGGGGCGGCCGAGGTCGGTGAGCCGGTGGGCGCGCGCGAAGGCGACCTCGATCGCCGAGAGCCGCCGGTCGATGCGCGCGACGAGCGGCACCTCGTCGCGGGCGCGGCCGGGGATGTCGTTCATCGCGCGCACGAGCGCGTGGGCCTCCCAGCCGAGCCGGCGGAACTCCTCCTGCGCGGTGGAGTCCGGCGCCGACAGGTAGTGCATCCCGGCCTCGAGCTCCTGGGCGATGCTCGCCGAGAGGAGCGTGGAGAGCCTGGACTCCTCCTGCGTCGCGCTGAGCGCCTGGTCGACGACGAGCGGCATGCTGCGCATCGCGCTCCAGACGCCGGCGCCGACGACCACGAGGAGGAGGAAGATCACGCCGAACCCGGCGAGCAGCCGGCCGCTGATCGTGCGCAGCAGGCCGCGAAGGCGCTCCATCTCGAGCGTCACGCGCCGCGGCAGCACCGCGCCCGCACGGTGCCCGATCGCGTCGCCGACGTCGCGGAGACGATCGCTGACGCGCCCCATCAGTTGGTCCTCGACGGGACGAGGTCGCCGCGCTCGACGCGCGTCATGAGGGCGCCGCGTCCCACGAGGTCCCCGTTCTCGTCGAAGCGGATCGGTCCCGTCACGCCGGGATAGCCGTTGCGCTGCGACAGCGTCGCGAGGTACTCCCGGACCGCGGCGCGGTCGTCGCCGGCCGCCTCGAGCGCCTGCGCGACGAGGCGCGTCGCGTCGTAGGCGAGGGCGGCGTTCCCGTCCGGGTCGGTGCCGTACTTCGCGCGGAACGCCTGGACGAAGCGCTGCACCTCCTGCCGCGGGTCGGCAGAGGTGAACGGCGCGGCGATGTACACGCCCTCGGACGCGGCGGTGTCGAGCGTGACGCCGGTCCAGCCGTCGCCGCCGAGGAAGTCGGTCGCGAGCCCCTGGCGCCGGGCCTCGCGGAGGAGGGCCAGCCCCGACACCTCCGTGCCGGCGACGAAGACGACGTCGGGGCGGCGCGCGCGGTACCAGGTGACGTACGGCTCGAAGTCGCCCGCCTCGGCGTCGATCGGATCGATCGAGATCACCTCGCCGCCGAAGGCGCGCCGGAAGGCGTCGGCGAGCCCGCGGCCGTAGGGATCGTTCTCGTAGAGGATCGCCGCGCGACGCCGGCCGAGCCCTCCGGCGAACCGCGCCAGCGCGACGCCGGTCGCCGAGTCGCTCGTGATGACGCGGAACGCCCACGGCGAGATCCCCGACAGCTCGGGGGCCGTGGCCGTCGTCGCGACCGCGGGGAGCGCGCCGTCGTAGACCTTCGCCGCCGCGACCATCGCGCCCGAGTTCACGTGACCGACGACGGCCGTGATGCGCGAGTCGGAGACGAACTCCGACGCGACTCTGGCGGCCGTCGCGCCGTCGCCCTCGTCGTCGCGGTACTCGACCTCCAGCGGACGGCCGTCGATCCCGCCGGCGGCGTTGATCTGCTGGACGGCGAGCTCCACGCCGCGCCGGTTGGCGAGCCCGTAGCTCTCCTTCCACGGGCCCGCGGCCCCGATGACGATCGGCGTCGAGCTGTCGCGGCATCCGCCGAGCGCCGCCAGCAGGGCGACGGCGAGGACGCGGGCGCGGGACGAGGACGGCTGGCGTCCGGAGGGGGATCTGCGCATGGATGGCGTAGCGAGGACGAGCGGGGGACCACCGGCGTTTCGCCGCGCCGCGCGCCGGTCGGTGCCGCCGTCGCCCGGTCGACGCCCGGGCGTGGCACTCAACCTGCCCCGTGCGCCTCTCGAATCGACGAGAGGATGGGTGCCATGCGGGTGCTGATCACGGGCGGGACGGGAGTCGTCGGGCGCGCCGCGGTGCGCGCGATCCTCGCCCGGGGCCACGACGTGCGGGTGCTCTCCCGCCACGCGGACACGGATGCCGACCAGTGGCCGGGCGGGGTCGAGCCCTTCGCCGGCGACGTCGCCGATCCCTCGACGCTCGCCGGGAGCGCCGAGGACTGCGACGTCGTCCTCCACGCCGTGGGAATCGTCCGCGAGTCGCCTCCCGACGTGACGTTCGAGCGCGTCAACGTGCGCGGGACCGAGGCGATGCTCGCCGAGGCGGCGCGTGCGGGCGTGCCGTACTTCGTCCACGTCTCCTCGCTCGGCGCGGCGCGGGGGGCGTCGGCGTACCACCGCTCGAAGGCCGCCGGCGAGGCGCTCGTGCGCGCCTCGAGCGGGAAGTGGCTCATCGTCCGTCCGGGAAGCGTCTACGGTCCGGGTGACGATCAGGTCTCGCTGCTCCTGCGCATGGTGCGCACCCTCCCCGCCGTCCCCGTGCTCGATGGGGGCGACGTCGCCTTCCAGCCCGTCTGGTGCGACGACCTCGGCGAGGCGCTCGCGCGCGCCATCGAGCGCGACGACCTGCACGGGCGCGCGCTCGACATCGCCGGTCCGGAGCGCACGACCCAGAACGACCTCCTGGACCGCTTCGGCCGTCTCACCGGCCGCGAGCCCGCGCGCGTGCCGCTCCCGGGCATGCTCGCCTCGCTCGGCGCGCGCGTCGCCTCGCTCTTCGGCGTCGACTCGCCCCTCACCGAGGACCAGCTCACGATGCTCGCCGAGGGGAACGTCCTCGAGCGCGACGAGGAGAACGCGCTCACCGCCGTCTTCGGCGTCGCGCCGACGTCACTCGACGAGGGACTGCGGATGCTCGCCGACGTGCAGGACGAGCAGCTGCCGCGCGAGGGGACGGGGCGCACGGAGCGCAAGCGCTTCCGTGCCGACATCGCCGGCTCCGGGCTGGATCCCGAGGCGATGCTCGCGCTCGTACGACGGGAGTTCCGCAGCATCATGGCCGTGCCGCTCGACGTCGAGCCGGGCTCGGCGCCGCCGCTCGAGGAGGGGGCGACGATCACGCTCTCGCTCGCGCTGCGCGGCAACGTGCAGGTGCGCGTCGAGGAGGTCGAGCCGCGCCAGTTCACGCTGGTCACGCTCGAGGGGCATCCCATCGCCGGCGCGGTCCGCTTCCTCACCGAGCAGCGGGGCGACGCCGTCCGCTTCGAGGTGCAGGTCTACGAGCGGCCGGCGTCGCTCGCCGACTTGGTCGCGCTGCGCCTCGGCGGCGCGCTGCTCCAGGACGCGGCGTGGGTGCGCGCCGTGGAGAACGTCGTCTCGATCACGGGCGGACACGCGGAGCGCGGGGTGGAACGCGACCAGGAGACGCTCGACGACGAGCAGGCGGCGCTCGTGGACAAGTGGCTCGAGGCCCTCGTGCAGGCGCGGCGGCGCGCCGACGAGCGCTCGGCGACGCGCGCGGACAGCACGTCGGCGGAGCGCGCGGGCGGCTCGCCGCGATCGGTGCGTCCGTCGGGCAACGGAGAGACGCGGCCGGGGCTCGCCTAGACCTCCGCGGGAAGGCGCGCCGCGGAGGCGCGCGGCGCTCCCTAGCCCGTGCTCGGCGCGCCGTCGTCGTCGGCGAAGTCGAGGTGCTCCGCCCGGAGCTGGCAGTGCTCGCCGCAGCCGAGCCGGAAGCGGTTGCGCGCGAACCAGCGGTAGAACCGGTCCGCGATGCGGCGCACGAACGGGATGTCGAAGACCCAGCTCACCAGCCGTCCGCGCGGCAGCAGGTCGATGATGCGCTCGATCGCCGCCGCGCCCTGCCACGTGCGCCCGCCGGGACCGACGAGCTGGAGCGACTCGGCGTAGGCTCGCGCGGGGATCCAGGGAAATCGCGCGCGCACGCCCGGCGCCTGCGACGGCACGATCTCGAAGCAGCGGCGGCGGTCCCAGCGGGCGAGCGTGCGTGCGAGGCGCCCGCACACCTTGCAGTGGCCGTCGAAGACCACGGTGTACGGCCGCTCGCCCGGCGCGACCCCCTCGGTGACGGGCGCCATCGCCGACGCACCGGCGCCGACCTCGACGCCGCGGACGGTGAAGCGCACGACGGGGACCGTCACGTGGAGACCGTCACGCCGGGACCGCGGATGCGGCGCCGGCGACGACCTCGGTCGTGAGCGCCGGCGGGTGCGTCAGCGTGCCGTGGATCGGGCAGAGCGCGGCCACGCGCTGCGCCGCGGCGCGGCGCTGCGGCGGGAGCCCCGGCCAGACGAGCCGCGTGAGGATCTCGCCGACGCGGTGCGGGTCCTCGGCGAACGTCCACGACACCTCGATCGCCAGCCCGTCGGCGTCGAGTCCCGCGTGCTCGGCCCACGAGTAGAGCACCGAGAAGGTGCAGATCGCGATCGAGCTGCCGAGCATGTGGAACGGCGAGTAGGTGCGGTCCTCCGAGGGCGCCTCGATGGTCAGCGGACCGGGCGTCGCCTCGAGGCGGATCGAGTCGTCGGAGAGGAGAGTGATCTGCACGGCGCGGCTCGAGACGGAGTCGGCGGCGAGGGGTGCAAGGAGCACGCCCGTCGGGACGGAACGGCGATTGCGCACCGGGTGACCGTCCGCCGACCCTCGCGATCTCCCGCTCCCGTCCGAATGACGACGCCAGCCACCTGCCCACTCGCGACGATCCTCGCCGTCGAGATGCGTGCGGGGCGCGACGAGATCACCACGCGCTGGCTCGAGCGGATCGCCGCGCGCGTCGCGCTCGATCCCAACCACGTCTTCCCGACGGAAGACCTGCTCGACCACGTCCCGCTCCTCGTCGATGGCATCGCCGACTTCGTCCAGGACCCGGCCGAGGGGATCCACGGCGGCCTCCCGGTCGTCGCGAAGGCCCGTGAGCTCGGGGAGCTGCGCTACCAGCAGGGCTTCGACGTCTACGAGATCCTGAAGGAGCAGGAGCTGCTCGGTGGCATCCTCTTCGCCTACGTCGGCGAGGTCGTGGACCGGCGAACGGAGGACTGCTCGCGCCGCGAGCTCGTCGAGTGCATGCACCGGCTCGTCCGCGCCATCGAGGTGATCCGTCAGGCGACCACGATGCACTTTCTCGACCTGCTGAACCGGCGCGTCCACGAGCGGGAGCAGCGCCTGCGCGGGTTCAACCGCATGGTCTCGCACGAGCTGAAGAATCGCGTCGGGGCGATCCTCGGCGCGCACGCGATGACGGGGGAGGACTGGCTCACCGACGAGCAGCGCGCGCGCTTCCTCCGCATCATCGGCGAGAACGCGCGAACGATCCAGACGCTGCTCGACGATCTCGTCGTCATCTCGCGCATGGACGAGGGCTCGCGCCAGCAGCGGCACGTCCCCTTCACGAGCGCGGTGGCCGAGTCGATCCGGCAGCTCCGCGACATGGCGACGGGCCGCGGCGTGCGCGTGCAGACCGACGGCGGCCTGCCGCAGGTCGAGGTGAGCGCCGCCGCCGTCGAGCTCGCCCTCACCAACTACCTGTCGAACGCGATCAAGTACTCGGATCCCGCGAAGGCGGAGCGGTGGGCGCGCATCTCGGCGGACGTCGATCGTGCCACCGACGAGCTCGTCGTCCGCGTCACGGACAACGGCATCGGCGTCGCCGAGGCGCAGCGCGACCGCCTCTTCGACCGCTTCTACCGCGCGCATGGCGGCGCCGTCACCGGCGTCGAGGGCACCGGCCTCGGCCTCAGCATCGTGCGCGAGACGATGGAGCAGCTCGGCGGGCGCGCCTGGGCGGAGTTCCCGCCGGGCGGTGACACCATCTTCGCCTTCAGCGTCCCGATGCGCCGCGCCGCCGACCGCGTCGCGGCGCGCGCCGACTGACGGGACGAGGCCGCGCGCCCGTGACGGAGGGAGGCGCCGACGGCGACTCCGCCGCGCCTACCGCGGCTGCTGCTGCGTCAGGCAGTGCAGCGTGCCGAGCCCCCATACGAGATCCACGGCGTGGATCCCGACGACCTGCCGGTCCGGCATCAGCTCGGCGATGGTGTTCAGGGCGACGCGGTCGTTGGCGTCGTTGAACGTGGGGACGAGCACGACGCCGTTGGCGATGTAGAAGTTCGCGTAGCTCGCCGGCAGGCGCTCGCCGAGCATGTGCACGGCGCGCGGGTAGGGGATCGTCACGACGCGCAGCCGTCCCGCGCCGGCGCCGGCGAGCTCGAGGCGGCGCAGGTTGTCCTCGGAACGGCGGTGGTTCTCGTCGTCCGCCGGGTCGCGCTCGTAGGCGAGCACGATCGTGTCCGGTCCGACGAAGCGCGCGATGTCGTCGATGTGCCCGTGCGTGTCGTCGCCGACGCACCCCTCGCCGAGCCAGATCGTCTGGCGGATGCCGAGGTGGTCGGCGAAGACGCGCTCGTAGCCCGCGCGGTCGAGCCCGGGATTGCGCTCCTGGATCGGGGAGAGGAGGCACTCCTCGGTCACGAGCATCAGCCCCGCGCCGTTCGTCTCGATCGCGCCTCCCTCGAGGACGACGCGCCCGCCGCCGTCGGGCCGCATCGGCTGCACGAGCGGCAGCCCGGCGATCCGGGACATCGCCTCCCCGACACGCGCGTCCCGGGCGTAGTTGTCGTACTTCGCCCAGGCATTGAAGCTCCAGTTGACGAGCTCGATCCCGCCCGGCCCGACGACGCCGGTCGCCCCCGAGTCGCGCAGCCAGACGCGGTCGTTCGGGACGACGTGCAGCCGGACGTTCCCCTCGACGCCGTGCGCACGGAGGTGCTCGGCGGCGGCATCGCGCACGGACTCGTCGTGGCAGAGGATCTCGACGCGTTCGTGCGCGTGCAGCACGCGCACGATCTCGGCGTACACCCACGGGATCGGCGCGAGCTTGCCCGGCCAGTCGGGCTCGTGATGCGGCCAGGCGATCCACGTCGCCTCGTGCGGCTCCCACTCGGCGGGCCAGCGGCGCGACGTGGGCCCCCGAGAGGGAAGGTTCGACATCGACGGCTCAGGTGGCAGGGTCAGGGTCAGGGTCAGGGTCAGGGACAGGGTCGGAGCCGGGCTCGAGCGCCGCGAAGCCTCCCGAGGCAGGTCCGACCCCGGGCCCTGACCCCGGCCCTGTTCCCCGCGCCGTTCACGCGGCGCCGAGGTACCGACTGAGGATCGGCGCGTAGGCGTCGATCCGGCGGTCGCGGAGGAAGGGCCAGTTGCGCCGCGTCTCCTCGATCACCTTCGGGTCGCACGTCGCGACGAGAATCTCCTCCTTCGTCCCCGCCTCGGCGACGAGGCGGCCGAACGGGTCGGCGATGAAGGAGTTGCCGAAGAACTCGATCCCCTCGGTCCCCGGCTCGTCCTCGTGCCCGATGCGGTTCGGGGAGGCGACGTAGACGCCGTTGGCGATCGCATGGGAGCGCTGCATCGTGCGCCACGCATCGACCTGCGCGGTCCCGACCTCGCGCTTCTCGGCCGGGTGCCACCCGATCGCCGTCGGGTAGAAGAGCACCTGCGCGCCGAGCAGGCTCGTGATGCGCGCCGCCTCGGGGTACCACTGGTCCCAGCAGATCAGGACGCCGATCGTCGCGAAGCGCGTCTTCCAGACGCGGAATCCGCTCGCCGCCTTCGCCGCCTGGCCGATCGGATCGATGCGGTCGTCGTGCGCCGACTCGCCCGGGGTGAAGTAGTACTTCTCGTAGTACAGCGGGTCGTCGGGGATGTGCATCTTCCGGTACACGCCGAGCAGCGAGCCGTCGGCGTCGACGATCGCCGCCGAGTTGCGGTAGACGCCGGCGCCCTGGCGCTCGAAGAGCGGCACGACGATGGCGACGCCGAGCTCCTTCGCGAGCTTCTGCATCACCTCGGTCGTCGGGCCGGGGATCGGCTCGGCGAGATCGAAGCGCTCGCACTGCGTGGACTTGCAGAAGTACGGCGCGTTGAAGAGCTCCTTGAGGCAGACGATCTGCGCGCCGCGCTTCGCGGCCTCGCGGATGCGCTCGACGGCACGCTCGACGTTCTGTCGTGCGTCGTCGCTCGCGTCGTCCTGGATGATGCCGACGGTGAAAGGCGTCGTGGTCATGTCGGGGTGCCTGATGCGGAGTCGCGCGCGCCGGCGGGCGCGGCGCGAGGAAAGCTGGCGTGCCTGGACGCGCGCAGGAAGTGGGCCGCTCAGCGCGCCGCGGGCGCGTCGAGGAGCGCAATGACGACGTCCATGACGTTCGTGCCCGTGGCACCGGTGCGCAGCAGCGCGCCGGCGGCGTCGAGCGCACGGTAGGAATCGTGTCGCGAGAGGTCGAGTTCCGGGTCGCGCCCGGCCTCGCGCACGCGGTCCCACGTCGTCGCGTCGACCACCGCGCCCGCCGCGTCCGTCGGCCCGTCGCGTCCATCCGTGCCGGCGGCGAGGAGGGCGAGCGCGACGGGACGCGCGCGCGCGTCGCGCGCGAGCGCGCCGGCCGCGGCGAGGGCGAGCTCCTGGCAGCGTCCGCCCGCGCCGCCGCCCGCGTCCGGGAGCGTGACCGTCGTCTCGCCGCCCCAGACGACGGCGAGCGGCGTGCGCGCCGCACCCGGGACGAGCGCGAGCTCGCGGGACATCAGCAGAAGCTCCGCGGCGAGCCGGACGCCCCGCTCCGCCGCCTCTCCCTCGAGCGGCTCGCGGCGCACGAGCGCGGCCATGCCGAGCGCGCGTGCCGCGGCGGCAGCGCCGTCGAGCGCGACGCCGTGCGGCAGCAGCTCGGCCGCGAGCACGGCGGCGAAGGCCGCGTCGCCCGGCTTCGGCGTCTCGGAGATCTCGCCGCGCACGGCGGCGAGCAGGTACGAGCGCACGCCCGCCGGCACGCGCGCCTCGAGCCCCGCCGCCGCGAGGAGGCGCACGACATCCGCCGCGCGCGTGGGATCGGGCGTGCAGGGGCCCGAGCCGATCACCGCGGCATCGTCGCCCGGGACGTCGGAGACGACGATCGGCAGCACGCGCGCGGGCGCGAGCGCGGCGGCGAGGCGTCCCGCGCCCCAGCGCGCGACGCGCCTCCGCACGACGTTCGTGCGCGCGATGTCGAGCCCGGACCCGAGGAGGAGCGCGAAGAGCGCGCGCTGGTCCTCGGGGGCGATCCCGCTCACGGGTGCGGCGGCGAGGCTCGAGGCGCCGCCGGAGAGGAGCAGGACGACCGCGTCGTCCGCGCCCACGCGCTCGGCGAGCGCGCCGAGCGCGCGCGCGGCGGCGAGCGAGCCCTCGCCCGGAACGGGGTGGTCGCCGACGCGCACCTCGAGCGCGGGGTGCGGCGACGGGATCGGCGAGGGCGCGACGATCACGCCGCCGCTCGGCGCGCGCCCGTCGCGCTCGAGCGCGGCGAGCGCCGCCGCCGACATCGGGGCGGCGCACTTGCCGAGGGCGACGAGCCAGAGCCGACGCGCGCCGTCGAGGTCGGCGAGGCGGCGCCGGAGCGCCTGCGTCGTGAACCGGTGCGGGTCGGCGCCGGCGACCGCGGCGCGGAAGAGCGCCTCGAGCCGCCCGCGCCGCCCCGCGTCAGCCACGGCGGCGGTGCGCGGCGCCGGTCATCGCTTCGTGCCCTCGACGATGATGCTCCGCGACACCTGCATGTCCCAGCTGTTGATCTCGCCGACGAGGTGCGCGTTCTCGGCGAACACCGCCGGCGACTTCCGGCGGAGCCGCCGGACGAAGCCGGCGTGTCCGATCGAGATGAACGGACCGAGGAGGAAGGCGAGGACGGCCGCCGAGCGCTTGCGCCGGTCGTAGTGCACGCGCACGTCGGCGAACCCCGCACGGTGCATCATGTAGGCGAGATAGTAGAACGTGATCGGGTGGATGTGCCCGGAGGTGTGCACCGGGTCGTTCGACGCGAGCGGCAGCGGGTCGAAGAGCAGGCCGGAGCCGGAGTGAAGGAAGCGGAGCCGGGAGTTGAGGTTGAGCAGGTTCGGCGTGCTCACGTAGGCGCGACCGCCGGGCTTGAGCACGCGGTGGAGCTCGCGCACGAACTGGAACTGGTTCTCGAGGTGCTCGACGACCTCGATGCTCGCGACGACGTCGAACGACGCGTCGTCGTAGGGAAAGCGTCCGGAGGCGTCGATCGGGTCGCAGGGGACCGCGTCGTAGCGGAACATCCCCGGAAAGAGATCGCACGCGTGCACCACCGACGATGGCTCGATGCCGAGGGTGCGCCGCGCGTGCTCGCCGAGCAGCTGCGAGAAGTACCCCTCGCCGGCACCGACGTCCAGCACGCGCGCGCCCGGGCGCACGAAGGGGAGGACCAGCTCCAGCGTCTTGCGGTTCGTCCGGTCGTGCGAGATCGCACGAATCTCGGTGCTCACGGCGGCGTCGTCTCCGGCTGCGGGTGATGGCCGCCGCGCCGGAGCCGTCACGGCTCCGCGTCCGGCGGCGGGGCGAGGCGGTCCACGACCGCGGCGAGCTCCTCGTACGCGGCGGGCACGAGCTGCCGGAAGGGAGCGACGTGATAGGCGATGCGCCCGTCCGGTCCGACGACGTAGAGGGAGCGGTTGTCGACCCTGTTCTTCTCGTCGTAGGCGCCGTAGCGCTGCCCGACGACCCCCCCGCTGTCGCTCGCGAAGAGCATGGGGAAGTCGGCGTCGGCCGCCCACGAGGCGAGCGCGGTGTCCGGATCGACGCTGATCCCGATCACGACGACGTCGCGGCCGTTGTTGAAGAGCGTGGCGTACTGATCACGGTACGCCTCCATTTGGACCGTTCAACCCTTCGTGCGAGCCTTGAAGAAGAAGGCGAGCACGACCGTCTCTCCGCGGAAGTCGGAGAGTCGGACCGGCGCCTCGAGGCGGCCGTACCGCGTCGCGCCGGGAAGGGTGAAATCGGGCGCGGGGGCCCCGACGGCGAGCGCGCCGGCGGCGGCGGGCTGCTGCGCCTGCAGCGCGCCGCCGGCGGCGAGTCCGGCGACGAGGAGCGCCGCGAGCGTCCTGCGCGGCGCGGTCGAATCGATGCGCACTGGGATCTCCGGGTGGACGACAGCCGAAGAATGGCCGGTGCGCGAAGTTGCCGCAACGCCGCGCGAGCGCGTGCGCGGACTCGTGCATCGACGTGCTCGTCCGGCGCTCCCCGCGTACGGTCGAGCTCGTCCCGCGCCACGGACATCGCCCCGTGGTGTCGTGGACGGGGCGGGGAGTTGAGCCCCCGAGGGGGTCGACAACAGGGGGAACAGATGGTGCTTTCTCGGGGGGCCTCGCCGCACGGAGCGGCCAGCTCGAGGAGGAGAAATGTCCAAGTTCGCGAAGATGCTCGTCGCCCCGGCCCTTCTGCTTGCCGCAGCCTGCGGCGGCTCGGACGACGAGAGCCGGATGGACGACGCGCTGAGCAAGGATCTCGCGCTCGCGGCGACCGTACAGCCGTATCAGCCCCAGCAGTTCATGTCACCCTACGAGATGCAGTACGGTCCGCAGGGATATGCGCCGGGCTACTACCCGCAGCCCGGCTACGCGCCGATGCCGGCGCCCCCCGTCTATCAGCGTGTGAACCAGGGCGGCTACTACCCGGCGCCCGCCCCGGCGCCACGGCAGACGGCGCGTCGGAGCTCGGGGACGGTGGCACGCGCGCCGGTGGTGGTGAAGCGGAACACGAAGCGTGACGCGGTGATCGGTGCCGCGGCAGGCGCCGCGATCGGAGCCGTCACGAGCCGCGACCGGCTGAAGGGTGCGGTGATCGGAGCGGTAGCGGGCGGGGTGCTCGGCGGCGTGATCGGCCACACCGTCGATGTGGAGAAGCAGTAGCGCCACTTTCGGGACATGAACACGCCATGATAGCCATATCATGAGCGAGTGATGCCGTGCACGAGGGTAGTGGTCGGGCCCCGGTGACAGATGCCCCTGTCGCCGGGGCCCGATCGCATCCGCAGCGTGCATCGGCCGCCGCCGCGACGTGACCGCGCGCCCTCCCGCGCCGTCCTTCAACGGTAGCGTCCCTGTCCAGCGCTGAGGGAGGTCCCATGGCTTCGCACGAGGAAACGCTCGACCTGGTTCTCGCCAAGCTCGTGCGCGACGTCGAGATGGCGGTGCACGCGCTCTATCGGGGCGACGTCCGTCAGCAGACCGCGAAGGCGAAGACCGAGGTCCACCGCCAGTCGGCGCGCACGGCGCTCGCGCCGCTGCTCGGGAACGGCCGGCCGAGTGGCGCCGTCCTCACGGCGCCGGCCTCCGGCGGAGATCTGGCCGCGGACGAGGTCGCCGCGATCACCCGCTGCATCATGGCCTGGCTCCCGATGGGAGCGCCGTCCGCGGCAGCCGAGGGCTCGCGCTGCGTCCCCGCCGGCCGCGAGCTCGCGCCGAGCTGGGGCGATCGCGAGCGCGCGCGACAGGCGCTGAAGCGCGTCGGAAACTCCTGAGCCACCCACCGCCGCCCGCATGCCGGACAACAGGACCGTGAAGTCGCAGGACGCGCTCACCGTTCGCGCGTCGATCTCCGCCGTCTGCCCCGCCTGCGGCGCGGCGCTCGCCGATGCCGTGACGTCGTGCGGCCGCTGCGGCGCGGTCATCACGGGCGGGACCGACGCGGAGCAGTCCGAGAAGGTGCGGGCGCGCCTCCAGGAGGCGATCGGCGACCGATACCGGCTGATCGAGCTCCTCGGACGCGGCGGGATGGGGATCGTCTTCCGCGCGCACGAGATCGCCCTCGACCGCGAGGTCGCGCTGAAGGTGCTCGCCCTCGATCCCGTGCTCGCGCCGGATGCCTTCGCGCGCTTCGAGCGGGAGGCGAAGCTGGCGGCGAAGCTCGACCACCCGAACATCGTCCCGATCTTCGGCGTCGGGCAGGGCGCCTCGATCGCCTTCTACACGATGCGGCTCGTGCGCGGCGGGAGCGTCGAGGATCTCATCGGGAAACGCGGCGGCGTCGAGCCGGAGCGCGCGATCCGCATCCTCCGCGACGTCGCCGCCGCGCTCGATCACGCGCACGCGCAGGGCGTCGTGCACCGCGACATCAAGCCGGCCAACATCCTGCTCGCCGAGTCGGGGCACGCCGCCGTCGCCGACTTCGGCATCGCGAAGGCCCTCGGCGGCAACAGCGCGCCGCAGCAGACGAGCACGGGGATCATCGGCTCGCCGGGGTACATGAGCCCCGAGCAGTGGCGCGGCGAGGAGCTCGACGGTCGCGCCGACCAGTATGCGCTCGGCATCGTCGCCTTCGAGATGCTCACCGGACGCCGTCCGTTCGAGACGGACCGCATCCAGGATCTGCTCAAGCTGCACATGTCGGGCGACGTGCCGGACGTCGCGACGCTGCGTCCGGGGCTCGACCCGTCGGTGAACGACGCGATCCGGCGCGCGCTCTCCAAGTGGCCGTCGGAGCGCTTCGGCTCCTCGACCGCGTTCGTCGAGGCGCTCGCCGGCCGCCGCCCCGTCGGCAGCGCCGCCCGGTCGGTGCGGGTGCCCGCCTATCGTGCGCCGGTGCCGGAGAAGAGAAAGTCGCGCGCCGGGAGCTGGCTCGTCGCCCTCATCGTCGCGGCGGCGGTCGGGGCCTCGCTTGCCCCGCAGACGCGTCCGACGGTGCAGCGCTTCGCCGCCGCCGGCGTCGAGCGGCTGAAGGTCGCACTCGGCGTGCACACCTCCGTGGCGGCGACGCCGACGGACAGCCTCGCCATCGCGCTCCCGGATGCGCAGCTCGCGATCGCCGATCCGACGACGTCGGACGCCGGTCCGCCGCCCTCCGGTGTGGCGGCGACCGACGGCGCCGCCGCTCCGCTCGTGGAGCAGCCGGCGCCCATCACGACGCCGATCGCGCCGGTCGAGCGCCGGCCCATCGGCTTCGACACGACGCACTACGGCTCGGCGCCGGCGCCCTTCCACCGTCCAGCGGCGCCGGAGTGGGGGTTCATCAAGGTCCTGATCATCAACGGCGTCGGCGAGGCGATGGTGGACGGCGAGACCGTCGGCTGGGCGCCGCTCGTCGCCCGGGTCGCGCCCGGAAAGCACGCCGTCCGCGTGAAGGGCGCCGGGGATCTCTTCGCGCCCTCGCAGATCACGGCGACGGTGACGGCGAACGACACGGTGACGGCGGTCTTCGCGGCGCCGAGCAGCGGCGCGCCCGCCGCGGCCGGCGCGACCGACACGGCGTCGCCCGCTCCGCCGGCCTCCGGCGCGACGGCGCCGGCCGACTCCACATCGTCCGTGCCGCCGGACAGCGCCGCTTCGATCGGACCGCGTCGCTGAGCGCGGGTCGGGGCGGGGCATGCTTTTCGCCTCGCACGGCTCGCTCATGCCGCCAGACCCGACGCGCCAGCCGGCCGCGCCGCTCACGCCAGCGGAGACGCCGCCCCTCACCGAGCGCCGCCTGCGACGCGCGGTCATGAGCCGCGCGTTCAAGGCGATGAAGGCGCAGAAGGCCGCGGACCGCACGACCACGGAGCGCCTGGCCGACCTGCTCACCGAGCTCGCGAGCTCGACGCCGTTCCTGATCTTCCACGTGCTCTGGTTCGCGACGTGGATCGCGTGGAACCTCGGCGCGTTCGGCCTCCCGCCGTTCGATCCCTATCCCTTCGGCTTCCTCACGCTCGTCGTCTCGCTCGAGGCGATCTTCCTCTCGATCTTCGTCCTGCTCGGCCAGAGGCGCGAGGGCGCGATTGCCGAGCTGCGGGAGGAGGTGACGCTCGCCGTCATCCT
>DASUSM010000042.1:0-2602 GCA_036375115.1 Gemmatimonadaceae bacterium | reverse complement strand
CGACGACGGCATCTTCGACCTCGGGATCCCGACGCTCGGCATCTGCTACGGCGCGCAGCTGATGGCGCTCGACCTCGGCGGGCGCGTCGAGCGGACGGGCGCGTCGGAGTTCGGCAAGACGCCGCTGCGCGCCGAGCAGGGCGAGCTCTTCCGCGACCTCCCGGGCGAGCAGACGGTGTGGATGTCGCACCGCGACTCCGTGACTGCGCCGCCCGCGGGGGCGCGCGTCGTGGCGACCTCGACGTCGACGCCCGTCGCGGCGTTCGAGGACGCGGACCGCAGGCTCTACGGCGTCCAGTTCCACCCCGAGGTCGTGCACACGCCGCACGGCCAGGACCTGCTCAAGAACTTCCTCTACGACGTCGCCGGGGCGCCGCCGGCGTGGACCCCGGCCGCGGTGATCGAGGAGCAGGTGGAGCGGATCCGCGCGCAGGTCGGCTCGGCGCGCGTCCTCTGCGCCCTCTCCGGCGGCGTCGACTCCGCGGTCGCGGCGCTGCTCGTGCACAAGGCGGTCGGCGACCAGCTCACGTGCGTCTTCGTCGACCACGGCTTCCTGCGCAAGGACGAGGCGGCGCAGGTGATCGAGACGTTCGGCAACCACTTCCACGTCCCGCTCGTGCACGTCCAGGCGCAGGTGCGGTTCCTCGACCGGCTCGCCGGCGTCGCCGACCCGGAGGACAAGCGGAAGCGGATCGGCGAGGAGTTCATCCGCGTGTTCGAGGAGGAGGCGAGAGCGCTCGGCGACGTCCCGTTCCTCGTGCAGGGGACGCTCTACTCCGACGTGATCGAGTCGGGCGGAAGCGACGGCGTCGCCGCCACGATCAAGTCGCACCACAACGTCGGCGGGCTGCCCGAGCAGATGGACATGGAGCTCGTCGAGCCGCTGCGCCTGCTGTTCAAGGACGAGGTGCGCCGCGTCGGCGAGGAGCTCGGGATGCCGGAGCGGATGGTCTGGCGCCACCCGTTCCCGGGCCCCGGGCTCGCGATCCGGATCATCGGCGAGGTCACGAACGAGCGGCTCGAGATCCTGCGCGAGGCCGACGCGATCCTGCTCGACGAGGTCCGCCGCGCCGGGCTCTACCGCGAGCTGTGGCAGTGCTTCGCCGTGCTCCCCGCGATCCGCTCCGTCGGCGTGATGGGCGACGAGCGCACGTACGAGTACCCGATCGTGATCCGCGCGGTCACGTCGGAGGACGCGATGACCGCGGACTGGGCGCGCCTGCCCTACGACCTCCTGGAGGCGATCTCGTCGCGCATCATCAACGAGATCCCCGGCGTCAACCGCGTCGCGCTCGACATCTCCTCGAAGCCGCCCGCGACGATCGAGTGGGAGTAGCGGCCGAGCTCGTACGGCGCCTCGCGCGCGCCGAGATCGGCTCGACGCACAACCAGTACGCGGACTCCCCGCTGCGGCGCGCGCGGCTGCGCGCGTACCTCGAGGCGAAGCGCGGCGCATCGATCCTGCTCGTCGGCGAGGCCGCCGGCTACAACGGCGCGCGCGTGTCGGGGATCGCGTTCACCAGCGAGCGCCAGCTGACGGGCACGGGGCCCGCGGAGATCAGCGCGACGATCGTCCACCGCACGCTGGCCGAGCTCGGCATCGCCGACGAGGTCCTGCTCTGGAACGTCGTGCCGACCCACCCGCACCTCCCCGGCGAGCCGCGCTCCAACCGCCGCCCCACGAGCGCCGAGATCGAGGCCTCGAGGCCGTTCCTCGAAGCGCTCGCCGGGTCGGGCGCAAGTAACAGACTGTTGCTTGCCGTCGGGCGGCTCGCCCAGCGCGAGCTCGGCGGCCCCTACATCCGGCATCCGAGCCACGGCGGCGCGACCGCCTTCCGTGAGACGCTGGCGGCGTGCCTGTAGACCTGCCGATCCGCCGCAACACGATCCTGCTCGCCGCGACGCTCGCGGTGAACACGTGCCTCTTCCAGCTCGCCGCCGCCGTCAACTCACTGACGTTCGTCGAGGTGACGGGGGTCACGGGCCTGCTCGGGCTCGGCCCCGCGATCTTCCTCGCCTCGTCGGGGCTCGCCGCGCTCCCCGCGGGCCGCGCGATGGACCACTTCGGGCGCGTGCCCGTGATCGCCGCGGGGTTCGTGATCGCCGCGGCCGGCTGCCTGCTGATCGCGCTCGCAACGCGCACCGACTCGACCGTCGCCGTCGTCTCCGGCATGGCCCTGACCGGCGCGGCCGGCGGCGTCTCGCTGCTCGTGCGCACTGCCGCGGGGGACATGTACCCGCCCGAGCGGCGCGGGCGCGGCATCTCGTACGTCCTCTTCGGCGCGGTCTTCGGCGCCGTCCTCGGGCCCGCGATCTTCAGCCCGATGTTCGCCGGCAAGGATCTCGACGCCGAGTCGCTGACGCTGCCGTGGGTGGCGGCGGCCGGGCTCGCGATCGTCGCGCTCGCCATCTCGCTCTTCGTCCGACCCGACCCCAAGCGGATCGCGGAGGCGATCCGGGCGCGCGCCGACGACCCGGCACCGCTCGCGCCGGCCGCTCCGCTGCGCGAGATCATCCGGCGGCCCGGGGTGCTCCCGGCGCTCTTCGCCACGATCGCGAGCTTCGCCGTGATGGTCTCCGTGATGAACCTGACGGGCTACGT
>DASUSM010000041.1:0-6466 GCA_036375115.1 Gemmatimonadaceae bacterium | reverse complement strand
GGGCATCTCCGCCGCATTCGGCTTGGCCATCGTCGCTCCCCGCCCGCCGCGCGCGGCCGGCTACCTCGGCGTCTGGAGCATCTCCCGCGCGAGATCCGCCTCGGCGGATCGCGGGTACTGCCGCACCAGCGCCTCCAGTACTGCCCGCGCCGCCTGCGGGTTCCCCGCGCCGCGGAGCACGCCCGCCCGCTTGTACATCGCCGTCGGCGCCTTCCCCGACTCCGGGAAGCGGGCGACGACCGCGCCGAAGGCGGAGTCCGCCGACTGCACGCTCCCCTCCTGCGCGTACGACTCGCCGATGTAGTAGAGCGCGTCCGGCGCGACGTCGCTCGAGGGGTACTGGCGGAGCAGGTCCTGGAAGGCGAGGCGCGCCGCCCCCGTGCTGCCGCGCCGAAGCTGGTCGAGCGCGAGCTGGAAGAGCTGGTTCGGACCCGGCGTGACCGCCTGCGGCGGCGGCGCCTGTCCCGCCGGCGCCTGTCCCGACGGCGCCCGGGCACCGGACGGACGCACGACGGCGGCCGATTCCGCCGCCGCCTCCTGCTGCATCTGAAGCTGGCGCGCCTCCATCGACGCGCGGAGCTCCTGCAGCCGGCGCTGGCTCTGTCCGCTCAGCTCCTGCACCTGGAGCAGCTGCTGGCCGAGCGCGTACAGGTCGCCGCGTACGTCCCCCTGCAGCCGCACGACCCGGGCGCTCATCGCGCGCAGCGAATCCTGCGTCAGGTCCAGCAGCTCCACGACCGCGGCGAGGCGCGCCGACTCGACCGAGTCGCGCTGCGCCTGCTCCGCCCGCATCACCGCCAGGTCGTTCTGGAGGATGCGGATGTCGTCCCGCGTGGCGACGCACGCCCCGGCCGCCAACGCGACGACCGGGGCGAGACGAAGGACGCCTCGAATCACTGGTTCGGAACGGTGATGTCGTCGCCGCCGGCGACGATCTCGAACTCGTCGCGGCGGTTCTGCGACCAGCAGGACTCGTCGCTCGCCGTGCACACCGGCTGCTCCTCGCCGCGGCTCACGACCGTGATCCGGTCGCTCGCGATCCCGCGGTCGGTGAGGTAGCGCTTGGCGGCCGCGGCGCGGCGCTGGCCGAGCGCGAGGTTGTACTCGTCCGAGCCGCGCTCGTCGGCGTGCCCGACGACCTGGAGGCGGAGCCCCGAGTTCGCGTTCAGCAGCGGCAGCTTCGCGTCGAGCGTCGCGCGCGACTGATCGGAGAGCGTCGACTGGTCGAGGTCGAAGTAGATCGTCGCCGTGAGGGTGTTGCGGGCCTCGGCCATCATGCGATTCCGGCGCTCCGTCTCGCGCGCGATGCTGTCGGCGCGGGCGCGCTCGGCGGCGGCGATGGAGTCCCGACGTGCGCGCTCGGCGGCGGCGATCGAGTCGGCGCGGCGGGCCGCGTCGATGCTGTCCTGGTTCACCACGGGCTGCGGGGCGGGCTCGGGGTCGCGGCGACAGGCGCCGGCGGCGATGAGCGCGACCGCGGTGATGACCGCGAGGGGCGCGACACGGGTCAGACGGTGCATGGAGTTCTCCGAGTCAGGTGGGATGTGGGGGGTGGTTCGACCATCACGAGCCTGCCGCGTCGCCGACCCCGTGGGGCGACCACGCCGCGAGCCGGGCACCGCCGCCGCGCGTGAGCTGGCGGACGCGTCCCGATTCGACGTCGAGCACGAAGAGCTGCCGCGTTCCCGTCCGAGACGAGGTGAAGACCACGTGCCGCCCGTCGGGCGCCCACGACGGATCCTCGTTCCGCCCCTCGCTCGTGTGCTGCTTGATGCTCCGGTCGCGAAGGCTGATCGTCATGATCTGGAACTGACCTCCGATCTGCGACTGGAAGGCGATCGACCGTCCGTCGGGCGACCAGTCGGGGTTGGACCGGTAGTACTGGTCGCCGAACGAGAACGGCGTCAACAGCTCGGCGTTCGTGCCATCGGCGTCCATAATATACACTTCCGGGTGCCCGGAGCGACCCGATGTGAAGGCGATCCGCCGGCCGTCGGGGCTGAACGACGGGGAGACGTTGTCCGTCCCCCGCCCGACGGTGATCCGCCGCCCCGCGGCATCGGTCCGCGCCGACGCCGCGAAGAGGTCCGTCCCCGCCTCGAGCCCGTGGGCGTAGACCAGCACCTCGCCGTCGGGCGAGAAGACGGGCGTGATGTTGAGCCCCCCGGGCGTCGCGACGAGCGGCCGCTGGCGCCCCGTCCGCAGATCGTGCAGCACGATGCGCGTCCCCGACGGCGTCATCTGCGAGTAGGCGATGCGCGTCCCGTCCGGCGCCCACGCCGGCGAGAGCAGGGTGGATTCCCCCCCGGCGACGCGCCGCTCCGACGCGCCGTCGCTGTCCACGACGAAGATGTCGCCGTCGCGCACGAAGAGGATGCGCGACTGCGCGATCCCCCTGACGCCGGTGATCCACCGCTCGATCTCGTCGGCGAGTCCGTGCACGGCCCAGCGCCACGCGTGCGACGTCCGCGCCCCCGGCAGCGTCACGTCCCGCGTCTGGGCGACGCGGGCGCTGGCGACGTCGTGCACCGTCGCGCGCACGCCGCTCGCCGTCGGCGCGAGCTCGACGAGCGCGGCGGCGCCAAGGCGGCCGTAGAGCTCGTAGTTGAAGCGGCCGCCGGCGCCGCGCGGGAGACCGGCGAGCGGGCTGTCCGGCTCGGGGCCGATGATCGTCACGCGGTCGCCGTGGTCGAGATCGCGCTGGACGATCGCCCGCAGGGAATCGCCGCCCGGCCCCGCCACGGGGAGGACGAAGACGCCCGGCTTCACGCCCATCTGGTACGTGAGGCCGATGCGCACGCCCTTCTGGGTCGTGTCCTGGGCGCCGGCGATCGTCGGCGCGAGCGCGAGGAGCGCGAGCGCCGGCAGCGCGCGGCGGAGTGCGGGGAGTCGGTGCATCGAGGTACCGGTCAGCGGATCAGGCGGGGGTCGAAGCTGAAGATCACCGGGAGGACGTCCTGCTGGTACCCCTCGGGCAGCGGGCCGAACGCGCCGGCGTTCGCCGCCGCCTCGACCGCGCCCATCGCCTCGAGATCGAAGTCGTAGCGCCCCGATTGTGTGATGAAGCGCACACCGGTGACCGATCCGTCGCGCCGGATGAGGAAGGCGATCTCCGCGCGCAGCGCCGCGTTCGGGTTGTCGGGCGCGAACCGCATCGCGATCTGGCGGACGATGTTGTTCAGGTACCCAGGGAAGGGGAAGTCGATCCCCTCCGTCCGCACCGTCGCGACGTCGGTGCCGACGTCGCCGGTGGGACCGCCGCCGGCGCGCGGGGCGTCCTTCGCCGGCGTCTGCTCCGCCGGGCGCGGATTCGGCGTCGCCGGCGGCGGCGGCTGCCGCCGCGCCGGCTGCGGCCGCGTCGTCGGCGCCGGCATCTGCCGCGGATTCACCTCGGCGCGCGTCGGCGGAGGCCGGTCGGGGCGCGGCGGCTCGGGCTGCGCCGGCTGCGGCGCCACGATGCCCGCCTGCCGCGGCCCCGGCGGCGCGGCGACGATGTTCACCTTGTACATCGGCGGCATCGCCGGCGGCGCGGGCGGGCGCATCGCGACGATCGCCGCGACCGCGGCCGCGTGGAGCACCACCGACGCCGCGATCGGTCCGCCGAGCCGCGAGCCGCGCCCGGCGCTCGCGATCACGGCACCGCCTCGGGCTCGGCGACGAGACCGACGTCCCCGACGCCCGCGTTGCGCATGACCGCGAGGACGCGCACGACGCGCCCGTAGGGGACCCCCTCGTCGGCGCGCAGGTAGACGCCGCCCTCGGCGCGGCGCGCCGCGAGCGCCCGGAAGCTCGCCTCGAACTCGGCGAGCGACAGCCGCGTCTCGTCCACGAAGATCTCGCCCCCGCGCGTCACGCTGACCACCAGCCCGCTCTTCGCCGTCAGCGGGCGCACCTGCGCGCTCGGCAGCGCCACGTCCACGCCGCCCTGCATCATCGGCGCGGTGATCATGAAGATCACGAGCAGCAGGAGCATCACGTCGATCAGGCTGACGACGTTGATGTCCGGGTTGAGCGGCATCGCCTCGCGTCGGCGGCGGCGGCTCACGTCGTCACCTCCACTCCTCCCTCCTTCCGGTTCCCGGTCCCTGGTCCCCGGTCCCCGGTCCCTGGTCCCCGGTCCCCGGTCCCCGGTCCCTGCCGCTCATATGTGCCCCTCGCGCACGAGCATCGCGATGATCTCCGTCCCGAACGCATCGAGCTCGTTGTCCACGCGATTCAGGCGGGCGGCGAAGAGGTTGTAGCCGAACGTCGCGGGAATCGCGACGGCGAGGGCGACGGCGGTCGCGATGAGCGCTTCGGCGACGCCGGGGGCGACCGCGCCGAGGTTCCCCGATCCGCTCCGCGCGATGCCGAGGAACGCGTCGATCACGCCGAGCACCGTGCCGAGCAGGCCGATCAGCGGGCTCGCCGAGCCGATCACCGCGAGCACGGGGATGTAGCGGCCGAGCCGCTCGCGCTCGGTGATCGCCTCCGCGTCGAGCACGAGGCGGAACGCCTCGACCTGCGTCCCGCTCAGCGGACTGTCCGCGGCCGCGGCGGCCGGCAGGCCGCCGGCGACGGCGGCGCGCGCGGGGACGACCGAGCGCGTCTCGGTGAGGAAGTCCATCCCGCGGGCGAAGACACGCGTGAAGGGACTCGCCGCCGACCGCTGGACGAGCGAGCGCGCCTGCTCGAGCCGCGACGTGCGCTCGAAGTCGCGCATGAATCGCCGCCCGGCCGTCTCGGCGCGCCGGAACTCGAGCCACTTCGCGATCATCACCGCCCAGCTCACGAGCGAGAGCACGACGAGCAAGACGAGCACGACCTGCGTGAGCGGCGTCGCGTGCGTGACGAGCTCGAGGGGAGAGGTCGGAACGGCACCGCCGATCTGGAAGAGCGCCATGTCGAAGCGGACGTCGGTTGGAAGAGGAAGAATCACGCGGGGGCGCGCCCGCGGCGCGCGGCGAACCACTCGAACGTCTCGCCGAGTCCGGCGTCGAGCGACACCTCGGGCCGCCAGCCGAGCGCTTCGGCGGCCTTGCGCACGTCGAGCACCGAGTGCTGCTGCTCGCCCGGGCGCTTCGGCGCGTGCCGGAGCTCCACCTCCCGCCCCGCGGCGCGAAGCAGGCGGCGGGCCAGATCGATGACCGACGTGGCGACGCCCGTGCCGATGTTGAAGGCCCGGCTGTCGAGCCGCTCGGCCGGCGGAAGCGGACCCGTCGCCGCGCGGACGGTGGCGCGCGCCACGTCGCCGACGAAGACGTAATCGCGCGTCTGGAGGCCGTCGCCGAAGACGGTCAGCGGCTCCCCGTCGAGGATGCGCGAGCAGAAGATCGCGACGACCCCCGCTTCTCCGTGCGGATCCTGACGCGGTCCGTAGACGTTGCCGTAGCGCAGCGCGACCGCGTCGAGGCCGTGGACGCGGTTGTAGTACGCGAGATAGTGCTCCGCGCTCAGCTTCGAGATCGCGTACGGGGACTCGGGGTCCTTCGGGAACGTTTCCTCGTTCGGCGGCGTCACGAAGTCGCCGTAGACCGCGCCCCCGGTCGAGGAGAAGACGAGCCGCGTCCCGCCGCCGCCGGCGCGGATCGCCTCGAGCAGGTTGACCGTCCCGAGGATGTTGACCGTCGCGTCGTACACGGGGTCGGCGACGCTCTTGCGCACGTCCATCTGCGCGGCGAGGTGGACGACGACGTCGAACCGGCCCTCGCGGACGAGCGTCGCCGCGTCGGGCGACCCGACGTCGAGGCGGTGGAACGTCGCGGCGTCGGGCACGTTCTCCCGCTTCCCACCGACGAGGTTGTCCAGAACGTGGACCACCGCGCCGTCGCCGAGGAAGCGCTCGACGACGTGCGACCCGATGAACCCGGCGCCGCCGGTGACGAGGACGCGACGGCTCACGGCTCGCGCTCCGCGTCGGCGTCGGCGTCGGCGTCGGCGTCGCGCGACTCCGCATCCGGCGCCCTGCCGAGCCCGAAGAGGTAGCGCGCGGCATCGACGATGCCGAGCCCCCGTCCGTTCGACGCCGCGGCGCGCAGGCGCACCGTCGGCTCGTGGAGGAACTTGTTCATCAGGGTCCGTGAAAAGTGTTCGACCGCCTCGCGCTCGACGGGGCCGAGGTGCGCGAGCCGGCGCATCGCCTGGGACAGCTCGCGCTCCCGGAGCCGGTCCATCTCGGCGCGGAACTCCGTCAACACGGGAACCGCAGCGAGGCCGGCGAGCCACTCCCAGTACCGCTCGACCTCCTCGACGATCAGCGCCTCCGCCGTCGGCAGCTCCCCGCGACGCCGCTCGAGCGCCGACTCGGCGACGCCGCGCAGCCCGTCGAGATCGTAGAGGTACACGTTGCTCAGCGCACCGACGTCGGGCTCGACATCGCGGGGCACCGCGATGTCGAGGATGCACAGCGGGCGGTCGCCGCGCGCCGCGGCGCCGGCACCGACGTGCGCCCGCGTGACGACGGCGTGCGGCGCCGACGTCGAGCAGA
>DASUSM010000040.1:0-32875 GCA_036375115.1 Gemmatimonadaceae bacterium | reverse complement strand
CCGGGGAGCGCGCGCTGAACGTCGGCGGCGCCGGCGGGCGGTGGAGCGTCCGGCTGGCGATGCCGGCGCGCCCGGCGGCGCTCCGCCTGCGCGACGGCGCGCGCGAGCGGCTCGTCGTGCTCGAGCCGCGGACGGACGCGGCGCCGGTCGTCGCGCTCCTCGCCCCCGAGCGCGACTCGGTGCTGCGCGTGCCGCGGGGCCGGCTCGCGCTCCGCGCGCAGCTCTCCGACGACCTCGGGCTCGTCTCCGCGGCCTTCGAGGCGATCGTTTCGTCCGGCGAAGGGGAGAGCTACACGTTCCGCTCGGCGACGATCGGCGCCCGACGGCTCGAGCGCGCGCCGCGCGCGACGCTCGAGGGGTCGCTCCCCCTCGACTCGCTCGCCCTCGCGCCAGGTGACATCGTGCACCTGCGCGCCGTCGCGCGCGACGCGAACGACGTCTCGGGGCCCGGCGTCGGCAGCTCGGAGACGCGCACGCTGCGCGTGCCGAGGGCGGGGGAGTACGACTCGCTCGCGATCGAGGGCGCGCCGCCGCCGGACGTGCAGCAGGGGGCGCTGAGCCAGCGCATGCTCATCCTCCTCGCCGAAGCGCTCGAGGAGCGACGGCCGCGCATCCCGCGCGACGAGACCGTGCGCGAGTCGCGCTCCATCGCGCGCGAGCAGGCGAAGGTCCGCCGCCTCGTCGGCGACATCGTCTTCCATCGCCTCGGTGGCGAGGCGTCCGCGGAGCACTCGCACGAGGGGGAGGACGAGGAGACGCATGCCGCGCACGAGGGTCCCCTGTCGCCGGAGGACATCCTCCGCGCGGCGGACGCGGCGACGGGCTCCGGGGAGGAGGGGGCGCTCGACTTCGAGCACGACGAGACGCCCGTCGTCGCGATCAACCGGCCGCTCCTCGAGGCGTACAACGCGATGTGGGACGCCGGGCGCGAGCTCGACGTCGGCGAGCCCGACGATGCGCTCCCGCACATGCGCCGCGCGCTCGCCTGGATCCAGCGCGCCCGCGCGGCGGAGCGCATCTACCTGCGCGGCCGTCCGCCGAACGCCGTCGTCGACATCGCGAAGGTGCGCCTCCAGGGGAAGGAGACGGGCGACCCCGCGCCGCGGCGCGCGCGCCCCGCCGACGATCCGGGCGCGCGGCGGGCCGCGCGGCTCGCGCGCGCCCTCGACGCGCTCGCGCGCGACCCCGCGGCCGCCACCGACTCGCTGATCCTGCTCCGCGTGGACGCCCTCGGCGCCGACGCGGCGCTCGCCACGGCGCTCGCCGCGGCGGTGGACGCGCTGCGCGCCGGGCGCGACGCGACCGATGCGCTCGTGCGCGCGCGGCGGCTCGCCGCCGGCGCGCCACGCGCGAGCGCCGCGCTCGGCGCGTGGAGCGGCGCGTGGTGAGCGACTTCGTCTTCGCCACCGCGCAGTACGAGTCCGGCGACTGGGACAGCGCGCCGCTCGTGCCGGCGAACCTCATCGACACGATCGCGCGCTACACGTCCATCCCCGTCGCGCCGAGCGGGGTCGTCGTCCCGCTCGGCACGGACCGGCTGCTGCGCCATCCGTTCGTCTGGCTCACCGGCCATCTGCCCGTGCGCTTCACCGAGCAGGAGCGCGCGAACGTGCGGCGCTTCGTCGAGCGCGGCGGGATGCTGTTCGTGGACGACCACAACCACGACATCGACGGCGCCTTCCACAAGACGGCGACGGAGGAGATCGCGCGGGCGGTCGGGCCGCTCGTCGAGCTGCCGAACGACCACGCGCTCTACTCCGCGTTCTTCCGCTTCGACGACGGCCCCCCGACGACGAGCCACGAGCTGAACGGCTGGGGGGACAACCTCGTGCACGAGCACCTGCACGCCGTGCTGCGCGACGGGCGCATCGCCGTGCTCTACAGCAACAAGGACTACAGCTCCGAGTGGGGCTACCACCCCGACAACAAGCGCTTCATGTCGGTGGACAACACGAAGTTCGCGGTGAACCTGATCGTCTATGCCCTCACGCGCTGAGCTCTCGCGGCGCGTGCTCGAGCCGGCGCTGCGCATCGCGGCGCTCGCCGCGCTCGGCTGGTCGCTCTGGCGCGCCGTCGCCCCCGCGGCGACGGCGGGGCTCGTCGTCGTGGACGGCGGCGCGCTGGCCGCCGCACTGGCGCGGTGGAGCACCGGCGCCGCGCCGGAGTCCGTGCACGCCGGCCTCGACGCGCTCCCGGATGCGGCGACGCGCGACTGGCTCGCCGCGCTCGCGCGGAGCGGCACGAGCGTCGGGTGGAGCGTCGGCGACGCCCCCGCGCTCGCCGTGAGCGTCGCGCCGGTGCCGGGGCCGGCGGGCGGCGTGCGCATCGCCGTCGCCGCTCCGGCCTCGCGCCTCGTCGCGCTGCGCGATGCGGTCGGCCCGCTCGACACGGTGCGCGCGGGCGGAGCGGGCGCGTCGCTCGAGGCCGCCGCTCCGGTCGGCGCGGTCGTCGCGACGAGCGGCGGCGCGCGCGCGTCGCGGGCGTCGCATGACCCCGGCGAGGCGTCGGAGCCGAAGCGCGTGCTCGTGCTCGCGCGCGCCGGGTGGGAGGGGAAGTTCGTCGTCGCGGCGCTCGAGGAGCGCGGCTGGAGGGTCGAGGCGCGCCTCGCCGTCGCGCCGGGTGCGCGCGTCGAGCAGGGGACCATCGCGCCGGACACCGCCCGGCACGCGGCCGTCGTCGTCCTCGACACGAGCGCCGCGCCGCTCGCGCCGGCGCTCGCGCGCTACGCGCGATCGGGCGGCGGGCTCGTCCTCGGCGCGGAGGGGTCGCGTCTCGCGACGCTCGCCGCGCTCGCGCCCGGACGAGTCGGGGCGCGCGTCCTCCCGCCGGCGGCGCGCGACGCGGGCGACGTCTCCCGCGCGTCGCTCCCCTACCGGCCGATCGCGCTGCGCGCCGACGGCGTTCCGCTCGAGCGCCGCGGCGACGCCGTCGTGCTCGCGGCGCGACGCGCCTCCGCCGGCCGCGTCGCGCTCGTCGGGCTCGAGGAGACGTGGCTCTGGCGGATGGCCGGCGACGACGGGTCGGCGGCGGCGCACCGCGCATGGTGGAGCCGCGTCGTCGCCGCCGTCGCGAGCACGGGGCACGCGCCCGTCGTCGGCGCCCCCGAGGCCGCGCCACTCGCTGCCGCCATCCAGGCGCTCGGACCGCCGCGGCCCGCTCCGCAGGCCGCCGGGGCGCCGCCCGCGGACGGCCTCCCCGCGTGGGCCCTCGCCCTCGCCCTCACCGCCTTTCTCGCGGAGTGGCTGCTCCGCCGACTCCGAGGTGCCCGATGACGACGGCCTTCATCTCCCACTCCGACTGCGGCCGCCACGACACGGGGTGGGGGCACCCGGAGCACGTCGGGCGGCTGCGCGCGGTGCTGCGCGCGGTCGGGCGCGACTTCGACCTCTTCAACGCGCTCCTGCACGTCGAGGCGCGGCACGCGACCGACGACGAGCTCGCGCTCGCCCACGAGCCGGCGTACATCGGTGCGGTCCGGCGCCTCGTCGAGAGCGGGGGCGGCCAGCTCGACGCCGACACGATCGCGAGCGCGGGATCGTGGGACGCCGCCACGGCGGCGGCCGGCGCGGTGCTCGAGGGGGTGGACATGGCGCTCGACGGGCGCGCGGTGCGCTCCTTCTGCGCGGTGCGGCCGCCCGGCCACCACGCGCTCGCCGACCAGGGGATGGGCTTCTGCCTCTTCGGGAGCGTCGCGATCGCCGCGCACTACGCGCGGGCGACGCACGGCATCGGCCGCGTCCTCGTCGTCGACTGGGACGTGCACCACGGGAACGGGACGCAGGCGCTCGTCGAGCACGAGCCGGACATCCACTTCGTCTCGATGCACCAGTGGCCGTGGTATCCGGGCACGGGCGCCGCGGAGGACCGCGGGCCGCACCGCTCCGTCTGGAACGTCCCGATGCCCGCGGGCCGCCCGGCCGCGGAGTACGTGAGCGCGCTCGAGCGCGCGATCGATGCGGCGTCGGCGGGCTTCGTCCCGGACCTCGTCCTCGTCTCCGCGGGCTTCGACTCGCTCGCCGGCGATCCCCTCGGGGGGTTCACGCTCGAGATGGACGACGTCGCCCGGCTCACGCGATCGCTCGTCGACCGCGCGCGGGCCTGGTGCGGCGGGCGGCTCGTGAGCGCGATGGAAGGGGGGTACGCGCCGGATCGGCTCGGGGAGGCGGCGACGGTGCATCTGCGAGAGATGCTCTGAGGCTGTCCTGCGCGGCGCGGACGTCGTGAGCGGCTCGGGTGGCAGGGACAGGGCCAGGGACAGGGTCGGACGTGCTTCCGGAGGCGTCGACGCGCCACGACCTGCCCCTGACCCTGACCCCGACCCTGTTCCCCGGGCCGTTCTCCCCGGTACATTCCCCTCTCAATGAGTCCTACTCCGCGCATCCCGCCCGTCCCGGCGGTGCTGCGCCTCGTGCAGATGGTGGTCCTCGGACGGTGGCGCGCCACCGGAGAGGAGCTCTATCGCGAGGTCCTGCGCCTCACCGACGCCGAGCCGGGGCGCGAGATCGTCGTCTCCGGCTGCGGCGACGGCGTCACCTGCGAGTGGCTCGCGACACGGACGGGCGCCTCGCTCACCGGGGTGGACGCGGACGCGGAGCGCATCGAGCAGGCGGAGGCGCGGGCGCGCGCGAAGCCGACGCCGCTCCCCGTCACCTACCAGCAGGCCCCGCTGGACGACCTTCCGCACGAGACCGGGGTCTTCGACGCCGCCATCGGCGAGCCGCCGCTCGCCTCCGCCGCCGACCCCGCGCGCGCCATCGCCGAGCTCGCCCGGGTGACGAAGCCGATGGGCGCCGTCGTGCTCCTCCAGCCCACGTGGAGCTCGGAGATCTCCGACGAGGCCCGGGAGATGCTCGTGGACCGTCTCGGACTCCGGCCACACCTCCTCGTGGAGTGGAAGCAGATGCTCCGCGACGCGGGCGTGGTCGAGATCCAGGTCCAGGACTGGACCACCGGCGGGCCGAGCGGCGGACGGACCTCGGGCGCATTCCGCGCCGTGACCGACGCGCCGGAGCTCACCTGGCAGGAGAAAGCGCAGATCATCGGCCGGGCGCTGCGCCGCTCGGGGTGGCGCGAGGCCCGTGGCGCGATCGAGCGCGAGACGACGCTGCTCCGCGAGCTCTCCCGCGAGCGCGCGCTCGGCTTCCAGCTGATCAAGGGGGTCAAGTGGCCGCACGCGAAGGCGTCCTGAGCTCGGCGGGCACCGACGCGGCGCGCGAGACCGGCGCGCCGCGGAGCTGGTACCGGGATGCCGAGGGGGGCGTGCACCGCGACCTGCCGCCGCGCGAGCTGATGCAGGCCGCGCGCGCCGCGGGCGGAACGCTCTGGGTGGACATCGACAGCACGAGCCGGCACCAGATCGCCCTCCTCGAGAAGGTCTTCGAGTTCCACCACCTGGCGATCGAGGACACGCTCAACCCCAACAGCCGCGTCAAGCTCGAGGAGTACCCGGGATACCTCTTCCTCATCGTCCGCGGCGTGCGCTTCCAGGAGGAGACGGACGACCCGTACGATCTCGAGACGTTCAACCTCTGCTTCTTCCTCGGCGCGGGCTACGTCGTCACCGTGCACGGCGAGCACGCCGAGTCGGTGCACGCGGTGGCGGAACGCATCGCGGCGTCGCCCGACGTCCTCGAGCGGGGGCCCGGGCGGCTGATGCACGCCATCGTCGACGCGTCGGTGGACGCGTACTTCCCCATCGTCGACCGGATCGACGACTTCGTGGACGGCCTCGAGGAGCGGATCTTCCAGCAGTTCGACGAGTCCGCGCTGCGCGACATCTTCTCGGTGAAGCGCCTCGTCCTCTCGCTCCGCCGGCACCTCGCGCCGCAGCGGGAGATCTTCAACGTCCTCACGAACCGTCCGTCCACGCTGCTGGCGCCCGAGACGCAGCTCTACTACCGCGACGTCTACGACCACGTGCTGCGCATCAACGACTCCCTCGAGGCCTTCCGCGAGCTGCTCGGGAGCACGATGGACAGCTACCTCACCCAGGTGTCGAACCGGCTGGGCCACTCGACGAAGGGGCTCACCGGCGTCGCGACGATCACCATTCCGTTCGTCGTGATCAGCGGCATGTGGGGGATGAACTTCTCGCGCATCCCGCTCGCCGATCACCCGCTCGGCTTCTGGATCCTCCTCGGCGGGCAGCTCGCGATCGGCGTGCTCCTGCTCGTCGTCCTGCGCCTCCTGCGCTTCCTGTGAGCGCCCAGCGGCTGTACGCCATCGCCGCCCTCGAGCACGGCGACGCCGGACCGCTCGTGCCGAACACGGATCTGTTCGTCTACAAGGAGCTCGGCGCGGTGGTGAGCGAGGCGCCCTGGCAGCGTCCGGCGGGCGACGCCCGTGACGTGGACGCGTACCGGGCAGTCATCGAGGCAGCGTTCGCACGGCGCACGATCCTGCCGGCGCCGGTGGGCACCACCTTCCGCTCGGAGGAGGGGCTCCGGAAGTGGATGGAGCTCCACTACGTCAGTCTCGCCGACGGCCTCGGCTTCGTCGAGGGGCGGGCGATGGCGCGCGTGCGCGTCGTCGCGGCGCCCTCGCCGGATGGCGGCGCGAGCGGCGGGATGCGGGCGGCGGAGCTCTTTCGCGAGATGCGGCGGCATGCCGTCGCCGCCATCCCGCATCCGCGTCCCGAGGGAGCGGCGGACGTGCTGATGTCGTCGTTCCTGGTGGAGCGCGAGCGGTGGGCGGCCTTCGAGGGGGCCGTGGCGCAGCTCGGCCGCCAGGCCCCGGGTCTCGACGTGCGGCTTTCCGGCCCCTGGCCGCCGTACGACTTCGTGCGACTGCAGTTCGGAGGGTGATGGGTGTTCTGCCCTGATTGCGGCACCTGGAATCGTGCGTCGGCCGTGCGATGCTCGCGCTGCGACGCCGAGCTCCCGGAGCTGGAGCACAAGACCGGCGAGCGGCCCGACGAGGAGCTCGGCGCGCTCCGCCGCGCCGCGGGCGGCCGCTACCGCATCGTCCGGAAGCTCGGCGGCGGCGGGATGGCGACGGTCTATCTGGGGCGCCACGCCCACCTCGACCGGCCGATCGCGATCAAAGTCCTCCACGCCCATCTCGCGAAGGACGACGAGATGCGCGAGCGCTTCCGCCGCGAGGCCGAGGCGTCGTGCAAGCTCGTGCACCCGCACATCTGCACGATCCTCGACTACGGGGACCTGGACGGCATGGTCTACCTCGTCATGCCGTACCTGTCGGGCGGTTCGCTCGCCGATGCGCTCGTGCGCGACCGCACCGTCCAGCCCGGGCTCGCCGCGCGCATCTGCGCGCAGATGGCGGGAGCGCTCGACTACGCGCACCGGCGCGGCATCGTCCACCGCGACGTGAAGCCGGACAACGTGCTGTTCGACGACGATGGGCACGCGCTGCTCACCGACTTCGGCATCGCGACGGCGCGCTTTCACGGGCGCCTCACCGGCACCGGCCGGGCGATGGGGACGCCGCACTACATGTCCCCCGAGCAGGCGATGGGGAAGCTCGTCGACGGGCGCAGCGACCTCTACGCCGTCGGCGTCATGCTCTACGAGATGCTCCTCGGCTTCCCGCCGTTCGACGGCGCGGACTCGTACTCGGTCGGCTACAAGCACGTGCACGAGGCCCCCGTGCCGCCGGAGGTCGTGGACTCGCGCACGCCGCCCGGGCTCTCGGCGATCATCATGAAGTGCCTCGCGAAGCCCGTCGCGGAGCGGTTCCAGACGGGCGCCGAGCTGGCCGACGCGCTCATCGCCTGGCTTGCGCAGACGGCCGAGACGCCGCAGTATCGCGGCGCCTGGCTCTCGCGCGTCCCGCGCCTCACGAACCCCGCCAACTGATCGCCGCTCGATGTTGACGCTCTCGCACGAGATCGTGACCGTGCGCACGAAGCATCCGTTCGTCATCGCGCGCGGCGGCTCGAGCGAGTGGCGCGTCGTCTGGGTGCGCGTGCGCGACGAAGATGGCGTGGAAGGGTGGGGGGAGGCGGCGCCGAGCCGCTTCTACGGCGAGTCGCCGGAGAGCGTCGTCGCCGCGCTCGAACGGCTCGCGCCGGTCGTGGAGCGCGCGGATGCGTGGTCGCTCGAGGCGCTCGAGCGGGCGATGCACGCGGCGCTGCGCTTCAACGGCTCGGCGAAGAGCGGCATCAGCGCCGCCGTGCACGACCTCGTCGGCAAGCGGCTCGGCGCGCCGCTCCACCGGATCTGGGGGCTCGACCCCGCCGCCGCCCCGCCATCCAGCTTCACGATCGCGATCGCCGCCGACGAGCGCGAGCTGCGCGCGCGGCTCGCCGAGGCGGCGTCGTATCCGGTGCTGAAGGTGAAGCTCGGCAGCGCGTGGGACCGCCGCATCATGGAGGTCGTGCGCGAGACGTTCCCGGACAAGGTGCTGCGCGTGGACGCGAACGCCGCGTGGACGGCGAAGCACGCGCTGGCGATGGTGCCGTTCCTCGCGGAGCTCGGCGTCGAGTTCGTCGAGCAGCCGCTCCCGCCGCACGACCTCGCCGGGCTGCGCTTCGTGCGCGAGCGCTCGTCGCTGCCGATCGTCGCCGACGAGTCGTGCGTCACGGCGAGCGAGATCCCGAGGCTGATCGGCGCGGTGGACGGGATCAACATCAAGCTCTCGAAGTGCGGCGGGCTGCGCGAGGCGCTGCGCATGATCGCCGCGGCGCGCGTGCACGACCTGCTGGTCATGTGCGGCTGCATGATCGAGACGAGCCTCGGCATCACCGCCGCCGCGCACTTCGCGCCGCTGCTCGACGCGGCGGATCTCGACGGAGCGGCGCTGCTCGCGGACGACCCGGTGGTCGGGGCGACGATCGAGGGCGGGGTCGTGCGGATTCCGGACGGGGCGGGATTGGGGGCGAGGATCGCGTAAACGGCTCGGGTGACAGGGTCGGGGACAGGGACAGGGTCAGCGATCGCGGCGGGATGCATCCCGAGGCAGGTCCGACCTGACCCCGACCCTGACTCTGCTCCCCGAGCCGATCGAGTAGTCCCTCGGTCGGTCCAATAGATTTCGGCATGCCCTCCCGCCTCGTCGAGGTCGCCCTCCCGCTCCCCCTGTTCCAGACCTTCACCTACAGCGTCCCCGATTCCCTCGCCCACCCGGTCGTCACGGGCTCGCGGGTCGTCGTGCCGCTGCGCGGCGGGAAGGAGATCGGGATCTGCGTCGGCGAGCACGATCCGGACGTCGCGCCGCCGGCCAGGGTGCGCGCGATCCTCGCGGCGCCCGACCGGGAGCCCGCCGTCGACCCGGCGATGCTCGAGCTCTGCCGCTGGATCGCCGAGTACTACGTCGTCCCGCTCGGGGTCGCGCTACGCTCCGCCCTCCCCGCCGCGCTGACCGGCGCCGCCGCCCCGTCGCCGGCCGTGAAGACGCGCCGCGTCGCCGTCGTCGCGCGCGACCTTCCCTCGCTCCAGCGGCGCGACGCGATCTTCGCGCGCGCGAAGCAGCAGCGCGCCCTCTTCGAGCTGCTCGAGTCGCTCGGGGGTCGGAGCCCCGTCGAGCACCTCGTCGAGCAGCTCGACTTCTCGCCGTCGGTGCTGCGCGGCCTCGTCGCGCGCGGGCTGATCGTCCTCGAGGAGGAGATCGTCGCACGCGACCCGTTCCTCGGACGCCCCGGGCAGGGCGCGTCGCACCGCCCGACGGAGGAGCAGCGCGCGGCGATCGACGCGACCGTCGCCGGCCGGCCGGGGGAGGTCTTCCTCCTGCACGGCGTCACGGGGAGCGGGAAGACGCTCGTCTACCTCGAGCTGCTCCGCCACGTCGTCGACGTCGAGCAGCGCACGGCGATCGTCCTCGTCCCCGAGATCGCGCTCACGCCGCAGACCGTGGACCGATTCCGTGCCGTCTTCGGCGACCGCATCGCCGTCCTCCACTCGGCGCTGAGCGACGGCGAGCGCTACGACGCCTGGCTCGCGCTGCGGCGCGGCGAAAAGCGGATCGCCGTCGGCGCGCGCTCTGCCATCTTCGCGCCGCTCCGCGACCTCGGTGCGATCGTCGTCGACGAGGAGCACGAGTCGAGCTACAAGCAGGGGGAGACGCCGCGCTACCACGCGCGCGAGGTGGCGATCGTGCGCGCGCGGCTCGAGGGAGCCCGCGCCGTCCTCGGCAGCGCGACGCCGAGCGTCGAGTCGTGGGTCAACGCGGCGTCGGGGAAGTACCGGCTGCTCACCCTCCCCGACCGCGTCGGCGGCGGGCGGCTGCCGGCGGTCGAGGTCGTGGACCTGCGCGCGGGACGCGACGCGCAGCGCGCGCTCTTCGAGAGCGGACGGCAGGCGTCGTTCGACCAGTTCCGGCACGTCGTCAGCGAGCCGCTCGAGGCGGCGTTGCGCGACCGGCTGGCGAAGAAGGAGCAGAGCATCCTCCTGCTCAACCGCCGCGGCTACGCGTCGTTCGTGCAGTGCGGCGGGTGCGGCGACGTCGCCACGTGCCCGAACTGCAGCATCTCGCTCACCGCGCACCGCGCGCCGGAGCGGCTCGTCTGCCACTACTGCCAGCACCACGAGCCGCCGCGCGCCGTCTGCAAGCGGTGCGGCATGCCGACGCTCAAGCAGCGCGGGCTCGGCACGCAGCAGGTCGAGCGCCTCCTCGTCGAGCGCTTCCCCGAGGCGACGATCGCGCGCATGGACGTCGACACGACGAGCGGCAAGTGGGCGCACGCCGACATCCTCGATCGCGTCGCCAGCGGCGAGGTGGACATTCTGCTCGGCACGCAGATGATCGCGAAGGGGCTCGACTTCCCGAACGTCACGCTCGTCGGCGTCGTCGACGCCGACGTCGGGATCAATCTCCCGGACTTCCGGGCCTCGGAGCGCTGCTTCCAGCTCCTGAGCCAGGTCGCGGGTCGCGCGGGGCGCGGGCCGAAGGGCGGGCGCGTCTTCATCCAGACGCGGGCGCCGACGCACCACGCAGTCACGTGCGCGGTCGCGCACGACTATCACGCCTTCGTGCGCAAGGAGATCGACGGGCGCGAGACGCCGGCCTATCCGCCCGCGGTGCGACTCGCGAACGTGATCTTCAGCGGCACCGAGGAGGAGGCGACGATGCGCCTCGCCGACCGCGCCGCGGCCTGGCTCCGCGAGCTGCTGGCGCGCCGCACCGAGGCGCACGTGACCCTCGTCGGCCCCGCGCCGTGCCCGGTGGAGCGGATCAAGAACCGCTGGCGGTGGCACCTCCTCCTGAAATCGGCGCACCCCGGCGAGCTCACGCGCGTCTCGCGCTACTTCCTCGAGCGCTTCGAGATCCCCGCCCGCGCGGGGCTGCGGATCGCGCTGGACCGGGATCCGGTGGCGCTGATGTAGGGCCGGGGGCCGCGCTCCGCGGGCCGACGGCGCCGGGCCTCCCGACTCGCCGAGCGACGAGGGGAGACGACCAGAAAGCGATGCTCCTCCGCCGCGCGAACACTACGTTCGCCGAGCGCCGAGCGCCGAGCGCCGAGCGCCGAGCGCCGAGCGCCGAGCGCCGAGGCCCCGGCCCAGCCTCACCGCCCCGTCTCCTCGTTCCACTCCGCGTCCGGCCCCGGACGCCTCGGCTCGTCCGCCGGGCGCGGCACGTCGGCGCCCGGCTCGACGAGCCCCGCGCGCTCGCGCGCCGCCTCGATCGTCCCCTCGCGGGCGGTCGGGCGTGCGACCTCGCGGTCGGGTGCGTCGGGCTGACGGGCCGCCTCCGCCTCCGTCGCCGCGCCGAGCAGCGCCGGGGAGCCGCGATCGCGCAGGAAGAGCGCCTCGTCGAAGTCCTCCGCGCCGTAGAAGTCGCCCTCCGCCGCCTCGAGCTTCGCCATCCAGGCGAGCATCTCCGGCGTGATGCCGTCGGGGAAGAAGCCGCGCCGGATCGCCCCCTCGTACTCGCGGTCGAAGTCGGAGCCCCCGTAGCGCGGGAGCGACGAGATCCCCGACGCCGGGAGGGCGTCCACGAGCACGCGGTCCTCCGCGTCGTGCAGGCGGGCGCGTCCGATCGGGATGAGGACGTGGCGCTCCCCCGTGCCCGGCGCCGCCGCGTCCAGCTCGACGTCGAGGTAGCGGACGCGCTGCGCCTCGAGGTCGACGAGCAGGTCGCGCACGCGCCCGACCTCGGCGCCATCGGCGGCCACGACCTTCCAGCCGCGCGGGTCGCTCGCCCCCTTCGCCACGCGGACGTGGTCCATCTCCGAGAGTCGGCGCATCCCGCCGAGCTGGTCCCGCTCCATGTCTCCTCCCAGGCTGCCGGTGGCGTCGCCCCATCGCCGCGCGTGCGTGTCGCGCGTCACCGGGGCCTTCGCCTCCTCCCCGGCAAGCACCGAGCCGCCCGCGGCCCGTCGTCGCGAGCTTGAATGGGCCCAGCCGCCCCCCCAGATTTCCTCCGTGCCCACCTTCGCCCACCCCGATTTCAGCGCGCCCCGCTTCCGTCAGGCGCCCGATGCCCGCTTCGTGCCCGCCCCGAGCGATGGCGTCCTCCCCGAAGACTTCTTCTCGACCACCAACCTGCCGACCTACGTGAAGGTCCGCGGGGAGTGGCGGATGCCGAAGGAGCCGCGCATGGACTCCGCGCTCGTCCTCGACGGGAGCGGCGAGCTCTGGGTCCGGGAGGGGCGCCGCGTGCGGCAGGGCGACCTCGTCGCCGTCGGCCACAAGGAGGACGGGAGCGACGGCATCTTCGTTCAAACAGATCTCGGTGGAGGCGAAGCCGACACCGAGTTCAAGTTCATGACGAGCGAGGTCTCGCGCGAGAAGCCGATCGACTACGCGCTGATGGCCCGCATCCTCGTCGAGGAGCGCGAGCGCGGCGGCTATCCGGTGTGGGTCACCGGTCCGGCCCTCGTCCACTCGCGCGCCCGCAACGACATGACGTGGTTCGTCGCCAACGGCTTCGTCGGCGCGCTCCTCGCCGGGAACGCCGTCGCCGTGCACGACATCGAGGCGTCGATCTTCCAGACGACGCTCGGCATGACGTCGAGCGGCGAGGCGACGAGCGGCGGGCACGGGCTCCACATGCGCGCGATCAACAAGGTGCGCGCCGCCGGGTCGATCGCGGCGGCGGTGGAGCAGGGGATCATCACCGACGGAATCATGCACGCCTGCGTCGTGCACGGCATCCCCTTCGTCCTCACCGGCTCCATCCGCGACGACGGCCCGCTCCCCGACGTCGTCACCGATGCGCTCGCCGCACAGGACGCGATGAAGCGGCACACGACGAAGGCGACGATGGCGATCCTCATCGCCACCGCGCTCCACGCGATCGCGACGGGGAACATGCTCCCCGCCTTCGTCACCGAGGCCGACGGCTCGCTGCGCGAGCTGCCGACGATCTGCGTGGACTCGTCGGAGTTCGTCGTCAGCAAGCTCAAGGACCGCGGCACGCACCAGGCGTTCGGCGTCGTGACGAACGCGCAGGACTTCCTGCACATCCTGCGCATCTTCGTCGAGCGCGAGCTGGCCTCGCGCCCGGCCCCCGCCGCCGCGCGCCCGGCCGCGGCGGCGCGATGAGCGAGACGCGGACGCGCTTCCTCCGCGAGATCGCCGCGCGCATCCCCGTGGAGCGGCTCGTCGAGCTCCACCTCTTTCCGGCGATGCGCCAGGGCGCGATCGAGTCGGGGGTCGCCGTCGTCGCAGCGACGCCGGAGGTCGAGCCGCCCGTCGCCGGGCCCGCGCCCGCCGGCGACCCCGGAACTCGCGCCGCCGACACGCGCGAGGACGACGATGCCGCGCGCCAGATGGCGATGGACGAGATCCTCGCCGCCGGCGACGCTCCCGCCTGCGACGCGGACGACGCGCCGCCGGCGGACGAGCGGGCGCCGATCGTCAGGCACACCGTCTACACGGCGCACTACCGCGCGACGCTGAAGGGGCCCGACCGAGGGAAGTGGGAGTTCTTCCTCGTCGCCGAGGCGGACGCGCCGCTCGTCACGATCGATGCGGTCGTCCGCGGCGTCCAGCGGCGCTCGACGGACGCGGCGGATCCGGAGCGCCTGACGCCGGAGGCGCTCCAGGCGATGGATGGCGAGGCGTGGGCGACATCGACGGCGTAATGGACCGGTTCCGCGCATACCTGCGCGACCACAACCTCCCCGTCACGGCGCAGCGCCTCGCGATCGCCGAGACGGTGCTCGCCTCCGACCGCCATCTCTCGGTCGAGGAGCTGGCCGCGGAGCTCGAGTCGCGCGGCGCCGCCGCCGGGACGGCGACGATCTACCGCACCCTCGAGCTCCTCCAGACGAGCGGACTCGTCGCCGAGCGCGACTTCGGCGAGGGCTTCAAGCGGTACGAGCCGACGCGCGACGTTCCGCACCACGAGCACCTCCTCTGCTCTGTCTGCGGCCGCGTCACGGAGTTCCGCGACGAGCGGCTCGAGCGCATGACGACGCTGATCGCCGAGGCGAACGGCTACCTCCGCCAGCGGCACCGCCTCGTGATCTACGGGGTGTGCGAGGCCTGCGCCCGCACGGGCGGGAGGTGATGTGACGCTTTCCGGACTCGCGTAGTTGATCGGGGAGATGGAGCCCACCGACACCCAGCTCGTCCGCCGCGTGCTCGACGGCGACGTCGACGCGTTCGCGCCGCTCGTGGACCGGTATCACGACCGGCTCGCGCGCTACGCCGTGCGCATGCTCGGGGACCGCGAGGACGCCGAGGAGGCGCTCCAGGACACGTTCCTGCGCGCCTACCGCGCCCTCGACCGGTACCGCGACGAGGAGCGCTTCGGGGGGTGGCTGTTTCGCATCCTCGTGAACCAGTGCCGCTCCGTCGTCGCGCGGCGGCAGCGCCGCGCCGAGCTGCTCGCCGGCGCGCGCTGGGACCCGCCCGCCGTGGCGGCCGCGCCGGACGCGGAGGGGGAGGGGGAGGGGGAGGGGGAGGGGGAGCTGCGCGAAGAGCTCGCGCGGGCGCTCGCCGAGCTCCCGGCGCCGGCGCGCGAGGCGGTGCTCCTCCGCTACGCCGAGGAGCTGACGTACGAGGAGATGGCATCGATCACCGGGAGCGGCGTCTCCGCGCTCAAGATGCGCGTCCAGCGCGCCTGCGCGCGGCTCCGCTCCCTGCTCCTGGAGGTGGACCGTGTCTGATCCGCGGCGCGACTTCGAGACCTGGCTCGGCGGCGAGCTGCGCCGCCCGGCGCAGCTGGACCCGGGGAGCCGCGCGCGCATCATGCAGCGCGTGCGCACCGAGGCGCGCACGGAGGCGCGCACCGTGGAGCGCGGGCGCGCATCCGCGCGCGGCAACCGCCGCGGCTGGGTCGCGGGGCAGGTCGGCGCGCTCCTCGCCGCGGGCGTCGCGGGAGTCCTCGCGCTCGGCACGATCGACCGGCTGAACGGGGCCGGCTCGGATACCGCGGGACGTCCGGTCGCCGCCGCCTCGATCCGCGACACGCTGCGCCTCGTCCGCTTCGTTCTCGCGGCGCCGACCGCATCGTCGGTCGCGCTCGTCGGCGACTTCAACGGCTGGCGCGCCGGGGCGACGCTCCTCGCCGAGGGCGAGCCCGGCACCTGGACCGCCGCGGTCGCGCTCGCGCCCGGCCCGCACCGATACGCGTTCGTCGTCGACGACACGCAGTGGGTCACCGACCCGATCGCACCGGTGATCGCCGATTCCGGGCGGCCGTCGTCCACGCTGTTCGTCGAGGGATCGCGATGAACGCCTTCCGCTCGCGCCGGCGCGCTCTGCTCGCCGGCGGCGCCGCCCTCGCGCTCGTCGCCGGCTACGTCCTGCTCGCGGCCGGAGCGGGGACCGCCGCCGCGCCGCTCCTCGTCGTCTCCTACCTCGCCCTCATTCCCGCGGCGCTGCTCGTCTGAGCGGCGCCGCGCCTTCCGAGATCCCGATGCCCCGTCCGTCCGCCGCGCCCGTGCTCGGCGCCTACCGCCCGTCGTACGGCGCCGCCGCGATCGCCGCGGTGCTCGTGCTCCTCCTCTACATCGTCACGCTCGCGCCGACGACGGCGATGTGGGACGCGAGCGAGTACATCGCCGCGGTGAAGGTCCTCGGCCTGCCGCACCCGCCGGGAAACCCGCTCTTCGTCCTCATCGGGCACACCTTCGGGCTTCTCCCCATCGCGCCCGAGTACGCGCAGCGCATCAACCTCCTCGCCGCGCTCTGCAGCGCGCTGTCGGCGGGGATCTGGTTCCTCGTCGCCGAGCGCGCGCTCGCCGGCTTCGGGATCGCGCGCCCCTTCCGGCTCGCCGGCGCCGCGGTCGCGACGCTCGTCGGCGCGACGGCGTTCACGGTCTGGAACCAGTCGGTCGTGAACGAGAAGGTCTATACCGTCGCCCTCCTCTTCGTGGCCGTCGTCAGCTGGCTGATGATCCGCTGGCTCGACGAGCCCGAGGGCCCGCGCTCGGATCACATTCTCGTCGCCGTCGCCTACCTCCTCGGTCTCGGCTACACGAACCACCCCGCCGGCTTCCTCGCACTCCCCGCCGTCGGCATCGCCGTGCTCGTGCGCCGCCCGACGACGCTCCTCCGCTGGCGGCTCGTCGCCGCCGGCGCGGCGGCGCTCCTCCTCGGGCTCACCCCCTTCATCTACGAGCCGATTCGCGCCGCGCACTTCCCGCGCATCAGCCTCGGCGAGCCGACCGCGTGCACCACCGGGCTCGCGCTCGAGTGCACGCTCGATCCCGTCACCGCCGACCGTCTCGTCTCCAACATCAACCGCGAGCAGTACGGGAAGAACCCGGTCACCGTGCGGCAGGCGCCGATCGGCGCGCAGATCGGGATGTGGTGGATGTACTTCGAGTGGCAGTGGCTCCGCGATGCCGACGGCAACGTGCCGGGGCTGCAGCGCGCGCTCGCCTTCGTCTTCCTCGCGCTCGGCCTCTACGGCGGCGTGCTGCACTGGCAGCGCGACCGCCGCACCTTCTGGTACGTCGGGACGCTCGTCTTCACCGTGACGCTCGGCCTGATCTACTACCTGAACTTCAAGTACGGGTTCTCGCAGGCGCCCGAGCTCGGCGACGCCGTGCCGCGCGAGGTGCGCGACCGCGACTACTTCTACCTCTGGAGCTTCTCGACCTGGGGGATCTGGGCAGGGCTCGGGCTCGTCGGGATCTGGCAGCTCGTCGCCGGCGCGACGACCGGTGCCGCGCCCGCGGAGCGCCGCCGCTTCGTCCTCTCCTCGCCGGTCCTCGCCTTCGCCCTCGTCCCGCTCATCGTGAACTGGGGGGACGCATCGCGCGCGGGGGAGACCTTCACGCGCGAGTGGGCGCACGACCTCCTGAACTCCGTCGAGCCGTACGGCGTCCTCATCACGAACGGCGACAACGACACCTTCCCGCTCTGGTACGCGCAGGAGGTCGAGGGGGTGCGCCAGGACGTCACGGTCCTCGTCACGTCGCTGCTCGGGACCGACTGGAACGTGCGGCAGCTCGTCCGCAACCCGGTGCGTCCGTACGACGCGGCCACCGGACCATCGATCTACCGCGACCGGGAATGGCCGACGCCGACCGGCTCCCCGCTCGCGTTGTCGATGGAGGCCGCGGAGGCGATCCCCGACTACACCGAGCTCCGCGAAGCGGCGCGGTTCCGCGCCGGCAACATCGACGCGATCGTCCCGCCGCAGTTGCTCACGCGCGACAAGATCGTGACGCTCCAGATGATCCGCAGCTCCTTCCCGTCCCGCGCGATCTACTTCTCGGCGTCGGTCTACCCGGAGGAGCTCGGGCTCTCGGACTACATCGTCCGGCAGGGGCTCGCCCTGCGCCTCTGGAACGGCCTCCCCTCCTCCGCGCCCGGGACGGTGCCGACGGCGACCGGCCACCTCGACGTCCCGCGCACGCTCGCGCTCTGGACCGACGTCTACCGCGGTCCCGAGGCGCTGCTGGAGCAGGACGACTGGGTGGACCGCGCCTCGATCTCGATCCCGTTGCAGTACGTCTTCGCCGGCGGCCTGCTCGCCGAGGGGCTCGACCGCACCGGCCGCGACAGCCTCGCGACGGAGGTCAGCCAGAAAGTGCGCGCGATCGCCGACGCGGTCGACCTGTCGGAGATCTTCGGGCCGTAGCGGCGTCGCGGCGTCGGGGGCGTCGGGCACGGCGCGCCCGATGACGGCTCTCCTCGGGCGCTCGTCGTTTCTCGCGGAGGCGCGGAGTTTCGCGGAGAGCGGCCACACCCTCCGCGACGCCGCGCCTCCGCGTGACCCACCGAAGTACCGGCGGATCGACCGCGAACGCAACGCCTCATCGAACACGGAGGCCTGTCACCCCGCCGCGTCCGGCTCCTCCCGCCGTGCGTACCGGAGCATGACGTGCGTGTGGATGTCGCGCGCGTTCTCCAGCGTCGCGTCCTGCAGGGCGAGCTCCGACGGCGCGATGATGAACGGATGCACCTGCTCGCCCCCCGCCGCGCCGTGCGCGCCGATCTGGTCGTCGAACGAGACGATCTCGTAGCCGTCGTAGGCCCCGAACAGCACGAGGTCCCCGCAGTTCGGCTGGAAGAGCAGCTCCTCGATCGCGCGGAGGAGCTCCGGCTCGGTGCCGTACGGCGCGAGCGGGTTCACGCCGTCGAGCACCTGCAGCTCGCCGCCGCGGAGGCGCGCGCGCCCGGCGCGCGAGCGGAGGCGCACCCCCTCGCCGTCCCGGATGGCGATCAGCCCGACGCCGGGGTGCGCGAGGAGCGAGAGGTAGAGGTGCGCGCGGTGGGCATCGCCGAGGATCTCCCCGGCGCCGAGCGGCCGCGCGTCGCGCGTGAAGTAGAGGTGCGCGAGGTCGGAGCTGTAGGTCACGACGACGTCGTGGCGCGGCTCGACGCGGTACTTCTCGGGGAGGATCAGCTCGCGCAGCCCGTAGCGCGAGCGCACCCAGTCGCGCGCCCGGCGCAGCCATCGCCGGCGCCGGCTCTCCGGGCGGGTCGCATAGCCGATCTCCTCGAGGATGCGCGCGCCGAGGTCGGCGTACTCGGGGTCCTCCGCGAAGCTCGCGAGCGCTTCCGCCGAGCGCCGCCCGAGCCCGTCGGCCTGCTCGTCGAGGATGCGCTGGATCGTCGTGCCGAGCGTCTCGCCGAACCGGACGCGGTAGCTCACGGCCGGCGTCATCCCGTGGTCGGAGAGGACGATCAGGTCGTAGGCACGCCCGCCGGCGAGGCGAATCATCCGCCAGATCTCGGCGATGCGGGCGTCGGTGCGCCGCAGGTCGCGCAGCGCCTGCTTGCTCGTCGGCCCGAAGTGGTGCCCCAGCTCGTCGTACTGCATGTACGTGCTGTAGACGATCGGCACGCCGAGGTGGACGTCGAGCCCGATCGCCATCGTCTGGAGCTCGCGGATGACGACGTTGCTGAGGATGCGCACGAAGGGGAAGATCCCCTCCGCGTGCGTCCGCCGCCCGCGCAGCTCGACGACGAGCCGCTCCCATTCCTCCCGCAGCCACTCCAGCGCGGCCTGGACGACCATGCGCATCATGCGGATCGGATGCAGGAGGACGAGGAGCACCATGCGCCACCCGCCGAGCTTCCGGAAGACGGAGAGCCGCTCGCGCGTCGCGACCGTGAAGGCGACGGTGCGCGCGTCGCCATCGATTAGATTGACGTAGCTCGACCCGCCGGCGAGGGCGCCGGGCGCGGTGATGCGGTCGCGGATGTACTGCACGCCGTGCTCCGCGTTGCACGTCACGATCTGCCGGGCGCGCTTGTCGTAGAAGCGGAAGGCGGGGATCCCGCCGTTCTCGCCGTGGAAGATCCCCGCCTGGCAGTAGGGGGTCGCGGAGGGGAGCCCGCAGAACCACCGGCGCAGCGCGAAGCCTTCGTGCGAGAGCAGGTGCGCGAGCGTGGGGCAGTAGCCGGCGTCGATCGCGCGCCGCAGGTCGGCGTAGGCGAGCGCGTCGATCTGCAGGACGACGGCGCCGCGGCGGCCGTCGTCCCCCTGCCGCTCGCGGCGGAAGGGGGCGTACTTCAGCCAGTAGTACCAACGCAGCAGTCGCCGGCCGACATTGCGGTCGGCGCGATCACTCTCGGACTTGGGATCCCCGGCGCCGGGCGTCCCCGGAGCGGGCATGGAAGACAGCGCCACGTTTGGCATCGCGATCTCGTTCACCGCCGGTCTGTTGAGCTTTCTCTCGCCGTGCGTGCTCCCGCTCATCCCGAGCTACGTCACCTTCGTGACCGGGCTGAGTCTCGAGGACGTGCAAGAATCGCGACGGACGGCGCTCGTGCACGCGCTGCTCTTCGTTCTCGGCTTCACGCTCATCTTCCTCGCGCTCGGTGCGACGGCGACGGTGCTCGGCCGCGCCCTCCTCGCCTACCGCGAGTGGATCAGCCGGATCGGCGGGGCGCTGATCGTCCTCTTCGGACTCTACATGCTCGGCGTCTTCCGGCTCGGTGCCCTCGAGCGGGAGCGCCGCGTCTACCTCGCCGACAAGCCGATCGGCTACCTCGGCACCGTGCTCGTGGGGATCGCCTTCGGCGCGGGGTGGACGCCCTGCATCGGACCGATCCTCGGCTCGATCCTGATCTACACGTCGAGCTCCGCGGACCTCGGCCGCGGCCTCGTCCTGCTCCTCGCCTACTCGCTCGGCCTCGCGATCCCGTTCCTCCTCTCCGCCGTCGCGATCGAGCGCTTCCTCGCCGTCTTCCAGCGCATGCGGCGCCAGATGGTCTGGATCACGCGCGCCGCCGGCGTCCTGCTGATCGCCGTCGGCCTCCTGCTGATCACCGACTACTTCACGATCCTCGCGTCGTACCTCCAGGGGTTCACGCCGGAGTTTCTGAAGAGCAGGCTGTAGGAGGGCCGGCACTCGGCGCTCGGCGCTCGGCACTCGGCGCTCGGCGCTCGGCGGGGCGGACGTTTCCGCGCGCGTGGCGTCCGTGCCGAGACGTCCTCGTTCCCTCGTCGCGCTTTACTCCGCGGATCTCCGCGCCTCCGAGTGAAACACACAGCACAAGGCTGACATCGCGAGCGCGCGGCGGGAGCCGAGCATCCCTCCCGACGTCCGCGTCCCCTAGCTCGCCTCCTCTCCCACCCACTCCCGCATCTTCGCGATCAGCACCCGCACTGACACCGGCTTCACGACGACCTCCCGGCAGCCCGCGGAGCGGCAGTGCGCGGCGAGGGCCTCGTCGTCGTGCCCCGTGAGCGCGACGACGGTACGGGGGAGGCGGTCCTCGGCGCGGAGGCGGTCGAGGACCTCGAGCCCGTTCCCGTCGGGAAGGGTGAGGTCGAGCAGGAGCACGTCGGGGACCTCGGCGAGGGCGGCCGCCGTGGCCGATGCCACCGAGTCCGCCGTCGTCACGCGGTGTCCCGTCTCCTCGAGCAGCACGCGCAGCGCGCCGGTGACGAGCGCGCTGTCGTCCACGAGCAGCACGTGCGGGCGCGGATCGTTCAGGGGGTCGAGGGGACGAGCGGGATCGTGAAGTAGAAGCGGCTGCCGGTGCCGAGCGTGCTCTCGAGCCAGAGGCGCCCCCGGTGCAGCTCGACGAGGCGGCGCGCGATCGTCAGGCCGAGCCCCGTGCCGTGGTGACGGCGGGAGGGTGAGGAGTCCACCTGGGCGAACTCGCGGAAGACGAGGTCGTGATTCTCCGGGGCGATCCCGATCCCCGTGTCGCCGACCTCGACGAGAATCTCGCCGCCGGCGTTCGCCTCCACCGCGCGCGCCGCGACCCAGACGCGGCCGCCGCTCGGCGTGAAGGTGATCGCGTTGCCGAGCAGGTTGCCGAGCACGTGCGAGATCTTCTCGCGGTCGCCGCGCACCGTCGGGAGGTCGGGCGCGACCTCCACCGAGAGCGTGAGCCCCTTCCGCGCGACGAGCGACTCGTTGAGCGCCGTCACGCGCTGCACGACATCGGCGATGCCGAAGTCGGAGATGGCGAGCGTGAGCTGGTTCGCGCTCCCCTTCGCGTAGCTCAGGATCTCGCCGACCATGTCGAGGAGCTGCCGGCCGCCGTTGATCACGCCGGTCACGCTCTCCGCCTGCCGGTCGTTCAGCGGTCCGAGGATCCCGTCGCGCAGGATCTCCGCGTGCGTGATGATCGCGGTGAGGGGCGTCCGCAGATCGTGCGAGATGTTCGAGATGAACTGGGTCTTCAGCTGGTCGCGTGCCTTCAGCTCCGCGATCTCGCGCAGCGCCTCGACGTGCTGGGCCTCCAGGGCCGCGAGACGCTGCTCGAGCGCACTGGCGCGCACGTCGGGCGCTCCGGTGTCGGCTCGACTCATGTGGGACTGACGCTCCTCGGCGGCTGGATGCATGACCAAATGTACCCGGGGACCTGCGGCGCGGAAGGACGATCAGGCGGGAACGGCGGCGCCATCGTCCTCGATCGATTCGACGAGCTGCTGCCGGTTCAGCAGCGCCCAGTACCGCCCGCCGAGCGAGAGGAGCTCCTCGTGGCGCCCCTGCTCGACGATCCGTCCTTCGTCCAGCACGATGATCCAGGTCGCGTCCCGGATCGCGCTGATGCGATGGGAGGCGATGAGGGCGGTCCTGGCGGCGAGCGCCTCGCGCAGCGCGCGCAGGATCTCCGCCTCGGTGTGGGTGTCCACCGCCGACAGGGCATCGTCGAGGAGGACCACGCTCGGCTTTCGCGCCAGCGCCCTGGCGAGCGCCGCGCGCTGCTTCTGGCCGCCGGAGAGGTTGATACCGCGCTCGCCGAGCAGGGTTTCGTAGCCGCCGGGAAATTCCCGAATCGTCTCGTCGAGCTGGGCGACCCTCGCGGCCCACTCCCCGGCGGTCGCATCGACCGTGCCATAGTTGAGGTTGGCACCGAGGCTCTCGCTGAAGAGCACGCTCTCCTGGGGCACGTACCCGATCTCCCGGCGGAGCGTCTCGACGTCGAGCCGGCGGATCGGCACCCCGTCGAGCAGGATCTCCCCCTCCTGGGGGTCGTGGAGGCGCGGGATGAGGTCCATGAGGGCGCTCTTGCCGCTCCCGGTCGCCCCGACGATCCCGAGCGTCGATCCGGCCGGAACGGTGAAGGAGATGTCGCGCAGCACCCAGCGAGGGGGGTCGCCCGCCGCCCCGGGGTAGTGGAAGCCGACCCCCCGAAACTCGAGGGAGCGCCCGGCCTCGTTCGGCGGCAGCTGGTCCGGTTCGGCGGGGGAGGCGATCTCCGGCCGGGCGTCGAGGATCTCCTCGAGCCTGGCCATCGAGGCCGCGCCGCGCTGGAAGAGGTTGATGACCCAGCCGAGGGCGATCAGCGGCCAGGTGAGCATCGTCAGGTAGAAGCCGAAGGCCACGAACTCGCCGACGGAGATCGTCCCGCGCAGCGCCAGGGTGCCGCCGACGCCGAGGACGATGACCGCTCCGACTCCCGCGATGAGGCCGAAGCTGGGCTGCATCGCGCCGTAGAGGTACGCGAGACGCATGTTTCTGCTAACGTACTCGTCGTTCATCTCGCCGAAGCGTCCGATCTCGGCGCGCTCCTGCCGATATGCGCGAACGATCCGCACGCCGGCGAGGTTCTCCTGGGCGAGCGTGGTGAGGCGGCCGAACTGCTCCTGCACCGCCTCGAAGCGCTCGTGGATCATCCGTCCCACGCGCACCATGATGAACGGGAGGACGAGCATCGGCAGCACGGCGAGCATCGTCAGGCGCGGGCTGATGCGGAGCATGAACACGAGGGCGAAGAGGCCGCCGAAGATCGTGTTCACGAGGTACATCGGCGCCGGTCCGGCGGCCATGCGGACGGCGTTGAGGTCGTTGGTGAGCCGCGCCATGATCTCGCCGGTGCGCGTCCGCGCGTACCAGCCGGCGTCGAGGCGCGCGAGGTGGCCGAAGAGGTCGTTGCGGAGGTCGAACTCGATGCGGCGGCTGACGCCGTTCAGCCACTCGCGCATGTAGTAGCGGGCGGCGCCGGCCCCGACGGCGAGGGCGATCATCGCCCCGGCGACGCCCCAGATCCCCGGCCCGAGGGCGCCGGCGCGCATGCGGTCGATCGCCAGACGCAGCAGCCATGGCACGCCGCTCGCCAATCCGGAGGCGAGCACGACCAGGAACAGGCCGGCGGCAACCCGGGATCGGTAGGGCGTGTAGTACGGCAGCAGTCGTCGCAGGGAGTTCATCGCAGCGAAGCGCTCGAAGCTGGCACGCGGTATGCCTGATTGCCCTCGCTTGGGGGCGATGCGAACGATCGCGGGAGAGACCCCCCCGCACTACCAGGGAGACGAGTATGTCGAAATATATCCGGCAGTTGGGGACCCCGCTCGCGCTCGCGGCGGCGCTCGCCGTGGGTGCATGTGCGGGCGGCGACGCGTCGAGCGACTCGGCGCTCGCGGCCGACAGCGCGCTGAGCCGTGACCTCGAGCTCGCGGGACAGGACACGTCGGCGCAGCCGCAGCTCGAGGACGTCCCGGCGGGGCAGCAGCCGACGACGAGCCGTCCGTCGACGAGCCGTCCGTCCACGAGCCGTCCGTCGACGAGCACGCCGAGCACGCCGCGCACGACGGCGTCGGGGAACACCGTCGCGAGCGGCGCGGGCCGCACCGAGGGGAGCGTCGGCACGATCGCCGCGGGCTCGTCGATCAACCTCGCATCGAACGCGCGCGTCTGCACGAACACGAACAAGGTCGGCGACCGCTTCACCGCGCGCGTCACGGCGCCGGTGCAGGGCTCGAACGGCGCGGTGATCCCGGCGGGCGCCACGGCGACGGTCGAGGTCGTGGGCCTCAAGCGCAGTGAGAACGTGAACGACCCGGTCGTCATGACGCTGCGCGTCGCCTCGCTCACGGTGAACGGTCGCACGGTCCCGGTGTCGAGCGACGTCACGTACGCGCAGGTGGACCAGGAGCGCTCGACGACGAAGGGGAAGGACGTGCAGAAGGTCGCGACCGGCGCGGTGATCGGTGCCATCGCCGGCCAGATCCTCGGCAAGGACACGAAGTCCACGGTCATCGGCGCGGCGACGGGTGCCGCGGCGGGAACTGCGGTGGCGATGGGAACGGGGAACTACGAGGGGTGCATCCCCGAGGGCGGCCGGATCACGATCGCCCTGAACTCGCCGGTGCAGGTGGTGGCGGGGGGGGAGTAAGGCGCCTCGCGCCGAGCGAGTGGGGCTCGGCCCTCGGCGCTCGGCACTCGGCGGGGCGGTGAGGGTCGAACAGGAAGGGGAGGCGTCCCGGTCGGGATGCCTCCCCTTCTTCATTCGTCCCCGTAGGTGCTGGGACGCGATACGGACGTGCCGCCGTTCTCACGTGTGGGACCGTCGGTGCGAGTGGCGGCCAGCCGCCCCCAACCGGGGCCCAGGCCCAGGGCCCAGGGCCCCGCCCCTCAGTACCCCACCGCCCCCCCGTACGACCGCGGCTCCGACACCCCCTGGTAGCCGCCCGCGACCGCCATGATCGCGTTGATCGAGCCGGTCGCCGCGCCGGGGCGCAGCTCCCAGCCCATCGCGCGCAGCGACTCGAGCGCGTCGGGGGCGAGGCCGTTCTCCTCGTAGCGGATCACGTCCGGCAGCGCCTGGTGGTGGATGCGCGGGGCGTGCATCGCGTCGGCGAGCGTCATGTCGTGCTCGATGACGTTGAGGATCACCTGCGCCGTCCCCGTGATGATGCGCGGGCCGCCGCGCCCGCCGACGACGAGCAGGAGCGTGCCGCGAGGATCGAGGACGATCGTCGGCGACATCGCGCTCAGCATTCGCTTGCCCGGCGCGATCGCGTTCTGCTCCCCCTGCACGAGGCCGAACTGGTTCGGCTCGCCGGGGCGCGCGGCGAAGTCGTCCATCTCGTTGTTCATGAAGAACCCCGCGCCCGCGACGTAGACGCCGGAGCCGTACAGCCCGTTGATCGTCGTCGTCGTCGCGACCGCGTTCCCCGCGGCATCCACGACCGAGTAGTGCGTCGTCTCCGTGGACTCGACGAGGCGCGCGCCCGGCAGCGACATCGTCGGCGTGGCGCGGCGCAGGTCGATCGTCGCGGCGACGCGGCGCGCGTACTCGTCGCTCGTCAACTCGGCCACCGGCACGGCGACGAAGTCCGGGTCGCCGAGCTTCCCGTTGCGGTCCACGAAGGCGCGCTGGAAGGCCGAGGCGAGCAGGTGCGTGTACGCCGCCGTCCCGAAGCGCGGGAGCGACGGGAACGTCTCGAGGATGTTCAGCGTCTCGGCGATCGTCACGCCGCCGGACGACGACGGCGGCATCGAGAGGAGCGTGAAGCCGCGGTAGTCCGCGCGCACCGGCTCGCGCCACGCCGGCCGGTAGGCGGCGAGGTCCGCCTTCGTGATGTTCCCGCCGCCGCGCGCGAACTCGGCGGCGATCGAGTCGGCGATCTCGCCCTCGTAAAAGGCGCGCGCGCCCTCCGCGGCGAGGATGCGCAGGGTGCGCGCGAGCACGGGCTGGCGGAAGACCGAGCCGACGGCCGGCGTCTCGCCGCCCGGGAAGAAGGCCGGCCCGCCGGCGAACTGCGAGATCAGCTCGCGGTCGTTGCGCAGCGACCGGTGGAAGTCCTCGTCGACGACGAACCCCTCCTCGGCGAGACGGATCGCCGGCGCGAGCGTCTCGGCCCACGGGAGCTTGCCGAGGCGCGCCTGCGCCGCCGCGAGACCGGCGACCGCGCCCGGGACGCCCGACGCCCTGTAGCCGACGAGTGACTCGCGCGTGAGACGGCCGTCGGGGCCGACGTACATGTCGCGCGAGGCGCTCGCCGGCGCCGTCTCGCGATAGTCGAGCGCGGCCGTGCGTCCATCCGCCATGCGCACGACCATGTACCCGCCGCCGCCGATGTTGCCGGCCTCGGGGTGCGTGACGAGGAGCGCGAACGCGGTCGCGACGGCGGCATCCACCGCGTTCCCCCCGCGCTGCATGACCTCGAGCCCGGCCTCGCTCGACTGCGTCGTGTTGCTGACGACCATCGCGCGCGGGGCGAAGACGGCGACGCTGTCCGCGCCGACGGGGAACGCCCACGCGTCAGGGAAGGTCGGTGCCTGCCGCGACGGGATGTCGGGACCGGCGACCGGAGCGACCGTGCCGGTGCCGGCGCGGCCGCACGCGGCGAGGACGAGGAGGAGCGGGAGGACGAGGCGTCGTGTCATCGATGAGTCGAGTTGGTCAGAATCGCGGGATCGACCCCACGCCGTAGCGCAGGCCGACGCGGAAGACATCGGTGCGGTTCCAGCTGGAGCGGCGGTCATCGAGCCCTTCGTCGCCGTGCAGCGCGAGCCCCCACTCCTGGACGAGCGTGAGCGAGAGCGTGCGGGAGAACCCGAAGCCGAAGCCGTACCCCGCCGCGAACGAGAAGTCCGTGTCGCTCTCCGGCGCGAGCGACTCGCCGCCGCTCGTCTGGAAGTTCCGGTAGTTCGTGATCCCCGCCTGGAGCTCGATGACCTGATGGAGCCCCTCGCCGCCGCCGACGTGGAAGAGCGCGTGCGCCGCGAGGACATCCGCATCGGCGTCGCAGACGTCGCCGCAGGCGATGTCGTCGAGGATCGGCTCGAATCGCTCGTACGTCAGCGGGAAGCGCCCGTACGACGCGACGATGCCGATGGACGCCTGGTTGCGCAGCGCGCGCTCGAGCGACGCGCGGAAGGTGAACCCCGTGTCGAAGAACCAGTCCGCCCGGGACTCGCCATCGGCCACGGGCGCCGGGTTCGCGAGCCCCGCGCCGAGCGAGGCGAACCACTGCGGCTCGGTCGAGCGCGCGCCCGGACGGATGATCTGCGCCCCGAGCGGGGCGGCGGCCGCGAGGAGCAGGAGCGCGGCGAGGAGCGAACGTCGCATGTCGTGAAGGCCTCTCGGCTTGCGGGGTGCGATCGGCACCCGGTAACTTAGCCGCAGCGCGCGCAGGGCGACAGGCGCACGACGGCGCCGGCCGGCGCGCGTGCGCGTTTCCGAACGAGCCGTGTCCGCCGACTTCCGCGATCCCCGCATCACCGAGCGCCGCAATCCGCGCACCGCCGAGATCGATCTCGCCTCGCCGGAGGAGATCGTCGCGCTGCTCAACGCGGAGGACCGCACGATCCCCGACGCCGTCGCCACGCAGCGCGCCGAGATTGCGCGCGCGATCGTCGCCGCCGAGGAGACGTTTCGCGGCGGCGGCCGCCTCTTCTACTTCGGCGCGGGGACCTCGGGCCGCCTCGGCGTGCTCGACGCGGCCGAGTGTCCGCCGACCTTCGGCACCGACCCCGAGATGGTGCAGGGGCTCATCGCCGGCGGCGAACGCGCGATGTTCCGCGCACAGGAGGGCGCCGAGGACAGTCCGGAGGGCGGCGCGCGCGACGTGGACGCGCACGGCATCGGCACCGTCGACTTCGTCGTCGGCATCGCCGCCTCGGGCACGACCCCCTACGTGCGCGGCGCGCTCGTCCGCGCGCGCGAGCGCGGCGCGCGCACCGCGATCGTCGCCTGCTCGCCGCCGCCCGCCGAGACGCTCGCCGCCGCGCAGATCGCGATCGTTCCCGTCACGGGACCGGAGCCGGTCACCGGCTCGACGCGGATGAAGGCGGGGACGGCGACGAAGCTCGTCCTCAACATGATCACGACCGGCGCGATGATCCGCCTCGGGAAGACGTACGGGAACCTGATGGTGGACCTCCGTGCGACGAACGCGAAGCTGAAGGACCGCAGCGAGCGCATCGTGATGGAGGTGTGCGGCGTCGCCCGCGACGAGGCCCGCCGCCTCGTCGAGGCGGCGGGTGGCAGCGTGAAGACGGCGATCGTGATGCAGAAACTCGGCGTGGACCGCGCCGCGGCGGAGCGCCGGCTCGACGAGCACGGCGGCGTCATCCGGCGCGTCGTCCCCGAGGCGCCGCCGCCGGTGCACGCGTGACGGCGCCCGCCCGCGCGCACGACGCGCTCGCGGCGCGCGACGTCTACGTCGGCCTGATGTCCGGGACGTCGCTCGATGGGATCTCCGCGGCGGCCGTGCGCTTCCGCGAACGCGGCGGCGGGCTCGAGCCGGAGCTCCTCGCCTTCGTCGTGCGCCCGTACGACGAGACGCAGCGACGCCGTCTCGCCGCGGCGCTCGCGGGGACGACGCCGGCCGAGTATTGCCGGCTCGCCTTCGACCTCGGTGACTGGCTCGCCGGCGCCGCGACCGCCGTCGTCGCCGAGGCGGGCGTACCGCGCGCCGATGTGCGCGCGGTCTGCTCACACGGGCAGACGGTGTGGCACGAGCCGGGGCACTCGACCTGGCAGTTCGGCGAGTCCGCCGTCATCGCCGAGCGCACGGGCATCGATGTCATCTCCGACTTCCGCGTCGCCGACGTCGCCGCGGGCGGGCAGGGGGCGCCGCTCGTCCCGATGGCCGACGCGCTGCTGTTCTCGACGGCGACGGGATTTCGCGCGCTGCAGAACCTCGGCGGGATCGGAAACGTGACCGTCGTCACGCCGCGCGGCGCGCCGACGCTCGCCGGCGTCCGCGCCTTCGACACGGGTCCGGGCTGTGCAGTGGTCGACGGCGTGGTCCGCACGCTCTTCCCCTCGCTGCCGTACGACGTCGACGGCGCGCTCGCCCGGCGCGGCGCGCCGGTGCGCGCCGTCGTCGACCGCCTGCTCGACGAGCCGTACTTCCGCGCGGAACCGCCGAAGAGCACCGGGCGCGAGCTGTTCAGCGCCGCCTACGTCGAGCGCCTCGTCGCTCTGTGCCGCGCGGAGCGCGACGGCGCGTCGGACGAGGACGTCGTCGCGACCGCGGTCGCGCTCACGGCGCGGAGCATCGGCGACGCGTACGCGCGCTTCGTCCCCGAGCCGCTCGCGGACGTCCTCCTCTCCGGCGGCGGGGCGAAGAACCCCGCGCTCGTCGACGCGATCGCCGCCGAGCTTCCAGGCCGCCGCGTGCGCCGCTTCGACGACGAGTACTTCGACGGCGAGGCGAAGGAGGCGGTCGCCTTCGCCCTCCTCGGCTGGCTCCACCTGCGCGGGCGCGCCGGAAACGTGCTCGGCGCGACGGGCGCACGCGGGCCGCGCGTGCTCGGCAAGCGCACCCCGGCCGGCCGCGACGCGGAGGGGCCCGCATGATGCGCGGCATGGACTCGCGGCTCGGATCCGCCGCCGAGCTCCTCCTCCCGGCGATCCGCTGGGACGAGCTGCGCGGCTTCGCCGCCGGGCGCGAGGTGGTCGAGGCGGGGCTCCGGCTCGGCGTCGGCGGATTCATCTTCTTCGGCGGGCCGCAGGACGAGGTGCGCGCGTTGATCAAGGAGCTGCGGCAGCGCTCGCGCACGGCGCTCCTTTTCGGCGCCGATCTCGAGCGCGGCGCGGGGCAGCAGTTCGAGGGCGCGACCGGCCTGCCGCCGCTCGCCGCGATCGCCTCGCTGCGCGACGCGGCGACGATCGGGCGCGCCGCCAAGCTCACCGCGCGCGAGGCGCGGACGATCGGGATCAACTGGGACTACGCGCCGGTCTGCGACCTCGACGTGCTGCCGGAGAACCCGATCGTCGGCACGCGCGCGCTCGGCGGCGACCCGGGCGAGGTCGCGACGCTCGCCGCCGCGTGGATCGAGGCGTGCCAGCTCGAGGGCGTCCTCGCCTGCGCGAAGCACTTCCCGGGGCACGGGCGGACGATCGGCGACTCGCACGTCGAGCTCCCGCGCGTCGAGGCCGACCGCCAGACGCTGCTGGAGAACGACATCGTGCCGTTCCGCGCGGCGATCGCCTGCGGCGTCGCCTCGATCATGACCGCGCACGTCGCCTATCCGGCGCTCGACGCGAGCGGGACGCCGGCGACACTCTCGCGCGACATCCTGCGGTACTTCCTCCGCGAGCGGCTCGGCTACGACGGGCTCGTCGTCACCGACGCGCTGATCATGGAGGGCGTCCTCGCCGGGCAGGGCGAAGGAGAGGCCGCGGTGCGCGCGCTCGACGCGGGGTGCGACCTGCTGCTCTATCCGACGGACGTCGAGGCGGTGGCGCGGTCGATCGAGCAGGCGGTCGCCGAGCACCGCCTCGACGAGGCGCAGCTCTACCGCGCGATGCGACGCCGGCTGAAGTGGGCGCAGTGGGCCTCGCCCCCGACGGACTACCGGCGCGCCTCGCAGGCGGACGTGCAGTGGGCCTCGCAGCTCTGCGAGCGCGTCGTGCACGTCGTGCGCGGCGACGTGCCGCCGCTCGGAGACACGATCGAGGTCGTCGTCGTGGACGACGACGTCGGCGGTCCCTACGCGCCTCCGTCGCGCGAGCCGTTCTTCGAGGCGCTGCGCGGCGCGGGGCGTCCCGGGCGCCGCGTCGAGGCGCCGGGCGCGACCTCGCGCGCGCCCGTCGTCGTCGCGCTCTTCGGCGACATCCGCGCCTGGAAGCGCCGCGCCGGCTACTCGGAGGAGTCGCGCCGCGCGGTCGCCGCCGCCGTCGCGAAGGCGAAGGAGCACGGGCGCGAGGCCATCGTCGTGCACTTCAGCCACCCGCGCCTCGCCGCGGAGCTCGCCGCGGCGCCGACGGTCGTCTGCGCCTGGGGCGGCGAGCGCGCGATGCAGGAGGCGGCGGCGCGGTGGCTGGTGAGAGGGCGCTGACGGCGGGCGCTCGGCGCTCGGCGCTCGGCGCTCGGCGGGGCGGCTGAGTTCGTGGGCGGGGGGAGGCATCTCCTCGGGGATGGCTTCCCCCGGTTGCCGTGTGTTTCACGCGGAGGCGCGGAGATCCGCGGAGCAAGGCGCCGTGCGAGTGTCGAGTGCGTCGTGCCACGAGCCGTGAATGCTCTGGGGAACGGCTCGTCGCTCACGGCTTCTCGCACCGGCGAACGAGTCCGTCCGGGCGCACCCCCCGATCATTGTGATCCGCGGTTCACCCTCGTCCGTGAGGCCGGCCCGACGCTTCGACGGCCCCGCCGCGACGACGCCTCGGCGCGCGCCGTCCGAGTCGTACGCAAGAAGAATCGGATGCATCCGATCCATCGGATGCATCCGATTCCCTTCTTCGTCGATGCCGGCCCGAGCGGCCGTCCTCCGCGGATCTCCGCGCCTCCGCGTGAAACACAGAGCAACAGGGTGAGCCATCCTTTCCGGGATGCCTCCCCTCTCTCCACGAGCCCATCCCCCCCGCCGAGCGCCGAGCGCCGAGTCCCCGCCGGTCGCCTCCTCCCTACTCGACCACCACCTCCACATCCTGCCGCTCCACCCGCCGGATCCACGGCAGCAGCGCGAACGCCGGCAGCGCGAGCAGGAAGGTGAAGAAGAAGTACGATGCGTAGCCGAGCTCCTGGGTGAGCGGGCCCGAGACCCAGATCGCCGTCTGCCGGCCGAAGCCGTAGAGCGCGGAGAGGAGCGCGTACTGCGTCGCCGCGTAGCGCTTCTCGCAGATCGACATCAGGAAGGTCAGGAACGCCGCCGTGCCGAGCCCGGCGGTGAAGTACTCGAAGACCTTCGCGCCGCCGATCAACCAGACCGACGGCGCCACGCTCGCCGCGAGGACGTAGCCGAGGTTGGAGAGCGCCTGCACGAGGCCGAGCGCCCAGAGCGAGCGGAACGTCCCCCATCGCGCGATCAGCGCGCCGCCGAGCAGCGAGCCGGCGACGACGGCGACGATCGCGAGCGTCCCGAGCGCGCCGATCTGCGGCAGCGTGAGCCCCGCGTCGACGAGGAACGTCTCGGCCATCACCGCCATCGCGGAGTCGCCGAGCTTGAACGTGAGCGCGAAGAGAACGATCGCCCAGAGGTGGCGCCGCAGGACGAAGGCGCGCAGCGGCTGCCAGATCGGCTCGTGCCGCGCGGTGCCGCGCGCGGTGCGCGCCGCCGTCAGCGAGAGGGTCGCGATGCCGATCATCACGAGGCCGGCGACGAGAAAGACGCCGGACCAGCCGGTGACCGAGGCGAGCCAGACGAAGAGCCCGCCCGCGGCGAGGAGCGAGGCGCGGTAGGCGGTGACGCGCACGCCGTTCGCCGGACCCATCTCCCGCTCGCGCAGGATCTCGATCGCGTAGGCATCGAGCGTGATGTCCTGCGTCGCCGAGAGCACGGCGACGGCGAGCAGCAGGGCGAAGAGCGCGGTGCCGGCGGCGCGCGGGTCGACGAGGGCGAGCGCACCGATCGCCAGGCCGAGCGCCGCCTGCGTCGCGACGATCCACCCCTTCCGCGTGCCGAAGCGATCGACGAGCGGCGCCCAGA
>DASUSM010000039.1:0-4748 GCA_036375115.1 Gemmatimonadaceae bacterium | reverse complement strand
GCCGCGTACGACGCCGCGTCGCGCGCGACGAGCGACGCGAGCTCGGCGGAGAGGGCGCCGGCGCGCTCCGCGAGGCGCCGCATCTCCGCCTCGACCGCCGCGTACTTCTTCCGGCCGATCGTGAGCCCGGCGACCATGCGCGCGAGGGCGGCACCGGTCGCGCCGATGTGCGCCGCGACGCTGCCGCCGCCGGGCGTCGGCGATGGCTCGCCGACCGCGGCGAGGAAGCCCGCGACCGTCTCGCCGCCCCCCGCGGCCGTCGATGCCGCGCGCACGCGGCGCTCGAGGACCTGGTCCGCGCCGAAGCGCTCGAGCCGGAGGTGGCGCGCGGCGGCGGCGACCACCGCCTGCTCGGGGACGAGCCCGACGACCTCGCTCCACGTCGGCTGGAGGCCGAGCGCCTCCGCCTCCATGCGGACCATGTCGTAGGCGCGGTGCATCGGGGTGGCGTCGAGGTCCACGAGGTTCATCGAGACCTGCGCCTGGCCGTCCACCTCGAGCGCGAGCGCCTTCACGCCGGCGAGCCCGCCGGTGGAGGCGCGCACGGCGCGGGCGATCCGCTTCGCGGCCTCCATGTTCGAGGCGGGGCCGAGATAGACGTTGTACGCGACGAGGAAGGGGCGCGCGCCGACCGCGACGGCGCCGGCGCTCGGATGGATGCGGCGCGGCCCGAAGTCCGGGTCCGCGGCCGGGTCGGTGCCGATGCGCTCGCGCAGCCCCTCGAACTCGCCCCGCCGCACGTCGGCGAGGTTGCGCCGCTCCACGCGCGTCGCCGCCCGCTCGTAGAGGAAGACCGGGAGCTCGAGCTCGCGCGCGGCGCGCTCGCCGAAGGCGCGCGCGAGGGCGACGCAGTCGTCGATCGTCGCCCCCTCGAGCGGAACGAAGGGGACGACGTCGGCGGCGCCCATGCGCGGGTGCTCGCCACGGTGCTCGCGCAGGTCGATCAGCCGCACCGCCTCGCGCACCCCGGCGAGCGCCGCGTCGACGACGGATTCCTTCGGCGCGACGAAGGTGATCACGGTGCGATTGTGCGAGGCGTCCGACGACAGATCGAGGACGATCGACCCGGCGACGCCGGCGATCGCCGCGCGGATCGTCTCGACGACCTCGGGGCGGCGTCCCTCCGAGAAGTTGGGGACGCACTCGATGAGGGGCATGGACGATTCTCGTTAGGGAGAGTGGCGCTCGGCACTCGGCGCTCGGCGCTCGGCGGGGCGCTCGGCGGGGCGCTCGTCCTGCAGCGTCCGCAGCAGCCAGGCGTGCATCGCCGGGTTGCCGGCGACGATCGGGCCGTGCGCGATCGGGGCGTCGCGTCCCGCGAGGTCGGTGATGCGTCCGCCGGCTTCGCGCACGAGGAGAATTCCGGCGGCGACGTCCCATGGAGCGAGCGAGAGCTCCCAGAAGGCGTCGAACCGCCCGCAGGCGACGTCGGCGAGGTCGAGCGCGGCAGCGCCGGCGCGGCGGATGCCGGACGTCGCGCGGATCACGCGTCCCATCTGGGCGAGATAGGGCTCGACCTGCTCCGGATGCTTGAAGGGGAAGCCCGTGCCGACGAGGGCGCGGGCCGGCTGCTCGATCGTGGAGACGCGCACCGGCTCGCCGTTGCGACGCGTGCCGCCGCCCGCGGTCGCCGTGAACAGCTCTCCGGTGGCGACGTTGAGCACCGCGCCGGCGAGGGGGACGCCCTCGCGCACCGCGGCGATCGAGACGGCGTACTCGGGATAGCCGTGGAGGAAGTTCGTCGTGCCGTCGAGCGGGTCGACGACGAAGGCGAGCGGTGCCCCGGTCGCCGCTTCGGGCGACGACTCCTCGGCGACGACGACGGCGTCCGGATGGCGCGCGACGACGACGTCGCGCGCGAGCGACTCGGCGGCGAGGTCCACCTCGCTGACGAAGTCGGTGGACGTCTTCTCCTGCCACTCGATCGTCGCGAGCCCGGGCGTCTTCGCGCGGATCGCGTCCGCGGCGCGCGCGGCGGCGGCGACGCACGTCGCGAGGAGATCGCGATGCCGCGCCGGCGCATCGCTCGAGGCATGCGCGCTGGCCGCGCGCCCGCGCGCGGCGTGCCCGCTCGCTTGCGACGCCTCGGAGGCGTCTCTATGTTGGCGTGATGTCACGGATCTTCAGTGGGATCCAGCCGTCGGGCGAGCTGCACATCGGAAACTACCTGGGCGCGGTCAAGAACTGGGTCCAGCTGCAGCATCGGCACGAGTCGATCTTCTGCGTCGTGGACTATCACGCGATCACCGTGCCCTACGAGCCCTCCGAGCTCGCGCGGCGCCGCCGCGAGATGGTCGTCTCCCTCCTCGCCACGGGGCTCGATCCGGCGGTCTGCACCATCTTCGTCCAGTCCACCGTGCCGGAACATACGGAGCTGGCCTGGATCTTCAACACCGTGACGCCGCTCGGGGAGCTCGAGCGGCAGACGCAGTTCAAGGACAAGAGCTCGCGCCAGGAGAGCGTCACCGCCGGGCTGCTGAACTATCCGGTCCTCCAGGCCGCGGACATCCTGCTCTATCGCGCCGACCTCGTGCCGGTCGGCGAGGACCAGATCCAGCACCTCGAGCTCTCGCGCGTCATCGCCCGCCGCTGGAACCAGCAGTACGACGCGGGCGCCGAGCCCGGGTTCTTCCCCGAGCCGCAGCCGCTCCTCACCCCGACGCGCCGCATCGTCGGGCTCGACGGCCAGGCGAAGATGTCGAAGTCGATGGGGAACACGATCGGGTTGCTCGAGGCGCCCGAGTCCATCTGGGCGAAGCTCCGTCCCGCGGTGACCGACCCGGCGCGCATCAAGCGCACCGACCCGGGAACGCCCGAGGTCTGCAACATCTACCATCTGCACAAGGCGTTTTCGCCGCCGGAGACGGTCGAGCACGTCGCCGTGCAGTGCAGCACCGCGGGGTGGGGGTGCATCGACTGCAAGAAGTCGCTGCAGGAGAGCATGGAGCGCGAGCTGGTGCCGATCCGGCGCCGCGCCGCGGAGCTCCGCGAGAGCCCCCGCACGGTGGAGGACGCTCTCGCCGCGGGAACGACGCGCTGTCGCGCCATCGCACAGGAGACCATGCGCGGGGTGAGGGAGCGCATGGGATTTGCGTGACCCGCTCGCGGCTTTCAGGCGGAGCGGAGCATGGACCGAAACGGACCGATGGGCGTGGTGTCGCTGGTCTGCATCACGTGCGGAAACGAGAAGACCTTCGCCGATGCGGTGCCGGCGGCGGTGACGTGCGAGCGATGCGGAAGCACGGTCTTCCGGCAGTTCGCGACGCCGATGGTCCCGGACGAGGCGACGCTCTCGCAGCTCGAGGAGCAGGCGCGGGGGATGGCGTACGGCGACGCGTCCCCGGACACGGGCCCGGACGACGTGCGGGACCTCGACGCCCGCTGAACGTTCCGGCGGGGGCGCGACCGGGAGGGCCGGCGCGATGAGTCCCCGCCGTCTCGTCGTCGACCTCGCGGCGACGTCGCGCAACTGGGCGCTCCCCGAGTGGGGGGAGCGTCTCCTTCGGCAGGCCGCGCCCGCGGGGTGGGAGGTCGTCGTCGCGACCTCGCCGACGAGCTCGGACGGCGACGGTTCGGCGGGGCCGAGCCCCGAGGTGCTCGAGGCGATCGGGGGCGCCGAGGCGTACTTCGGCTTCGGCATCTCGCGCCCGCTCTTCATCGAGGCGAGGCGGCTCCGCTGGGTGCACTCCGCGGCGGCGGGCGTCGGGAGCGCGCTCTTCCCCGAGATGCGCCGGAGCGACGTCGTCCTCACCAACTCGGCCGGCGTGCACGCGGTCCCGATCGCCGAGTACGTGCTCGCCGGCGTCCTCCACTTCACGCGCGGCTTCGACATCGCGATCCCGCAGCAACGCGCCGGCGTCTGGGACAAGTCGCCCTTCACCGCGCTCGACGCGCCGCTCGTCGAGCTCGGCGACTGCCGCGTGCTGATCGTCGGCGCCGGCGGCATCGGGCGCGAGACGGCGTGCCGCATGGCACCCTTCGGCGCGTCGGTGATCGGCGTGCGGCGACGCCCCGCGCTCGGCGCGCCCGAGGGGTTCGCCCGCGTCGTGGGCCCCGACGCGCTCGACGACGAGCTCGCGCGCGCCGACATCGTCGTCCTCGCCGCTCCGGCGACGCCCGATACCGAGCAGCTCCTGACGCGCGGACGACTCGCGCTCCTCCCGCGGGGGGCGATCGTCGTCAACGTCGCGCGCGGCTCGCTCCTCGACGAGGCGGCGCTCGCCGAGGCGCTCCGCGCCGGCCGGCTGCGCGGCGCCGTCCTCGACGTCTTCCAGCGAGAGCCGCTGGCGGCGGAGAGCCCGCTCTGGCAGCTTCCGAACGTGCTCCTCACCCCGCACGTCGCCCCCGTCTCGCCGGCCGGCTTCTGGCGCCGCGAGCTGGCGCTCTTCGTCGGCAACTGGGAGGCGTACGTGCTCGGGGAGCCGCTGCGGAATCTCGTGGACAAGCAGGCCGGATACTGACGATGATCGGCGCACGATGAGCTCCCCGACGCACGGATCTCGCGTCCTCGGCGGCGTGCTCGCGCCGATCGTCACGCCGTTCGACGCGGCGGGCGACCCGGCGCGCGATGCGCTCGAGGCGAACGTGCGGGCGCACCTCGCCGCGGGGCTCGATGGCGTGGTCGTCGCCGGCTCGACCGGGGAGGCGGTGCTCCTCGAGGAGGAGGAGCGACTCCGCCTGCTCGAGTGGGCGCGTGGCGTCGTGCCGCGCGACCGGCTGCTCGTGGCCGGGATCGGCGGCGAGTCGAC
>DASUSM010000038.1:0-5922 GCA_036375115.1 Gemmatimonadaceae bacterium | reverse complement strand
AGGAGAACGTCGAGCTCCCGCTGACCTATCGCGGCATGGACTCGGGCGAGCGGAAGAAGCGCGTCCAGTCGGCGCTCGAGCGCGTCGGGATGTCGCACCGCATGAAGCACTATCCCTCGCAGCTCTCCGGCGGCCAGCAGCAGCGCGTCGCCGTCGCCCGCGCCGTTGCCGGCGATCCGCTCATCCTGCTCGCGGACGAGCCGACGGGGAACCTCGATTCGACGAACGGCGAGGCGGTGATGACGCTCCTTCGCGAGCTGCACCGCGGCGGCGCGACGATCTGCATGGTGACCCACGACCCGCGCTACGCGGCGCACGCGGACCGGACGGTGCACCTCTTCGACGGACGGGTGGTCGAGGAATCCGGCGCGCTGGCGCACTAGCACGGCGCGGGGTGCTGCGCACCCGACGTCGAGAGCGGAATGCACGGGAGGGCGACTCCCTGGCATTCCGCTTTTCGCGTTCGTGCGCCGCGATGCGCGGCTCGTGCGGTGCCCGATCCTGGGACGCCGAGTCCCGCAAGCGGGCACGGAGCCGTCCGCGCTCGCTCGACAACTCGTTGCGGTGACGCGGCTTCCACGCCGCACCGAATGGCATGCTCCTTCCCTTCCCGCGCCATCGCCGAGCGTCGCTCGCCGCTGGTGACAGGCCCCGGACCCCGGCCCCCAGACTCATGAACACCGCCCCGTCCCCGATGACCGACCGCGCACTCGGCACCGCTCCGCTGCTCTCGCTCCGTGGCCTCGACAAGGCGATCGAGAGCGCGGGTCAGAAGCTCTTTCTCCTGCGCCGCATCGACCTCGACGTCGCGCCCGGCGACTTCGTGACCGTGATGGGACCGTCGGGCGCGGGGAAGTCCACCCTCCTCAGCGTGCTGGGGATGCTCGACCACTCGTGGACGGGCGAGTTCCACTTCATGGGCGAGGCCGTGCACCGGCTGAAGCCGCGCGACCGGATCGCGCTCAACAAGCAGTACATCGGCTTCGTCTTCCAGCAGTACCACCTCATCGACGACCTCACCGTCGCCGAGAACATCGACATCCCGCTCTCCTACCGGAACGTGCCGAAGTCGGAGCGGCAGGCGATCGTCGCCGACGTCCTCGACCGCTTCAACATGGTCGCGAAGAAGGACCTCTATCCGCGGCAGCTCTCCGGCGGGCAGCAGCAGCTCGTCGGCATCGCGCGCGCCGTCGTCGCGCGGCCGAAGCTGATCCTCGCCGACGAGCCGACGGGGAACCTGCACACGGCGCAGGGGCGCGAGATCATGGAGCTGTTCAAGCGGCTGAACTCCGAGGGGACGACGATCATCCAGGTGACGCACTCCGAGGAGAACGCGCGCTACGGCAATCGCATCGTCAGCCTGCAGGATGGCTGGATCGTGAGCAGCTGAAGGCGGGGGCCGGGTCCTGGCCCCGGGGCCCCGGGCTGGCACTCGGCGCTCGGCACTCGGCGCTCGGCGCTCGGCGCTCGCGGATTCGTACCGGACGCCTGTGCCTCGGCGGGCCGGAGATCTTCCACACTCGAGGTACGGTCCATGGATCTCTCGCAGGATCTTCGGTACGGCCTCCGGCATCTCGTGCGAAGCCCGGCCTTCACCCTCGCCGCCGTCGTCACCATCGCGCTCGGCATCGGCGCGAACACGGCGATCTTCAGCGTCGTCAACGCGGTGCTCCTGCGACCGCTCCCCTACCCCGCGCCGGACCGGCTCGTCTCCATCCGCGAGACGTCGGATCGCGGCGAGATGGTGCTCTCGCCGCCGAACCTCGAGGACTTCCGCGCCCAGCGCGCGCTCTTCGAGAGCATGGCGGGCACCTACAACACCTATCTCGCCCTCACCGGCGAGGGCGACGCCGAGCAGCTCGTCGGAGCCGCGGCGACGGAGGACTTCTTCCGCGTCCTCGCCACGCCGCCGCTCGTCGGGCGCGGCTTCCGCGCCGAGGACGCCCGCGAGGGCGCGCCACCGGTGGTCGTGCTGCGCGAGGATCTCTGGCGCCGCCGGTTCGGCGCCGATCCGGCGATCGTCGGCCGCGCGGTGCAGCTGGACGGCGTCGCCCGCACGGTCGTGGGCGTGATGCCGGCGAGCGTCGACTACCCGGACGTGGCGACGGAGCTGTGGATCCCGCTCGGCTTCTCCGAGGAGGAGCTCGCGACGCAGCGCGGCGCGCACTACCTCGATGCGATCGCGCGGCTCGCGCCGGGCGTGACCGTCGATCAGGCGGACGCGGGGCTGCGCGCCGTCGCCGCACGCCTGGCAGCGGAGCATCCGCGCACGAACGGCGACGAGAGCGCGACGGCGCGCTCGCTGCGCGATGCGCTCGTCGGCGACATCAGGCCGGCGCTGCTCGTGATGCTCGGCGCGGTCGGCTTCGTCCTCCTCATCGCCTGCGCGAACGTCGCCAGTCTGCTGCTGACGCGCGCCGTCGGCCGCGGGCGCGAGCTCGCCATCCGCACGGCGCTCGGCGCCGGGCGCGGCCGCATCGCTCGCCAGCTCCTCGTCGAGAGCGTGCTGCTCGCGGCGCTCGGTGGCATCCTCGGCCTCCTTCTGGCCGCGTGGGGGGTCGATGCGCTCGGCACGCTGCGCCCCGAGGACGTCCCGCTCGTCGGCGACGTGCGGCTCGACCGGACGGTGCTCCTCTTCACGCTCGGCGTGACGCTGCTCAGCGCGGTGGTCTTCGGCCTCGTCCCGGCCGTGCAGGCGGCGCGGCGCATCGAGCTCGGCAGCGGGCTGCGCGAGGGGACGGCGGGCGCGGTCGGCGCGCGCGGCGCGCAGCGAACGCGCAGCGTCCTCGTCGTCGCCGAGATCGCCCTCGCCCTCGTGCTCCTCGCCGGCGCCGGACTCCTCGTCCGCAGCTTCGACCGGCTGTTGCGCGTGGACCCCGGCTTCGATCCGGCGGGCGTCCTGACGTTCAGCGTGTCGCTGCCCGATGCGAAGTACGACACGACGCGGGCGCGCGCATACGTCGCGGCGCTGACCGAGCGGCTTCAGGAGCTCCCCGGCGTGACGGCGGTCGGCGCGGCGTCGATCCTGCCGCTCAGCGGCTCGAGCTACGGCATCTCGCTGACCTCGGTGGATGGCCGCGCGATCGAGGACGGTCCCGATGCGCCGAGCGTGCAGGTGCGGCTCGTGACCCCCGGCTATCTGCACGCGATGGGGATGCCGCTCCGCCGCGGGCGCGACCTCGGACCGTCGGACCGGCCGGGCGCGCCGCACGTCCTGCTCGCGAACGAGGCCGCGGCGAGGCTGCTCTGGCCGGGCGAGGACGCGGTCGGGCGCAGCCTCGTGCTCGGCACCCGCTTCGGCTTCGGCGGGGACCGCGCGGGAGGCGAGGTGGTGGGGATCGTCGGCGACGTGCGGGAGATGCGCGTCTCGCGCGAGGCGCTGCCGACGGTGTATCTGCCGCACGCGCAGTGGCCGGTCGGGTTCGTCGGCGTGGCGCTGCGCGCCGACGGCGATCCGGAACCGCTCGTCGCCGCGGCTCGCGAGCACGCGGCGGCGCTCGACGCCGACGTGCCGGTCGTCGAGGTGCTCACGATGGAGCAGCGTCTCGCGGGCTCGGTCGCGCGGCAGCGGTTCTACATGCTCCTGCTCGCCGTCTTCGCCGTCGCCGCGGCGGCGCTCGCGGCGATCGGGATCTACGGCGTGATGGCGTTCGGCGTCGCGCAGCGCACGCGCGAGATCGGGATCCGCGTCGCGCTCGGCGCGCGTCCCGGCGACGTCGCCCGCCTCGTCGTGCGCGCGGGGCTGCTCCTCGCCGTCACGGGGGTCGTGCTCGGCCTCGCGGGCGCCCTCGCGCTCACCCGGCTGCTCGAGGGACTGCTGTACGGCGTCGAGCCGTCCGACCCGGCGACGCTCGCTGCGGCGTCGCTCCTTCTGCTCGCCGTCGCGGCGCTCGCGGCGCTGCTCCCGGCGCGACGCGCGGCCGGCGTCGACCCGATGCAGGCGCTGCGGACCGAATAGACCGTCACCGAGGCCGACCGCATGGACACGCTCTTCCAGGACCTCCGCTACACCTTCCGCCGCCTCGCCTCGTCGCCCGGCTTCGCCGTCGTCGTGCTCCTGACGCTCGCGCTCGGGATCGGCGCGAACACGGCGATCTTCTCCGTGGTGAACGGAATCCTCCTGCGGCCGCTGCCGTGGAAGGAGCCCGAGCGTCTCGTCTCGCTCTGGCAGGACCACCGCGCGATCGGGCGCGCGGAGCCGGAGTGGTTCACGCCGCCGGACTACTTCGACTGGAAGACGCAGAACCGGACGTTCGAGTCGATGGCGGCGATCCGCGGGTGGGGGGGCGCGCTCACCGGGGACGGGGAGCCGATCCGCGTGCGCGGGTCGGCCGTCTCGCACGAGATGTTCCCGATGCTCGGCGTGTCGATGGCGCGGGGGCGCGGCTTCACGCCGGAGGAGGATGCGCCGAACGGCCCGCGCGTCGTCGTCCTCTCCCACGGCTTCTGGCAGCAGCGATTCGGGGGCGCCGACGTCGTCGGGCGGACGATGCAGATCAACGACCAGGCGTGGGAGATCGTCGGCATCCTCCCCGAGCACTTCCGCTTCCCGGAGGGGAGCCCGCAGCTCTACCGCCCCATCCAGCTCGATCCGGCGGGGCCGTGCGGACGGGGGTGCTACAGCATGCGGGTCATCGGGCGGCTCGCCCCCGGGGTGACGCTCGAGCAGGCGTGGCAGGACACGCGGGCGATCGCGGCGCGCCTCGCCGCGCAGTACCCGGAGACGCACGCGAAGACCGACGCGTGGCTGATCCCGCTGCGGGAGCGGCTCCTCGGCGAGGTGCGGCCGGCGCTCCTCGCATTGGTCGGCGCCGTCGGCTTCGTGCTGCTCATCGCCTGCGTCAACATCGCGCACCTGATGCTCGCCCGCGCGGCGGCGCGCGAGCGCGAGGCGGCCGTGCGCACCGCGCTCGGCGCAGGGCGGGGGCGGCTCGTGCGGCTCGTGCTGACGGAGAGCGTCGTGCTCGCGATCGTCGGCGGCGGCCTCGGCCTGCTCGTCGCGGTCTGGGGCGTGGACGCGCTCGTCGGCGCGATCCCGGAGGCGCTGCGCGAGCGGCACACGATCGCGATCGATGCGCGCGTGGTCGGCTTCACGGCGGCGCTCACGATCGCGGCGAGCCTCGTCTTCGGCCTCGGGCCGGCGCTCCAGTCGTCGCGGATCGATCTGGCCTCGACGATGAAGGAAGGCGGACGCGGCGCGAGCGGGAGCGCGGCGGCGCGGCGGGTGCGGAACGGCCTCGTCGTCGCGGAGATGGCGCTGGCGCTGATGCTCCTCGCGGGGGCGGGGCTGCTCGTGCGGAGCTTCCTCGAGCTGCAGCGCGTGGACCCCGGCTTCGATCCGCGGAATCTCACGATCGCCTCGATCTCGCTTCCCGGCTCGCGCTACCAGGACGGGGAGTCGGCGGTCGCCTTCTACTCGGCGCTCGAGGCGCGGATGCAGCGACACCCGGCGGTCCACTCGGCGGGGCTGACGACGGAGTCGCCGCTCCAGGGGGGTGACGGGGACATCTCGCCGTGGCCCGCCGACCGCCCCGATCCGGGGCCGAACGGGGTTCCGTCGCTCTGGATCCGGCGAGTCGGCACCGACTACATCCGGACGATGGGCATCCGCCTCGTGGAGGGGCGCGGCTTCACGGCGGAGGACCGCGACGGCGCGCCGCTCGTGACGATCCTCAACACGGTCGCCGCGGAGCGGTACTGGCCGGGCGAGCGCGCGGTCGGCCGGCGGCTGCGCTTCGGCGGAGACGACTCCACCTTCGCGACGGTCGTCGGCATCGTCGAGGGCGTCCGCTTCGACGGGCTCGACGCGCCGCTGAAGATGGAGGGGTACATGCCGTTCGCGCAGTTCCCGGGCTCCTCGGCGCAGCTCGTCGCGCGCACGGAGGGGAGTCCGTCGGCGATCGCCGCGGCGCTCCGCGCGGA
>DASUSM010000037.1:0-8257 GCA_036375115.1 Gemmatimonadaceae bacterium | reverse complement strand
ACGCGATCGAGGCGGTGCTGCGGCCGCGGGGGGTGGGGATCGTGATCGAGGCGGTGCACCTCTGCATGATGATGCGCGGGGTGGAGAAGCAGAACTCGAAGACGATCACCTCCGCCATGCGCGGCGTCTTCCGCGACGACGGGAAGACGCGGGACGAGTTCCTCCGGCTCGCGCACGGCGGCGCGGACTTCGGACCGTAGCCGTCCGCGGTGCGGCACGGGGATGCGCCGTCCGGCGCGTCCGCGTGCGGTCTCAGAGCAGGACGCCCTGGCCCTCGTCACGCCTCGGCACCGCATGGCAGTGCCGGCAGCGCGCCTCGTACGACTCCGCCGCGCCGACCATGATCACCGGCGAGTCGTACGGCGCGGGCGTCCCGCCGATCAGGCGCTGGTTGCGGCTCGCCGGGCTTCCGCAGATGACGCAGATCGCGTGGAGCTTGTCCACGACCTCCGCGACGGCGAGCAGCTCCGCCATCGGGCCGAACGGCTCGCCGCGAAAGTCGGTGTCGGTGCCGGCCAGGATGACGCGGCGCCCGCGCGCCGCGAGCGACGACGCGAGCTCGACGATGCCGCGATCGAGGAACTGCGCCTCGTCGATCGCGACCACCTGCGCCGTGGGGTCGATGCGCCCGGCGATCTGCTCGGACGAGTCCACCGGGATCGCCTCGAGGGAGCGTCCGTCGTGGCTGGACACGGCGAACAGACCGGCGTAGCGGTCGTCGAGGTGCGACTTGAAGACCTGGACGCGCTTGCGCGCGATGACCGCGCGCCGCACGCGGCGCATCAGCTCCTCGCTCTTCCCGCTGAACATCACCCCGGCGATGACCTCGATCCATCCGCCGGAGCTGTAAAAGTGCTGGCCTCCGGTCACTCGCGCGTGCGCGGCGGACGACGTCCGCCCTCCCGATCCCCGCGTCCGGTCCGCTCCCCCCGGTCGCTCCGCTCGAACCGGCCGCGCGGCGCCCGCTCGCCGCGATCCCCGCGGTCCGGGCGGTCCCCGCGGTCGCGCGCGGCGTAGGAGCCGCGCGGCGCACGCTCCCCGCGATCGCCCCGGTCGCTCCGCATCGGGCGCTCGCCGCGCGACGGGCGCTCGCCGCGCGAGGAACGCTCGGCGCCGTCACGGGCCGGACGGTCCGTGTCCACCCGCGAGACGACGCGCCGCCCGCGGATCTCGCGCCCGGTGAGCTTCGACGCCACCGCCTCGGCGGACGGCGCGGCGATCTCGACGAGCGCGTGCGTCTCGCGCAGCTCGATCTTCCCGATCTGGCCGCTGGGGATCCCCGCCTCTCCCGCGATCGCGCCGACGAGGTCGCCCGCGCGCACGCCATCCTTCGTGCCGACGTTGATGAAGATGCGCGTCCACTGCGCGTCCGCGGCCGCCGTCGCCGCCTGACCGGCGGTAGAGCGCTCGAAGCGCGAGCGCTCGCGCTCGAGGAGGCGGAGCGCGGCGGCGGCGAGCTCGACGCCGTCGAACTCGTCGAGGAGCGGCTCGAGCGCGATCAGCTCGCGCGTCGGCGGCTCGTCCGTGAGCACGGCGCGGAGCTCCTGCCGCATGCGATCGTCCTGCGCGCGCGCCGCGTCGGCGACCCCCGGCAGGGCGAGCGCGGCGACCGCGGCGCCGCCGGCGAGCGCGCGAAGCGTCGGGAGCTGCCGCGGCTGCGCCAGCGCGACGATCGTCGCCCGTGGCGCTGCCGAGACGACCTCCTGGAGCTCCACGCGGTTCGCCGGCAGGTCGTAGAGCACGACGAGGCCGGCATCGTCGGCGGCCGCGCCGCGCGTCACGCGGACGGCGTCGCCGGATCGGTAGCCGAGGCTGCGCAGCACGTGTGCGGCCTCCTCCTCCGAGGCCGCGGAGCGCACGTAGACGGCCGCGGCGGCGGGGTCGAGCTGGTCGAGCAGGCGGCGCAGTGAGGTGCCGCGCGCGCCCGGCGGCGTGCCGAGATAGCGGAGCGCGCGCGGTGCGACCTCGTCCGAGCCCGCCGGCTCGCCGACGCGCCGCCCGCGCCGCGCATAGCGCTCGATGAGCTCCTCGACGCCCGGCGTCATCGTCGCCGTCGCGACGACGCGCGCGGCCTCCTTCGGCGCCTCGCCCATGATCGTCTCGAGCGCCTCCGTCGCGCCGACGGCGATCAGCTCGTCCGCCCACGCGAGCACGATGCCGCGCAGCGCATCGAGCTTCAGCGAGGCACGCTGGAGCAGCGCGAGGAGCTCGGCCGGGGGGCCGACGACGACGTGCGCGGCGCGATCGGCGAGCAGCCGCGCGCCGCGGCGCGCGGACGTCACGGGAAGGATGTCGAGTCCGCGGTCCCCGGCGATGCGCACCGCGGTGCCGGCGAGCGCGACCGCCGTCTCGACGTCGGGCGTGATGACGAGGAGCTGCGTCGCCTCCTGCTCCGAATCGACCCGCTCGAGCGGCGCGGTGACGATCTGCGCCATCGCCGCGTGGTCGTGCGGGAGGGTGTAGATGACGTTGGAGTTGCGCGCGACGGTCGGCGCGGGTTCGCGTTCGTCCTGGTCCACCACGAGTGCCTCGCTGCCATTCGCCCGGAGGGATGGGTCGCGGCCGACCGGCCGCGCATCCGTGGGCAGAGCATGAAGTATAGCCGGGCCCCATCGCTCCTGCACCGCGGCGCCGTCGCGGCGCCGGGATGCGCGGTCGGCGTCGAATGTTCCGGCGCGCCGCGGCGTCCCTCTTCCCGCATTCCGCTTCCCGCGTCACATTGCCCGGGCCGGCCACGCGTCGGCGCGATGGCGCGCGCGATGCCACGGGCTCGCACCGACGATCCGCGCGGCCGAGATTCGGCCGCCGACCTTCGAGGAAGCGCATGCAGATCAGCGTGCAGATCGAGAGCGCGAGCGGCACGCCGCCCCCGCTCGACTACCGGTGGGACGCCGACACGGAGATCCTCACCGCCACGGTGCGCGAGCCAGCGGCCGGGGAGAAAGGCACGGGGCTCTCCGGCTCCGTGGACGTGCAGGGCGGCGACGGGTCCTGGCTCGTCTTCGACGTCGCGCGGGGCGGCATTCGCGGCGTCGAGGTCGCGGTCTGGCCGGAGTTGCGCACTGTCGGCCGGCTCGCGCCGCCGGCGGTCGCCGAGTTCTCGCGCGTCGTCGTCCCCACCGACGAGTCCCCCGACGCGATCGCCGCGCTCGAGGTGGATCAGCCGCTCGTCGCCGAGACGGACGAGGACGAGCGCACCATCCACTTCCGCATCGGCGCGCCGCGCCGCACGCGCACGATCCGCCTCGCCAGCGACCTCCTGCTCGACGTCGACGCGCGCAACCGCCTCGCCGGCGTCTGGCTCCTCAACGTCCCACCGCTTCCCGGAGTCGCGTGATCACGACCATCGTACTCGTCAGAGCCGAGCCGAAGCGCATCCCGGAGGTGGCGACCCGCCTCGCCGGCGTGGACGGCGTTCGCGAGGTCTACTCCGTCTCCGGCGACTGGGACCTCGTCGTCATCGTGCGCGTCGCCGAGTACGAGCAGATCGCGAAGGTCGTCACGGAGGTCTTCCCGACGATCGAGGGGCTCGTCCGCACGACGACGCTCACCGCCTTCCGCGCCTACTCCCGGTCGGACCTCGAGCAGGCGTGGGACATCGGGGTCGAATGAGCGCGGCCGCGGCGTAGCGAGCGCCGGCGATGCGCGACGAGACCGGCGAGTACGTCTGCGGCCTGTTCGCGCGCGAGGACGAGACGCTGCTCGCGCTGCGCGAGGAGGCGGATCGCACCGGGCTCCCGCCGATCTCGATCACGCCGGACACCGGCCGGCTGCTCCAGGTGCTCCTCGCCGCTGTCGGCGCACGCCGCGTCCTCGAGGTCGGAACGCTCGGCGGCTACTCGGCGATCTGGATGGCGCGTGCGCTCCCCTCCGACGGCCGGCTCGTCTCACTCGAGTGCGAGCCGCGCCACGCCGAGTTCGCCCGGCGCTGGCTCCGGCGCGCGATGGTGGAGGACCGCGTCGAGGTGCGCGTCGGGCGCGCCCTCGACATGCTCCCCGCGCTCGACGGCGAGCGCTTCGACGGCGTCTTTCTCGATGCGGACAAGGAGCCGCTGCCGACCTACCTCGAGTGGGCGCTCCGTCTCGTCCGCCCGGGCGGCCTCATCGTCGCCGACAACGCGCTCTGGGGCGGGCGAGTGCTCGACCCGGCGGCCGACGATCCGGCCACACGCGGCGTGCGCGAGTTCAATCGAAAGCTGGCGGGCGACGCGCGGCTGACGAGCATCGTGCTCGGCATCCACGACGGGATCGCCGTCGGCGTCGCTACCGGCCTCGCTCGTCCAGGCACCAGCTCGGCGAGCTCCTGAAGGTCTCCTTCCAGCGACCGCCCTGGTGGCCGAGCACGAGCAGGTGCGCACCCTCGGGATCGCCGGAGGACTCGAGGACGATCTCGCTCACCCCGTCCGAGTTGACGTCGAGGTGGTCCACGAAGCGCCGGGTCTGGGCGGAGACGGCCGGTCCGTCGATGACGTGCGTGAAGGAGGGGCGATACTCGCCGTCGGCGGCGGCATCGGCGATCGCGAAGACGCCGATGATCCGCTCGTCGGTCCCGGCGCGCTCCGAGGCACGGGGGTCGATGAACGTCGCGACGATCGTCGGCTCCTGCGTCGCGCCGGTCGTGACGGCGACCGCCGAGAAGTCGAGCGAATCGAGCTCCGACGGATCGATCCCGGCCTTGCCGGCGACCTGCCGGCCGACGTCGCGTCCGAGCTGCTCGACGCGCCCGCGGTCGAGGCGCGAGCCGGTCGCGAGGGCGCGAATGCGCGCCGTCGAGGCGAGGAACTCGACCGTGTATCCGAGTCTCCCCGTCGCCTTGAGCGAGACGGCCGAGAGCGGGGTGAGGAGCTCGCAGTTCGGGAGGGAGTAGACGGGCGCACTCGGACGCTCCCACATCCCCTGCCGGATGGTCAGCGTGCCGGCCGGCTGTCCGTCGCGGTAGATCGGGTAGGACGTGCCGGATTTCTGGTAGAGCGCGTCGAAGCGCCTCCACCCCTCGGCGTCGAGGTTGATGCGGCGGAGCGCGCCGTTCTCGACGATGGCGAGCGGGATCATCCGCGGGTCCTCGCGCTCGCCGAAGACCTGGTACAGGACGTCGGGGCGCGCGGCGAGGTTGGTGCGCGGGGCGGAGGGTTCCGCCGCCTGCGCCCGAGTCCCGCCGCCCGCCAGCTCTCTCGCCTTGTCACAGCCGGAGGCGACCATTAGGATGGTCGCGATGAGCAGCGCCCGCGTCATGGTGAATAGACGGTGGAGAAAGCGGTTCGCAACGCTTCCCGCCGCTCCGCGGGCCCTGGGCTGAGCGGGGCGCCGCCGACCATGGAGCGGGCGCACGCGCGGACCCCCGGCTCCGGTGATCCAAGCCTCCGTGCGGTAATGCGTTATCTGTCGGAGCGCGGAACCGCCGGGGTCACCGGGGACGCCCTGCCGCTGGAGCGGCAGCAGCCCCCGCAGGAGTCGCCTCGCACGATCGGCGCGACCGTCATCGAGGGCACGACGCTGCGCGGGCGGCGCGTCGAGGGCGAGCCCGCTCCCGGCTTCGCCGCGTTTCTCGACGGCACCCAGCAGAGCCGCGTCATCGCCTATGAGCAGGGGGTGCCGATCGTCCACGGCACGGTCGGCGCGGTCGTCCGCGAGCGGCGCAACCGGCGCATGTGCACGTGGCAGCACGCCGTGCAGCCGCGCGTCTACGCGCCGCTCGCCCGGCTCGACGCTGCGGGGGCGGCGGGGCTGGAGGCGGCGTTTCCCGGCGGCGTCGTCGACACGACCGCGCCGCACCCGAGCCGCGAGCCGCCCGGCGCGCACCCCTTCGCGCTCCTCGAGCGCGCCGTGCACCTCGTGCAGGAGGATCGCGAGCGGCTCGAGACCTCGCTCGCGTCCCGCTGGTGCGCGCTGAACCCGGGGATGCTGTTCATCGACGGCGGGATCAGCGGGAGCGAGACGATCGCGCAGGCGAGCTGTGTGGCCGGCGTCATCAAGAGCCACCGCACCCTCTACGCCGAGGGAGACGCGCTCGGCGAGGTCCTCGCGCTTCCGCGGGGGTGGCGGAGCTCCGTCTTCCGCATCACCTCGGCGCGGCGCAGCGTCGTCGCGAGCTGGTACCTGCGCCTCCGCGATCCATCGGGACGGGATCCGCTCTGGGGGCTCGTCCGCGTCGAGATCGCCGCCCCGGACCGTGCCGCGAGCCCCGAGTCGGTCGCCCGCCGCGCTGACGAGGTGTCTCGCTGGATCCTCGCCGAGGTCGCGCCGCTCTCCCTGCCCGACGCGCGGTGGGACAAGATGGTGTACGGCGTGCGAGATTGTGAGGAGTATCTCCGGTCGGTGATGTGAAGCGCCCGGGTGCCAGGCCTCGGGGCAGCCCTGGGCTCGAACGACCGTCGCGATGCCTCTGGCGCAACCCTGACCCTCGCACCTTCGCCCTGAGCCGTTCCTTCCGCAGCCTCATCTCACCGATGCCTTCCCCTCTTGGCCGCGTCGTCGCCACCGAGCGGCGACCGAACACGCCGCACGAATTCCACTTCTGGACCGCGCTCGACGCCCCGGTCGGCATCGGCACGATCGTCCGTGTGGACGGGACGCAGGCGGTGATGGGGCAGATCCCGCGCATCTACGGCATCGTCGTCGAGGGGTTCAGCTACACCGATCTGCAGAGCCCGCTGCACGACGTCATCGGGCACGACGGGACTCCCGAGCGGGCGGCGCTCGCGCACACCGAGCGCGCCGAGATCCGGCTGTACACGGCCGCCGTGCTTCGGCAGCTCCCCGAGGAGCCGCTCCAGCCGGTACCGATGGGAGAGGTCTTCCTCGCCGAGGAGTCCGACGTCCAGACGGCGCTGCGCATGGACGGCTACCTCAGGCCGGGCGCGAGCACGGGGATTCCGATCGGCGTCTACCACGCCGGCGGGACGGAGAGCCCGATCTACGTCGACGCCGATTTCCTCGTCGGGCCGGAGGCGGCGCACCTGAACATCAGCGGCGTCTCCGGGCTGGCGACGAAGACGAGCGCGGTCGAGTGGCTCCTCGCCTCGCTCTTCCAGCACTTCCCGGCCTCGAAGGGGTCGATCGCCGCGGTCGCGTTCAACGTGAAGGGCCCCGACCTCTGCTACCTCGACCAGCCGGGGATCCTCGACGAGCGCGACCGGCACCTCTACGAGAAGTGCGGCGTCGACCCGCGTCCCTTCGACCGCGTCGAGTACTTCGCCCCGTTCAAGTCCGACGGCTTCTCGCTCAACACGCTGCGCTCGAACGAGGCGCTCCTCGACAACGTCACCCCGCTGACGTGGGGGCTGCGCGAGGTGCTCCAGTACGCCGAGGTCCTGCTCAACAAGGACGACGTCGACGCGAAGGCCGATGCGCTGATCGACTTCATCAAGGAGAACGTCCTCGACCGGACGTTCACCGATCCGATGCTCGAGCGCCCGCACACGGTGCAGTCGTTCGCCGACCTGGAGGGGTGGTTCCGCGACGTGCTGCGCGCCCTCGAGCGGAAGGACGATCAGAGCTGGCGCACCCACCACGTGGCGACGATCCGCAAGGTCCGCAACCGTCTCTCGAACATCTCGACGCGGTGCAAGGGGCTCGTCGCCGACGACGGCACCGTCAGCGACCTGCCGTTCGGGAGCTTTGCCGACCGTTCGGTGTACGTGGTGGACGTCGCGTCGCTGGAGGAGGACGCGCAGGACCTGATCTTCGCGCGCATCGTCTCGAAGCTCCGCGAGCACCTCGAGCGGCGCGACCTCGGCGTGAGCCACGTCGTCGTTTTCGTGGACGAGCTCAACAAGTATGCGCCGAGCGACGGGCAGGACACCTACGTCCGCAAGATGCTGCTGGACATCGCCGAGCGGGGCCGCTATCTCGGCCTCGTGCTGTTCGGGGCGCAGCAGTTCCGCTCGCAGGTCCATCGTCGCGTCGTCGGCAACTCGGGGACGGCGCTCTACGGGCGCATGGATGCCGACGAGCTCGCGACGCCGGGGTACGCCGTTCTCAGCCCGGCGACGCGCACGAAGCTCGCGACGCTCGAGAAGGGACAGTTGATGGTTCGCCACCCGCACTTCACGCAACCGATCTTCGTCAAGTTCCCGCGGCCGGCGGTGATGCGCGGGCGCGACGGCGCGGAGCGCTGGCCGCAGGCGGTGGCCGTCGCGCTCGACCACGCCGTCCTCCGCTCGCTTCGCGCGCTCGATCCGTCGATCACGCTCCAGTGGGTCCAGGACACGATCGGCATCGCCGAGGACGACGAGGTGCTGCGCGCGCGGAACGCGAC
>DASUSM010000036.1:0-33348 GCA_036375115.1 Gemmatimonadaceae bacterium | reverse complement strand
CCAGCTGCACCTCGGCGTCCGCCTCGTCGTCGAGCGCGCGGCTCAGCGTGTTGGCCGACTTCTGCCCCTTCCGCAGCGCGAGGCCCGACGCGGCCTGCTTGCGCACGTCGGGTGACGAGTCCTTGAGCGCGACGTGCAGGCCCTGCACCGCCTTCGGCGTGCCGATCTTGGCGAGCGCGTTGGCGGCGGCGCGGCGCACGCGGTCGTCGTCGTGCTTGAGCATCTCGGTCAGCGGCGCCTCGGCCTCCGGCGCCTGCATCTCGCCCAGCAGGTCGGCGGCGTTGCGCGCCACGTACCAGCGCGCGTCGCCGAGCATGTGGATCAGCGCCGCGACGCCCGCCTTCAGCGAGACGAGCGCGTCGAAGAAGATGCGGCGGTCGCCGAGCGACTGCGCCTGCGTCAGCTGCTCGATGAGCGCGTCCGCGCCATCCTCGCCCGCGCGCGTCAGCACGGCGATGCACTCGTCGGCCTTGTCGCGGCGGCGCGGGAGGAGCGATGCCACGGGGCGCAGCAGCGTCGGCTTCGTGAGCCGGCGCAGCGCCATGTTGTAGGCGCGCTTGAGCTCCGCGTCCGCGACGCGCTCCTCGCGCGAGACGGCGGCGTGGAAGAGCGTGGCGACGGTGTCGACCTTGTTGTCGCGCGCCGCCGTCTCGGCCATCGTCACGAGCTCGTCGAGTGTCCGCGAGACGGCCGCCACCGACCTCGTCGCATCGAGCCGCGCAACGAGCTCCTGCGGCGATCCCTTCGGCTGCTGGACCGCGGCGAAGACGAGGTAGCTGCCGCTGACCTCCTCGGTCTGGATGCCGAGATCCCCCGGCGATGGCGCGGCGCTCGGCGCCGCCGCGGCGGGCGCGGCGGCGGGCCGGGGCGATGGACGCTTCGGCGCCGCGATGGCGGTCGGGACGCTCGCGTGGCGGGGGGGCGACACGGGCGCTCCGAGCGGCTGTACCTCGACGTGAATCGTCTTCGCGCCGAGCGCGCCGATCTGCGCGCGCAGCGCCGCGCCGCCGTCACCCGGCACCGGCTCGGCGGCGAGCGCGCGGGCCGCGCCGAGGAGGTCGGCCGCGGTCGCGCCCTTCGCCGCCGTCATCTCGCGCACCGCGTGTCCGATGAGCTGCGCCGTCAGGTCCTGCACGCCGGTGAGCGCCTCCGGGAGCGGCGCACCGTTGACGACGAGGCGCCAGTCCACGATCGAGAGGGTGACGTGACCCTCCCTCGAGACGGTCACGACGGCGCGGAGCGCCGCCTTCTGCTCGTCGATGCTCCCCGGCTGGTTGAGGAGCAACCAGACGAGGCGCGAGAAATGGCGTGCGAAGGTGACGGAATAATCCATTAATATTCGACCAGGCTCTCGTTCTCCCAATCCTCGATCCGATGCGTACGCCCGACCTTCGCCGCTCCGTCCGTCTCGTCGCCGGCGCGCTCCTCGTCGCCGCCTGCCAGCCGTCGGGAACGCCGGCACGACCGGCCCCGGACGCCGGACCCGCCGTCGCGGATTCCGCCGCCCTCCGCCGGGATGTGTCGTGGCTGGCCGCCGATGCTCTTGAAGGACGGGCGACGGGCTCCCCCGGCAACGACAGCGCGGCGCTGTACGTGGCCAGGCGTTTCCAGGCGCTCGGCCTCGAGGCGCCGCTCGCCGGGAGCGCCGGGTGCCCGGCGTCGTCGAACGGCGCCTCCTCCTGCCTCGCCGGCTACGCCCAGCCCTTCACCGCCCGCTCCGCCGCGCTCGCCCACAGCGAGCAGCCGTGGGAGCTGCCGACGCGAAACGTCGTCGGCATCCTCCGCGGGAGCGATCCGGCGCTCCGCCACGAGTACGTCGTCGTCGGGGCGCACTTCGACCACCTCGGCCGCGGCACGAACGGCGCGCTCGACCCGGGCGCGGGCGACGCGATCCGCAACGGCGCCGACGACAACGCCTCGGGGACGGCGGCGGTGCTCGAGCTCGCGCGCCTGCTCTCGCGTCGCCCGCCGGCGCGCTCGGTCGTCTTCGTCGCCTTCAGCGGCGAGGAGCTCGGCCTGCTCGGCTCCCAGCACTTCGTCGAGCACCCGCCGGTGCCGCTCGACCGCGTGCGCGCGATGCTCAACTTCGACATGATCGGCCGGCTCCGCGACGACCGGCTCATCGTCTACGGCGTCGCCTCGGCGACCGAGCTCCCGGCGATCGTGGACTCGGCGAACGCGGCGGCCGGCTTCGCGATCAGCGCGGTCGGCGACGGCTTCGGCCCGTCCGACCACAGCTCGTTCTACGGGAAGGGGATCCCCGTCCTCCACTTCTTCACCGACCTGCACGAGGACTATCATCGGGCGACGGACGACGCCCCGCTCGTGAACGCCGCCGGGATGGCCCGGGTGGTGGACCTCGCCGAGCGGATCGCCCGCGAGATCGCGGACCGTCCGTCGCCGCTGACGTATCAGCGGAGCGCGGCGCCCGTCGCGTCGGGGCCCTCGACGAACTCGAACCGCGTCTATCTCGGCACGATTCCCGACATGGCCGCGGGCGAGGGGAACGGGCTGCGCATCACGGGGGTGACGCCGGGGAGCCCCGGGGACGAGGCGGGGCTGCGCGCCGGCGACGTGGTCGTCGAGCTCGGCGGAAAGCCGGTGAAGGACCTCTACTCGTACACGGACGCGCTCTACGCGAACGAGCCGGGCGACGTCGTGCGCATCGTGGTGCTGCGCGGCGGCGAGCGGGTAACGGTCGAGGCCAAGCTGACGGCGCGCGGAAGGCGATAGCGGCGGAGTCGCCGCGCCACGGTCGTCTCGCCCGCCGAGCGGAACCGACCGAAACGCGCGGGTCATTGCTCGAACGAAACAGGAAATCGGATGCATCCGATGGATCGGATGCATCCGATCCTTTTTCGTAGCTGCCCGGACCGACGCCGGTGGGCGCTCGCCCCTCTTTCGCATCCGGGCGGCGTACGCGAAGATCTTCCCGCTAGCGAGGCGCGATTCGTCGAATCCGTCGCGATGCCCTCACCTTCACCGGAGATCACGCACGATGCGCCAGCATCCATCGCCGATCGGCCATCATCCGGTCGCGACCTTCCTCGCGGCCACGATCGCCCTCGCGTCGCCGTCGGAGGCGCGAGCCCAGGGCGCCGCCGCGCGCGACACCACGCCGATCGTCATCCGCGCCGCGCGGCTCCTCGACGGCACGGGTGCGGCGGCCGTGACGAACGGCGTCGTCGTCGTGCGCGGCGACCGGATCGTCGCCGTCGGACGCGAGGGGAGCGTCGCGATCCCCGCCGGCGCGCGTCGCATCGACCTCGGCGACGCGACGCTCCTCCCGGGTTTCGTCGATGCGCATACGCACATCACCGGACGCGTCCTCGGCGACCCGCGGCAGGATCTCGCATCCGTGCGCGATCTCGAGGGGATCGACGCGATCCTCGCCGTTCCCAACGCCGAGCGAACGCTGATGGCCGGCTTCACGACGATCCGCAACCTCGGCGCGCCGCGCTTCGACGACCTCGCGCTGCGGCAGGCGATCGAGGAGGGGAAGGTGCGCGGCCCGCGCATGCAGGCCGCCGGACATTCGCTCGGGATCACCGGCGGTCACTGCGACGACAACGGGTGGCGCCCCGGGATCAACGAGCGCGGCGCCGCGGAGGGGATCGCCGACAGCCCCGCCGAGATCCGCACCGCGGTGCGGTACCAGCTCAAGTACGGCGCCGACGTCATCAAGACGTGCGCGACCGGCGGCGTCCTCTCGGAGGTCGATGCCGTCGGCGTCACGCAGTACGGGGACGAGGAGATGCGCGCGATGGTCGAGGAGGCGGCGCGCCACGAGCGGAAGGTCGCCGCGCACGCGCACGGCGCCGAGGGGATCGTCATCGCGACGCGCGCGGGCGTCGCCTCGATCGAGCACGGCTCCTTCCTCGACGAGGAAGGAGCGAAGCTGATGGCGCAGCGCGGCACGTGGCTCGTGCCGACGCTGATGGCCGGCGAGGCGGTGGAGCGGGCGGCGGAGAGCGGCGTGCTCACCGGGCTCCGCGCGGAGAAGGCGCGGGCCGCCGCGGCCGGCATGCGGCGCGGCATCCGTCTCGCCGTCCGGCACCGCGTGCCGATCGCGCTCGGCACCGACGCCGGCGTCATCCCGCACGGGACGAACGGGCGCGAGTTCATCCTGCTCGTCGAGTGGGGCGGCATGTCGCCGATGGATGCGATCGTCGCCGGAACGCGGAACGGCGCGCGGCTGCTCGGCTGGGAGGACCGCATCGGGACGCTCGCGCCGGGCAAGCTCGCCGACGTCGTCGCCGTGCCCGGCGACCCGCTCGCCGACATCCGGGTGATGGAGCGCCCGCTGTTCGTGATGAAGGGGGGCGAGGTGGTGCGCGCCGCCCCGGCCGGCACCGCGACGACCGCCGCGGCGCCGACGCCGTAGCGGTCAGTCCTTCCGCTCGACGTCGTCGGAGAGCGCGGGCGGGATCCGGTCCGAGGCCTGCACGTCGTCCTGCGGGCCGGGTCCGCGGCGCGTCGTGCGGTCCCGCGTCTGCTCGTCGGCCGTCGCGGCGATGTTCTCGCCGGCGAAGCTCCGGGGGCCGGGGATGACGGAGCGCTCCTTCGCGCGCGCCTCGGCCGCGCTCGCCTCGTCCGCGCTCGTTTCCTCGGCGGCACGCGCCTCCTCTTCGGCGCGCAGGCGCTCGGCGCGCATCGCCCTCGTTCCGGCGCCGCTGCGCGGCTGCTTCCGCTCGTCGGGCAGCTCGCGCGTGTCGTCGTTCGGCATTACGTCCTCCGTCGTTTACATGAGTCGGGGCTCCCGACATGCGCAACATGCGCGCCGGGAGCCGCCCGCTGCGACAAAGCGTGCTCGTCCGCAACAATCGATCCGTCCTGCGCTTCGCACTCCCGTCGCAGCCCCTCGTCCCGCACGCATGCCCCTGCACGCCTGGAGCTCCGCCCGCTACGTCATCCCGCTCCCCGAGCGGCACCGCTTCCCGATCGCGAAGTACGCGCTCCTCCGCGAGCGCGTGCTGGCCGAGGGGCTCGTCGCGCCCGAGCGAATGCACGAGCCCGCACGTGTCGCGCTCGACGACCTCCTGCTCGCCCACGAGCCGGCGTACGTCCGCGCGCTCGTCGAGGGGACGCTCGACGATGCGGCGATGCGGCGCATCGGCCTCCCCTGGTCGGAGCACCTCGTGGAGCGCTCCTTCCGCGCCGTCGGCGGCACGTGCGAGGCGGCGGAGGCGGCGCTGCGCGACGGCGTCGCCGTCAACCTCGCCGGCGGGACGCACCACGCCTTTCCCGGACACGGCGAGGGGTTCTGCGTCTTCAACGACGCCGCCGTCGCGATCCGTCGGCTGCAGCGCGACGGACGCGTCGCGCGCGCGGCGATCGTGGACCTCGACGTCCACCAGGGAAACGGGACGCACGCGATCTTCGCCGGCGACGCGACCGTCTTCACCTTCAGCATGCACGGCGAGCGGAACTTCCCCTTCCACAAGGTGCCCGGCCGGCTCGACATCGAGCTCCCGGACGGCTGCGACGATGCGCGCTACCTCGACGAGCTCGCCCGCGCGCTCCCCCGCGTGCTCGCCGAGTCGTCGCCCGACCTCGTGGTCTATCTCGCCGGCGCCGACGCGCACGAGGGTGACCGACTCGGCCGCCTGCGCCTCACCTTCGACGGGCTCGCGCGGCGCGATGCGATGGTGCTCGAGTCGTGCCGGGACGTCGGGATTCCGGTCGCGGTGACGATCGCGGGCGGCTACGGGCGGAACATCGATGACACCGTCGCCGCGCACGTGGGGACGGTTCGGGTGGCGGGGATGTTCGTGTGAGGGGGCGGGACCTGGTTCTGGGCGCTCGGCGCTCGGCGGGGCGGCGAGGCTGGCGCGCCTGGCGGGGTCGTCGGTGCGACGGCTCCGACTGGTGGCGGTGTGTTTCACGCGGAGGGCGTGGAGATCCGCGGAGGACTGCCGCTCGGGCCGGCATCGACCAGCGGGAGAGACGACGGCCGCGCGGGCCGGCATCGACGACGAGGGGAATCGGATGCATCCGATTTCTTTTTCGTACGAGGCGAACGGTGCGCGCCGGGGCGTCGTCGCGGCGGGGCCAATTGTGTTGGGGGGTGCGCCCATACGGTCTCGTGCGCCGGCGCGATGAGGGGTGACTGACGAGCAGGTCCCCCAAAGCAGTTCACGGCTCGTGGCGCAACGCACTCGCCCCGCACACGGCACCTTGCTCCGCGGATCTCCGCGCCTCCGCGTGCAGCACAAAGCAACAGGGGGAGCCATCCCCGAAGAGATGCCTCCCCCCGCCCACGAACCCGTCCGCCCCGCCGAGCGCCGAGGGCCGAGGGCCGGCCCTACTGCCGAGCGCCCGGGCCCTAGCGCCCGCCGTACCCCGACACCCGCGTCTCCCCCACGAACGTGCTGTGCGTCAGGGCGCGGTCGATCGAGGCGGCGCCGCTGCCGCGCCACATGATCACCACGGCGAGCGTGAGCGCGAGGATATGGTATTCGAAGCCCTCGCCCGCCTGCTGCCCCGACCAGTTCATGAAGAAGCCGTTCGGGACGTGCACCATGATCGTCGCGCCGAGCATCACGCAGGCGATGCCGAACGCGGCGACGCGGCCGAGGAAGCCGACGACGAGCAGGATCGAGCCGACGAACTCCGCGGCGATCACCATCATCGCGAGGAACGCGGGGATCCCCATCTGCCCGAAGAAGCCGATCGTTCCGTCGATGCCGCCCCCGCCGTACCAGCCGAGCGCCTTCTGCGCGCCGTGCGGGAACATCACGATGCCGAGGGCGAGCCGGATCAGGAGGAGGACCCGCTCGTCGGAGGTCGAGAGCAGCTTTCGGAACATGACGTTCTCCGATGTCGGTCGGTGTCGAGTCGTGCCGCCGGCATGCCAGGGGCGCGTGTCGTCCGGGGAAGCTATCGCCGAAGTGCGCCGTTCCCCACCCATCTCCTGAACTCGGCACGAACTGCACGCCTCGGGCCGGTTGGCGGTGTGACCCTGCTCACACGCCGCGGCGTTGCGCGGAGCGTGGGGCTCGTACAGCTTTGGCGCTCGCGGCGCCGCGACCGGTGGCGACGTGCCGATCGTCGCCCTCGCGAACTCTCTCGCCTTCCCGTGCCGAACCCGATCCCGCCGCCACGCGACAGCGGCGTCACGTCGACGACGTCCGTCCCGCTGCACTGGGTGGCGTACGGCCCGCACGGCGCGCCGCGTCTCCTCGTGCTCCACGGTGGACCCGGCGCGAGCCACGACTACCTCCTGCCGCAGATGCTGCGGCTCGCCGAGGAGCGCGAGCTGGTCCTCTACGACCAGCGCGGCGGCGGGCGGTCGAAGACGGACGACCGTGCGCCGATCACCTGGCGCACCCAGGTCGAGGACCTCGGGCGCGTCGCGAGCGAGCTGCGGCTCGAGCCGCTGACCATCGTCGGCTACTCCTGGGGCGGGCTGCTCGCGATGCTCTCCGCGATCGAGGCCGCGCGCGACGCGGCGCTCGTCCCCGTGCGCCGCCTCGTCCTCGTCGATCCCGCGCCGGTGACGCGCGAGCTGCGCGAGCGCTTCGAGCGCGCGTTCGCCGAGCGGCAGCGCGGTCCCGCCGTCGCCGCGCTGCGCGACGAGCTCGCGGCCTCCGGGCTCCGCGAGCGGGACCCCGAGGCCTACCGGCAGCGGAGCTTCGAGCTGAGCGTCGCCGGCTACTTCGCCGACCCCGGGCGTGCGCGCGACCTCACGCCCTTCCGCGTCGTCGGGCGAGTGCAGCAGTCCATCTGGGAGAGCCTCGGCGACTTCGACCTGCGCGCCGACCTCCGGTCGCTCGAGCTGCCGGCGCTCGTCGTCCACGGCCGGGACGACCCGATCCCCCTCGAGTCCTCCCAGGCGGCCGCTGACGCGCTGGGGGCCCGGCTCGTCATTCTCGAGGACACGGGTCACGTCCCCTACGTCGAGCGTCCGGACGAGCTCTTCGAGGCCATCACCTCCTTCCTCCGCGCCACCGACGCGCTGGCGAGCTGACTCATGGCGAACCTCAACGACGCCCCCCAGCCGCACATCGCCTCGATCGAGCTCGATGGAAAGCGCTTCAACGTCTCGGTGCGGATCGCCTTCGACGGGATCGAGTACGTCGGACGACTCTGGTTCATCGAGGAGGGGTGGGACGATGCGGGGCTTCCCGATCGCGGCGCGATCCCGGGCGACACGCGCGAGGACGTCATCGCGCACGCGCGCCGGCTGCGCGCCGAGGACCTGAAGCAGCGCTACCTGCGCGCCCTCGCCGAGAAGCGCCGCTTCCTCGGTCTGCGCAAGGTGACGGAGGAGATCCTCGCGAAGATCCGCTATCTCAACCAGGTCGCGCTCTCGATGCGCGCCGGGCTCCTCGACATGGAGGGCGCGGCGCAGGAGATCGACCTGACGGAGAAGCAGCTCCACGACCTGATCGGCCGGCTCCGAGAGGTGGCGGGGGTGGAGAGCTAGGGACCGGGGCTGGAGGGGACGGGGGACCGGCTGGGGACCGGGGACCGGGGACCGGAACGGGAGTCGACGGTGAGTTTCTCGTCCCCCGTCCCTCGTCCCCGGAGCTCCGTCCCTCGTCCCCCGTCCCCCGTCCCCGTAGTTTCCCTCCATGGACTCCCGCACGGCCGCCCACGCCCTCTCCCAGATCGCCGCGCTCCTCGAGCTGCGCGGAGAGGGGCGGTTCAAGACGCGGGCGTACGAGACGGCGGCGAAGGCGGTGCTCGCGCTCGACGCGGACGACATCGCGCCGCTGCACCGCTCCGGCGAGCTCGCGCGGCTGAAGGGGGTCGGCCCGGCGACGCTCTCGGTGCTCGACGACCTCGTGCGGCACGGCGAGTCCGACTACCTCCAGCAGCTCGGCGAGGACACGCCGGAGGGGCTGCTCGAGATGATGCGCGTCCCCGGGCTCGGCACGTCGAAGATCCACGCCCTCCACGCGGCGCTCGGCATCGAGACGCTGCACGAGCTCGAGGAGGCCGCGCGCGACGGGCGCCTGGCGAAGGTGAAGGGGTTCGGGCCGAAGACGGCGGAGAAGATCCTCAAGGGGATCGCCTTCCTGAAGGTCACCGGCGCCCTCGTGCTGTACCCGCACGCGCTCGCCGAGGCGAGGCGTCTCGTCGGCGCGGTGCGCGCGCACCCCGCCGTGCGGCATGCCGAGATCGCCGGCTCGCTGCGCCGCCGGCGCGAGGTGATCCGGGACGTGGACATCGTCGCCGCCTGCGACGGGCGCCCCGAGGCGGTGGCCTCGTCGTTCGGCCACGCGCCCGGCGTCGTCGAGGTCACCGGGAGCGGGGAGCGCGCGGTGGCGATCCGCTTCGTCGACGGAACCCTCCTCGACCTGCACTGCGTGCCCCTCGAGGAGTTCGGCACCGCGCTCTGGCGTGCGACGGGGAGCGAGGAGCACGTGCGCGCGGTCGAGGCGCGCCTCGCCGCGCGAGGTCTCCGCGTCGTCGGGGATGCGCTCGTCGACGCGGCCGGCGCGCGCGTGCCGACGCCGGACGAGGAGTCGCTCTACGCCGCGGCCGGGCTCCAGTTCGTCGCGCCGGAGCTGCGCGAGACCGGCGACGAGGTCGCGGCGGCGGCCGGCGGCGCCCTCCCCTCGCTCGTCGAGCGCGGCGACATCCGCGGCGTGCTCCACTGCCACTCCCAGTACTCCGACGGCGCGGCGACCATCGCCGAGATGGCGGACGCGGCGCGCGAGCGCGGGTGGAGCTACATCGGGATCTCCGACCACTCGCAGTCGGCGTTCTACGCCGGCGGGCTGCGCGCCGACCAGATCGCGCGGCAGCACGAGGAAATCGAGCGCGTGAACGCGGGACGGACGGACGTGCGCGTCCTCAAGGGGATCGAGGCGGACATCCTTCCCTGCGGGCGCGTGGACTACGACGAGGCGGTGCTCGACAGCTTCGACTACGTGATCTGCTCGGTGCACTCGCGCTTCGGGATGAACGAGGCGCAGATGACGGAGCGCGTCCTCAAGGCGCTCGACGACCCGCACGTGACGATCCTCGGCCACCCGACGGGGCGGCTCCTGCTGACGCGCGAGCCGTACGCCCTGGACATCGAGGCGGTGCTCGGGAAGGCCGCCGAGCGCGGCGTCGCCGTCGAGCTGAACGCGGACCCGCACCGCCTCGACCTCGACTGGCGCCACCTGCGCCGGGCGAAGGAGCTCGGAGTGATGGTCGAGATCGGCCCGGACGCGCACTCGACGCACGGACTCGACAACGTGGAGATCGGCGTCGGGATCGCGCGGAAGGGGTGGCTCGAGGCGAGCGACGTGCTGAACGCCCTCCCCGCCGACGAGGTGCTCGCCCGGGCGCGTCGCCGCCGGGAGGCGGCGCGATGACGGGAGGCACGGGGCCGCGGCGGCGCGCGCCGGCGACTCGTCCGCGCGCGCGGCGCCCGAGGGAATCGGCCGCGGCCCGCGCGTCGCGCGCGGCGGCGCTCTACGAGCGGCTCGCCGAGACGTACCCCGACGCGCGGTGCGCGCTCGACCATCGCACGCCGTTCGAGCTGCTCGTCGCGACGATCCTCAGCGCGCAGTGCACCGACAAGCGGGTGAACATGGTGACCCCCGCGCTCTTCGCCGCCTACCCCACCCCCGCCGCGCTCGCCGCCGCGCGCCAGGAGGACGTCGAGGAGATCATCAGGAGCACCGGCTTCTTCCGCAACAAGGCGAAGTCGATCATCGGGATGGCCGGCGCGCTCGTCGACCGGCACGGCGGAGAGGTGCCGCCGGAGATGGAGGCGCTCATCCGGCTGCCGGGGGTCGGGCGCAAGACGGCGAACGTCGTCCTCGGCAACGCCTTCGGGCGCAACGAGGGGATCGTCGTCGACACCCACGTCGGCCGGCTGGCCGGACGGCTCGGCTTGACGCGCGAGACCGATCCGGTGAAGGTGGAGGAGGCGCTCGTGCCGCTGTTCGAGCGCGAGCGGTGGACGATGCTCGCGCACCTGCTCATCGAGCACGGGCGCGCGGTGTGCGATGCGAAGCGGCCCGCGTGCGAGCGGTGCGCCGTCGCGGCACTGTGCCCGTCGTCGCGCGTCCTCGCGGCGGGGTGAGGCGGGCGCGGAATCCGGACGTGAAACCGGGCGAGCTCCGGCTCGCGGCGAACTTCAGATCACAGAGGAGACGACCAGTGGCGGACCTGCACGTCGTACCACCGAGCCGGCGCATCGAGGGGAACTTCAACCAGGGCTGGGGCTTCGCCGGCGTCATCGTCGCCCTCGCCGTCGCCTGTGTGATCGGAGCGTGGTGGCTGCACACGAGCACGTATCACCATCCGACCGACGTGCGGATGGAGGCGATGGGGACCGCGGCCGCGCACGGCGAGGCGGGGCCCTCCGAGGCCGGCGGACACTAGCCCGGCGCGGGGCGCTTCGCGAGCACGGGGAGCCATCTCGTCAGGGATGGCTCCCCGTGCTCGCTTCGGTGGCGTCGCGCGGAGCCCGCGGAGCGCGTGGAGAGGAGCCGCGAACGGCAAGGATCCTCTGTTCGGTCGCTCACCTCCGAGCTCTCCGGTACTTCCGCGGCTCGAACGTCGAAGCCGCCGGCGCTACGGCTTCCCGATCAGATCCTCGGGCACCGGATTTCCCTCCCGCTCGGCGTCCCAGAAGATCGTCACCACCCACCAGCGCCCGCCGTCCTTCATGAGCTGGATGCTGTTGACCCCGCGCTGGAACGCGGGCTCGCCGGGGGCGTGGAGCGACTCGTAGGCGCTGAAGGCGTGCGCGACGTTGCCGTACCGCTCGACACGGCGGCCGATCTCGCGCTCGTGGAAGCCCGTCTCCTTGAAGAACGGCTCGACGCCGGCGATCCACTCCTCGAGCGTCATGACGCGCGCCGCGGCGCCGCCGTTCGGCGTCGGGCGGGTCGGGATGAGGCGCGCACCCGGGAGGAACAGCGAGCGCATCCGATCCCAGTCGCGCGCCTCGCCGGCGCCGCCGGAGATCACGGCGTAGAGCACGTCGAGGATCGCATCGATCGAGGCGACGTCCTCGGGACGCGCGGCGGGCGGCGTCGCCGGACGCGCCGGCGCGGCGGACGGCGCGGCGGATCCCGACTGCGCGTGCGCGGGAGCGGCGACGGCGACGGTCGCGAGCGCGGCGAGCGCGGCGACGACGACGCGGACGAGCGGTGCACTGCGGGCGAACGGGAGACGGACCATCGGCGACCTCCGGAGCGAGAGACGTGGGTGGCGCGCGGGTGGCGCGCGAGTGCAGCGCGAATCGAGCGGGAGCGAGCCGGCGCGCGACCGGCGCGCGGCAGGGTTCAGTCGAGGCCGACGAGCGACATCAGGCGCAGCGCGTTGACCGACGTCGCCACCCCCGGACGCAGGCGATAGTCGAACGTCATCGCCGCGGCGCCGTCGCGCTCCTCGACCTGCTCGCTGAAGTGCACCGGTTGCGTCGCCGCCGCAAGGTCCGGCTCGTCGGCGAGCGCGAGATCGTGCGTCGTCACCGCGCCGATCGCCCGGTGCGCGAGAAGGTGGCGCATGATGCGCCGCGCCGCCACCTGCCGCTCGGCGCTGTTCGTCCCCTGGAGGATCTCGTCGAGCAGGTACAGCAGCGCGGGGCGCCCTCCCTCCCCCGCCGCGTCCGCCGGCCCGATCCGGCGCGCCGTCTCGACGATCTCCTTGAGCCGCGTCAGCTCCGCCATGAAGCGCGACAGCCCGCGCTCGAGCGAGTCCTCGATCTGCATGCTCGTCTCGACGACGAGCGGGGTGATCCGCAGGCGCCGCGCGCACGCCGGCCCGCCGCACTGCGCGAGGACGACGTTGAGCCCGATCGCGCGAAGGAGGGTGCTCTTCCCCGACATGTTCGAGCCGGTCACGAGCAGCGCCGTGCCCGGCGGACCGAGCGCGACGTCGTTGGCGACGCGGACGCCGGCGGCGAGCAGCGGGTGGGCGAGCATCTCCGCCTCGAGGCGCGGCGCGCCGCGCTCGACCAGCTCGGGGACGCACCAGTCCGGGTTGTCGTGGCGCAGCGCGGCGAGCGCGGCGAGCGCTTCGACCTCCCCGACGGCGTCGATCCAGCCGCGCACGCGCGCCCCCGAGCGGCGGCGCCAGCGCTCGAGCGCATCGACGACGTGGAAGTCCCAGAGCAGAAAGAGCTGCAGCGGGAAGTAGAGCATCGGGGAGTACTTCACCGCCGCGTACTCGGCAATGCGGGCGAGCCGCTCGACCTCGCGCGACGCCTCCGCCGCCTCGGACGCCTGCGCCGCGTCCTGCCACGCTTCGTCGGCGCCGAGCCGCGCGCGGAGGTCCGCGAGGCGCGGCGCGGCGAGCGGCGCGAGAGCGATCCGCTCGAGCAGCGCCGCGTAGTGCCGCAGCGACTCGCCGCGCGCGAGCGCGGCGTCGATCGTGCGGCGCGCCTGCTTCGCGACGAGCGCCGAGAGGAGCGCGCCGGCGGTGACGGGGGCGACCCAGAGCCCCGCGCCGGCGGGCGTCCCCGCGACGGCCAGCGCGATGAGGACGAGCGCGGTGAGCGCGCGCGCCCCCCAGGCGACGAGCGTCGCCCGCGGGTGCCAGGCGGGCCCCTCCGCCCACTCGAGGAGCCGCTCCATCTCCGCGATGGGCGTTCGTCCGGCGAGGCGCGCACCGGCCGCGAGCTCCTCGCGCAGCTCGGTCATCGGCGCGAGCTCCGCGACCGCCGCCTGCCGCTCGCGCACCACCGCCGGCGCCGCCGGGGCGAGGAGCCACGACGTCAGCGCGATCCGGCCCGGCGCGGTCATCGCTCCGCCGAGGAGCTGAAGGAGCGAGGCGCGGCCGAAGAGGTCGAGGTCCTTCGCGTAGGGGTGCCCCTCCGGCGCCTCGAGCGGGGCGCGCAGCGGAATCGCGCCCCACTCGCGCCGCGCGCGGTGCCCCGCCTCGGTCGCGTGCGCCTCGAGCGCCGCGGCCCGCCGCTCGCGCCGCCGCGCGGCGCGGTGCCGCACGACGAGCACGACGAAGGCGGCGGCGAGCGCCGCCGCGGTCGCGAGCACGACCGGACGCAACACGGCGTCGTCCGGCGTCGTCGCGAGCGCGGCGACGGCGAGCAGGAAGACGACGAGCCGCGCCCGGGAGATTCGCCGCGCGCGCGCCGCGAGCGCCGCCCGATCCGCCGCGTGGTGCCGCCGCCGCGACTCGTGGTACGCCGCGGCGTCGAAGGGCGCGGCGGATGCGCGTCCATCGTTCACCGCCCCGGCTGCCACGCTCGGTGTCATCACCCGAAGCTAGACGCGCGCCGCTGGCGCCGGAACCGGCGCCGTGCGCCGAGGGCCGAGCGCCGAGGGCCGAGCGCCGAGCGCCCCTGTAATCGCCGCCGAGATTCGAATAGCTTACCCCCGCACCCGCAGCCCCGAGGAGTCAGTGAAGACAGCGACATTCGAGACCGACCGCGGCACCATCGTCGCGGAGCTGTACGAGACGGAAGCGCCCGGCACCGTGGAGAACTTCGAGAAGCTCGCGAACTCGGGCTTCTACGACGGCACGCGCTTCCATCGCGTCATCCCCGACTTCGTCGTGCAGGGCGGCGATCCCTACTCCAAGGGGGGCGAGCACGCGAAGGGGCCCGTCGGCACCGGCGGGCCGGGCTACAAGATCAAGTGCGAGACGAAGGGGAACCCCCACACGCACAAGGTCGGCGCCCTCTCGATGGCGCACGCGGGGAAGGACACCGGCGGGAGCCAGTTCTTCATGGTGCTGAGCGAGGCGAACACGCGGCACCTGAACGGCGTGCACACCGTCTTCGGCCAGATCACGAGCGGGATCGACGTGATGCAGAAGATCAAGCCGAACGACGCCCTCACCAAGGTTCGCGTCGAGTAGCGGCGCGACGAACTCGGAGACGCGACCAGCATGTCACTCTTTCCGGAAGACAAGCGGGCGGGGGTCCTCGGCGCCGTCGTCACGCTCGCCGCGCTCGTCATCATCGCCTTCGCGATCAACAGGATGACGGTCGCGGCGCACTCCGGCGGCCACGAGGCGCCGGCGGCGGGGCAGACGAGCGGGCACTGACTGGGGCCGGCGCGCGGCGCTCGGCGCTCGGCACTCGGCGGGGCTCGAGGGTTCGACCAGGGGAGGGCGGCCAGCGGGGTCGCCCTCCCTTCGTGTGGAAGTCGTGAAGGGCCCGGCTGTCAGGGTCAGGGTCGGGTCAGAGTCAGGGGTCGGGGGCGGGGTCGAGCGAGTTCGCGGACGCTTCCTGACGCATCTGCCTTCTGGCCCTGACCCCGACCCTACCACCTGAGCCGTTTCCCGGAATACCTTCCCCCCCATGACCCCGACCCGATCCGACGCCCTCTCCCTCGTCCACGAGTACACCGCGAGCGACTCCCTCCGGAAGCACATGCTCGCCGTGGAGGCCGCAATGCGGGCCTATGCGGAGAAGTTCGGTGAGGACGTGGAGCGGTGGGGGCTCGCCGGGCTCCTCCACGACTTCGACTACGAGCGCTGGCCGAACGCCGCGCACTCGGCGACCGAGGAGCACCCCGCCGAGGGGGTCCGCATCCTGCGCGGGCTCGGCTACCCGGAGGACGTCCTCGAGGCGATCCTCGGGCACGCCACCTACACCGGCGTCCCGCGCGCCTCGCGGATGGCGAAGGCGCTCTTCGCCGTCGACGAGCTGACGGGGCTCGTCACCGCGACGGCGCTCGTCCGCCCGTCGCGCAGCGTCCACGAGGTGGACGCCCGCAGCGTGCGCAAGAAGATGAAGGACAAGGCCTTCGCCCGCGGCGTCAGCCGCGAGGACGTGACCGCGGGGGCGGCGGAGCTCGGCGTCGACCTCGACGAGCACATCCAGTTCGTGATCGACGCGATGCGGCGCATCGCCCCCGCGCTCGGGCTCGAGGGCGCTCCCGGATCGGCTCCGACCCCGGCCTAGCGGCCCCCCAACGTTCTTCCCGGCCCGGACGTTACAGCGATGACCAACCGCGTCCTGGATGCCGACGGCCCTTTCGATCCTCTCCACCAGACCGAGCATGCCGCCGGCGCCGCCGCCGGCTGACCGGTCCGGCTCCCCCGAGCCGGGCCCCGTCGTGGCGCGGGCGGACGACGCCGGCGCGGACCGGGCGCAGGTCCGCTCGCATGAGCTCGCGCTCGTCCGGGCGGCGCAGCGGGGTGAGACGCCGGCCTTCGCGGCGCTCGTGCGGCTGCACCAGCGCCGCGCGTACGGGGTGGCGCGGGCGATCGTGGGGACGCACGAGGACGCGGAGGACGTCGTGCAGGAGTCCTTCCTGCACGCGCACAAGGCGCTCCCGCGCTTCCGTCCCGAGCAGGGGTTCGGCGCGTGGATCCACCGCATCGCGGCGAACGCGTCGCTGGACCTGCTGCGGCGGCGGAAGGTGCGGGCGGTCGAGCCGCTGCCGAGCAGCGTCGCGATGCCCTTTCGCGACCCGGCGGAATCGGCGGATCTGCGCGAGCGGCTCGAGGCCGGGCTGGCGACGCTCAGCGAGCGGCAGCGGGCCGTGATCGTGCTGCACGACGTCGAGGGGTTCAAGCACGCGGAGATCGGGGAGATGCTCGGCATCCCGGAGGGGACCGCGCGTTCCGATCTGCACCACGCCCGGCAGCAGATGCGGCGGGCACTGGACGACTTCAGGACGGACGCATGAGCGACCGACACGAGCACGACGACACGCGCACGACGCCCGCCGACGAGCGGGTCACGGCGTTCCTCCGCGAGCGGCACGCGCCGCCCGCGGACGAGCGCTACTGGGACTCGCTCGAGGCGCGGATCCTCTCGCAGGCGGCCGGCGGCGACGTCGGCGCCTGGTGGGCGATCCCGCAGCGCTGGACGCGCGCCGGGCTCGTCGCCGCGGGGCTCGCGCTCGCCGCGGCGGGGCTCGCCCTCGTCTCGGCGCGCGAGGCGCAGACGCGCCGCGCCTTCGTCGAGGTCATGAGCGCCCCCGCCGCCGTGCAGGTGCAGATGGCGACGCAGGCGGCGAGCGGCGCCGACGGCCGCGAGGCGACCCTGCGGTATCTCATCCAACACTGACTTCACCGACGGAGCACACGATGCAGCGCTCGAAGCAGACCGCGCTCATGTTCCTGCTCGGCGCCCTCCTCGTGGGAGGCGCGCTCGGCTTCTCGGCCGACCGCGTCATCCTGCGCGACAAGATCTGCTCGTCCGGCAAGGACCAGAAGGGGTGGCGCGCGCGCATGTTCGACGACCTCGACCTCAGCGCCGAGCAGCGCGCGGCGATGGACTCGATCCTCGACGACCGGCACCGGCAGATGCGCGCGCTGATGGCGCCGGTCCGCCCGCGGCTCGACTCGATCTCCGACGCCGCGTGGGCCCAGATGACGACGGTCATGACGGACGCGCAGCGCGCCGAGTTCGAGCGGCTGCGCGCCGAGGCGCGCGCCGACCGCGACCGCGACGGGAAGCGCCACGGCAAGGACGACCGATGACGAGGCTCGGCAGGCGGATGGCGGCGCTCGCCGTCCTCCTCGCGCCGCTCGGCGCGCTCGGCGCACAGACGCCGGTTCCCGCGGCCGACACGATCGTCACCCGCCCCACGCTCCCGGTGATGCCGATCGCCGCGACCGACTCGACGGCGCGGCCGATCGGGCTCGACGAGGCGATCGCGCTCGCCCAGCGCAACGCCCCGACGGCGGTGCAGGCGCGCGGCCAGGCGCGCACGAGCGCGGCGGCGGTGCGCTCGTCGTACGCGGCGTTCATCCCGAACATCTCGCTCTCCGCCGGCGGCTCGCGCGCCTTCACGCCGCCGGGCGACCGGACGATCGAGGAGAACGGGCAGATCATCACGCTCGCCGAGGACTGGTCGTACAACAGCGGGCTCTCGTTCAACATGACGCTGTTCGAGGGGGGCCGGCGGCTGTACGACGTGCGCAGCGCCCGCGCCGACCTCGACGCGGCGTCGGCGAACGAGGTCGCGCAGCGGTACGACGTCGCGCTCCAGGTGAGCCAGCAGTACTTCGCGGTGCTCGCCGCCCGGGAGGCGGAGGCGGCCGCGCAGTCGCAGCTCGAGCAGGCGGAGCAGCAGCTCGTCGCCGCGGCCGCGCGCACCCGCGCCGGCGCGGCGACGCGCTCCGATTCGCTCCGGTCGGTCGTGCAGGTCGGCAACGCGCAGCTCGCGCTCCTCACGGCGCGCAACCAGCTCGCCAACGCGAACGCGGCGCTCACTCGTCTCGTCGCCGCGCCCGACCTCGTCACGGCGAGCCCGGACCCCTCGCTCGACGCGATCGTCTCGCTCCCCGACAGCGCCTCGCTCGAGCGGATGCTCGACCGGTCGCCCGCGGTGCAGGAGGCCGACGCCTCGCTCGTCGCCGCGCGGGCCGCCTCGCGTGCGGCGCGAAGCCCCTATCTGCCGACGGTCTCGCTCTCCTACTCGCGGCGCGGCTCCGGCGCCGACGAGCGCTTCGGGCTCGGCGACGACAACTACCGCTACCGCGGGTCGCTCGGCTTCACGGTCAGCTATCCGCTCTTCAACCAGCTCGCGCGCGAGGAAGGCGTCGTGCGCGCGAGCGTCGCCGAGGATGTCGCCCAGGCCCAGCTGCGCGACGCGCGGCTCCGCGCGCGCGAGGATCTGACGCAGGCGCTCGGCACGCTCGAGACCGCCGAGCAGCGCATCCGCATCGGCACGGTCTCCGTGGACGCGGCGGAGGAGGACCTGCGCGTCGTGCAGCAGCGCTACCAGCTCGGCGCCTCGACGCTGCTCGACGTGCTCACCTCGCAGACCCAGCTCAACCAGGCGCGCGCCGACCTGATCCAGGCGCGCTTCGACTACCGCGTCGCCCGCGCGCAGCTCGAGGCCCTCCTCGGCCGCGACCTCCCGTGACGCCCCGACCCTCTTCGATCCTCCACGTGCCGCTCCCATTCTCGCGCCGCGCCGCGCTCCTGGCGGGTCTCGCCGCGGCGCTCGCCGCCGGCTGCTCGGGCGACGAGGACGTCGCTCCGTCGATCGACCTCGCCGTCGTCGAGCGGCGCGACATCCAGCTCGACGTCGAGGCGACCGGCGTCGTCGAGCCGATCAACGTCATCGAGGTGAAGTCGAAGGCCTCGGGGCAGATCACGAACATGCCCGTCGAGTCCGGCGACCTCGTCCAGCCCGGCGCGCTCCTCGTCCAGCTCGACACGCGCGACGTCCGCAACCAGTACGACCAGGCGGCGGCCGATGTGCGCGCCGCCGAGGCGAGCCTCGCCGTGGCGCGCTCGCAGAAGGAGCGCTCGGACGAGCTCTTCGCCGGCCGGATCGTCACCGCGCAGGAGCACGAGCAGGCCGCGCTCTCGTACGCGAACGCGCAGGCGCAGGCCGTCCGTGCGCGGACGAACCTCGATCTCGCGCGGCAGCGGCTCGAGGACGCGACGGTGCGCGCGCCGGTCTCGGGGACGATCATCGAGAAGCTCGTCTCGCTCGGGCAGGTGATCAGCTCGGCGACGGGGAGCGTGAGCGGCGGCACGACGCTGCTGAAGATGGCCGACCTCAACTCCGTGCGCGTGCGCGCGCTCGTCAACGAGACGGACATCGGGAACGTCCGCGCCGGGCAGGTGTCGCGGGTGACGGTGGACGCGTACCCGGACCGCCCCTTCACCGGCGTCGTCGAGAAGATCGAGCCGCAGGCGGTGGTCCAGCAGAGCGTGACGATGTTCCCCGTGCTCGTGACGATCCAGAATCGCGAGGGGCTGCTGAAGCCGGGGATGAACGGCGAGGTCTCGGTGCTCGTCGAGCGGCGGGCCGACGTGCTCGCCGTCCCGAACGACGCCGTGCGCGCGCCGCGCGAGGTGGCCGTGGCGGCGGCCGCGCTCGGCCTCGATCCGGAGGTCGTCCAGGAGCAGATGCGCGCGCAGCTCGCCGCGGCCGGCGGGATGGGCGGACGCCGCACGTTCTCCTCGCCGGGCGCCGTGGACCTCGCTTCGGCCGACTCGGGCGCCGGTGTGGCGGCGAACGGCGCGGTGCAGCGTCCGCAGCAGGGCGCGCCGGCGGACTCGGCGCGCGCCCGGCGCCGCGCCCGGCGCACTTCGGATGGGGCGCCGGGCGCGGCGACGGCGCCGGGGAGCGCCGGGTCGCCGAACGGGCCCGCGCTCCGCCCCGCGCCCGAGGGCGCGGCGCTCCCCGCCAACGGGGGACGCGTGGGGCTCGTCTTCGTCCCCGACAGCGGCACGTTCGCGCCGCGCGTGGTGCGGCTCGGCGTCGCCAACTACGACTACAGCGAGGTGCTGAGCGGCCTCGCCGAGGGGGACAGCGTCGCCCTCCTCGCGGCGGCGGCGATGCAGGCGCAGCGGAACGAGCGGAACGAGCAGCTGCGGAGCCGCATGGGCGGCGTCCCGGGGATGTCGCGGCAGTCCACGAGCGGCGGAGGCCGCGGGGGACGCTGACGTGATCTTCGACGAGATCTTCCGCGTCGCGCTCGGCGCCCTGCGCGCGAACAAGCTGCGCTCCTTCCTGACGATGCTCGGCGTCGTCATCGGCGTGGCCGCGGTGATCGCGATGATCGCGCTCGGCAGCGGCGCGCAGAAGGCGGTGAACGAGCGCATCTCCGCGCTCGGCACGACGCTGCTGACGGTGACGCCGGGGCAGATCTTCGGGCGCGGCGTCGCCGCCGAGGCGGACCGCGCGCGCCTGACGATGGACGACGCCGCGGCGCTCGCCGACACCGGCGGCGTCATCGTCGCGGTGCAGCCGGAGATGTCGCGGCAGCTCCAGGTGCAGTACCTGAACCGCAACACGAGCACGCAGATCGTCGGGACGACGGCGAACTACCTCGACGTGCGGAAGTACGAGCTCCTCGCGGGGCGGATGTTCACCCGCGGCGAGGACGAGTCGCGCCGGCGCGTCGCCGTGCTCGGCCCCGAGGTCGCGACGAACCTCGGCTTCCCGACGCCATCGGGGATCATCGGCCAGCCGATCCGCGTGCGCGGGATCCAGTTCGAGGTCGTCGGGGTGCTCGAGTCGAAGGGGCAGACGAGCCCCTGGAACAACCCGGACGACCAGGTCCTCATCCCGATCCAGACGGCGCGCTTCCGCGTCCTCGGCAGCGACCGCGTGCGGTCGATCTCGGTCCTCGCGCGCAGCGAGCGCGAGATCCCGCAGACGATGGCGGCGATCCAGCGCGTCCTCCGCCGCGAGCACCGCCTGCGCCAGGCGCAGCCGGACGACTTCACGATCCGCAACCAGGCGGACTTCCTGAACACGCTCGGCGAGACGACGCAGGTCTTCTCGCTCCTGCTGGCCGGCATCGCCGCGGTGAGCCTCCTCGTCGGCGGGATCGGGATCATGAACATCATGCTCGTCTCGGTCACCGAGCGCACGCGCGAGATCGGGATCCGCAAGGCGCTCGGCGCGTCGAAGCGGACGATCCTGATGCAGTTCCTGATCGAGGCGGTGGTGCTGTGCGTGCTCGGGGGGATCGTCGGGATCGTGCTCGGCGGCGGCGGGGCGACGCTGCTGTCGCGGTCGTTCGACTGGAACGTGGACGTGTCGCCGATGAGCGTGGTGCTGGCGTTCGCGTTCTCGGCGGGGGTGGGGATCGTGTTCGGGGTGTGGCCGGCGCGGCGGGCGGCGGGGCTGGATCCGATCCAGGCGTTACGGTACGAATGACGGTGGCAGTGGCAGTGGCGGTGGCGGTCACTACCACCGTCACGGCCACTGGGTCGTTGCTCGCACCGCCACCATCACTGCCACCCGCACTTCGGTGGCGGTGACGGTGACCGTGTCAGGCTCGGCCGCTCGGATCTCGTCGGGAGCTCGCGCGCAGACTACGCACGAGCCCCGCGAGCAGCCGGCCGGTCTCGCTCGCCAGCGCGAGCGCGGCGGAGATCTCGTCAGCCGGCACCAGTCGAAGTCGGTCGGCGAGAATCAAATGCGTCTCGGTCTCCCGAAGCGAGCCGTTCGCGATCGAGAGGTGGCGCAGGAAGTCCGCTCTGCTCCGCCGGCCGGCGCCCTCCGCGATGTTGGCCGGGACGGACAGCGCGGCACGCTGCAGCTGTCCGCCGAGCGACGACGCGCGCGTCGATGGAATGCGGTGGCTGAGCTCGTGACAGACCCGGGCGAGCTCGATGGCGCGCTGCCAGACTTTCAGGTCCTGATACGACCGTAACGATTCCATCGACAGAGTCGTAGCTCGAAGCTGCGCGGAAGCTCTGGCGCAAGTCAGATCGCCGCACCATCTCTCCCCCGCCCGCATCACCGATCCACCCCAGGGCTTTCGCCCCCGTCCGACCGAGGTGCCATGTCGTCCAACCGCCGCGACTTCCTCAAGACCGCCGGCGCCGCCGCCCTCGCCGCGGCCTGTGCCCGCACCGTCCCCGAGGGCGTCACCACCACCGCCCAGCCCGCCGCCGCCCCGCCGTCCGCGACCGGCGATGCCTCGATCCGCGACCTCGCCATGGAGGCTCTCCAGGCCGCGAAGGACGCCGGCGCCTCGTACGCCGACGTCCGCGTCGGGAAATACCGGCGGCAGTTCGTCGGTACGCGGGAGCGCCAGGTCACGAACGTCAGCGACACCGAGTCGCTCGGCGTCGGCGTCCGCACCCTCGTCAACGGGTCGTGGGGGTTCGCCGCGACGAGCGAGATGACGCGCGACGGCGTGCAGCGCGCCGCGCGCGAGGCCGCCCGCATCGCGCGCGCCGCCCGCGCCGCGCAGAAGCGCCCCGTCGTCCTCGCCCCCGCGCCCGCCGTCTCCGGGACGTGGCGCACGCCGATCGCGACCGACCCGCTCGAGGTCGCGATCGAGGAGAAGGTCGCGCTCCTCCTCGCCGCGAACGAGGCCGCGCTCAAGGTGCCGAGCGTCCGCTACGTCAACTCCGGGCTCGCGATGCTGCGCGAGGAGAAGACGCTCGCGACGACCGACGGGACGTACGTCACGCAGACCTTCTACCGCATCGGCCCGCAGTTCACGGCGACGGCGATCGGGAAGGGCGGCTTCCAGAGCTACAGCGAGGAGCTCGCGCCGCGCGGCTCCGGGTGGGAGTACGTCACCTCCCTCGGCATGCCGACGAACGCCGAACGGTGGGCCTCGCTCGCCGCGGAGAAGCTCTCGGCGAAGTCGGTCGAGGTCGGTCGCTACGACCTCATCCTCGACCCCACCAACCTCTGGCTCACGATCCACGAGAGCATCGGGCACCCGACGGAGCTCGACCGCGCGATGGGATACGAGGCGAACTACGCCGGAACCTCCTTCCTCGCGCCGCCGCGCGAGGTCCTGCGCACGCTCAAGTACGGCCCGGAATGGATGCAGGTGCAGGGGGACCGCTCGCAGCCGGAGTCGCTCTCGCGCGTCGCCTGGGACGACGAGGGGGTCGCGCCGGACGACTTCCTCATCGTCAAGGACGGCGTCTTCAACGACTACCAGACGACGCGCGACCAGGCGGCGTGGATCGCCGACATCACCGGCAACCACCACTCGCACGGATGCTCCTTCGCGCAGTCGTGGGGCGACGTGCAGTTCCAGCGCATGCCGAACGTCTCGCTGCTGCCGGGATCGCGGGAGGTCTCGCTCGACGACATCGTCGCCGACACGCAGCACGGGCTCGTCGTGAAGAACCGCGGCTCGTGGTCGATCGACCAGCAGCGCTACAACTTCCAGTTCTCCGGCCAGGTCGGCTACGAGGTGCGGAACGGGAAGATCGCGGGCATGGTGAAGGACTTCGCCTACCAGTCGCGCACGCCCGACTTCTGGAACTCGATGGACATGATCGGCGGCCCGGCGAGCTACTGGCTCGGCGGCTCCTTCGGCGACGGCAAGGGCGAGCCGAGCCAGTCGAACTCGGTGAGCCACGGCTGCCCGCCAGCGCGCTTCCGCAACGTGAACATCGTCAACACCGGCCGCGAGGCGTGAGGAGACCGACGACCATGGCGGACATCAACTATCTCTCGCGCGAGCAGGCCGAAGCGCTCGCGAAGCGCGTCCTCGGCTTCGCCACGGCCGACGAGACGCGCGTCGGCATCCGCTCCGGCTGGAGCGGGAACACGCGCTTCGCGGGCGGCGAGATCACGACCGCGGGCGGAACGACGGACACCGAGGTGGACGTCGTCAGCACGATCGGCCGTCGTCAGGCGCAGGCGAGCACGAACATCCTCACCGACGAGTCGCTGCAGCGCACCGTGGAGCTGGCCGAGCGCCTCGCGCGGCTCTCCCCCGAGGACCCGGAGATCATGCCGGAGCTCGGCCCGCAGCAGTACGCGAGCGTGAGCGCGTACGTCCCGGCGACGGCGGACCTCACCCCCGAGGCGCGCGCGCTCGCCGTCTCGCGGGCGCTCGAGGGGGCGCGGCAGGCGGCGCCGGACGTGACCGACCTCTTCGTCGCCGGCTTCCTCGAGGCGAACGCGGGGCTCGCGCGCGCGGTGGCGACGTCGAAGGGGCTCTTCGCCTACCACCCGGCGACCTCGGTGGACCTCTCCGTCACCGTGCGCACGCCCGACGGCACCGGCTCCGGCTACGCCTCGACCGGCGCGCGCGACTGGACGGACATCGATCCGGCCGCGCTCGGCCGCCGCGCGGCGACGAAGGCGGTGCGCTCGCGGAACCCGCAGGCGATCGAGCCGGGCCGCTACACCGTCATCCTCGAGCCGCAAGCCGTCGCCGACGTGCTCCCCCTGCTCCTGCGGTCGTTCGACGCCCGCACCACCGACGAGGGGCGCGGGACGTTCTCGAAGCCGGGCGGCGGCACGCGTGTCGGCGAGAAGATCGCCGACGAACGCGTGACGCTGTTCAGCGACCCGGCGGACCCCGAGCTCCTCGGCCAGCCGTTCGACGGCGAGGGGCTGCCGCTGCGCCGCATCGTGTACATCGAGAACGGCGTGCTGAAGAACCTCCGCTACTCGCGCTACTGGGCGCAGCGCCAGAACGCGACGCCGACCGGGGGCGGGGGGGGCGGCTTCGGGTTCGGCGGCGGCGGGGCCGGCCTGAAGATGCCCGGCACCGAGAAGTCGGTGGACGACCTCGTGCGCTCGACCGAGCGCGGGATCCTCGTCACCCGCTTCTGGTACATCCGCTTCCTCGACCCGCGCACGGTGATGGTCACCGGCCTCACGCGCGACGGGACGTTCCTCGTCGAGAACGGCGAGGTGACGCGGCCGCTGAAGAACTTCCGCTGGAACGAGAGCCCGCTCTTCATGCTCAACCGCCTCGACGACATCGGCCGCGCGGAGCGGACGGCGGCGGGGATGGTGATGCCGAGCCTGAAGGTGCGCGACTGGGAGTTCACGTCGCTCTCCGACGCGGTGTAGGCACGACGCGGTGCGACGAGGGGGGCGGGAGCCGCGGATGCGGCCCCCGCCCCCCCTCGTCCATCTCAGCGGCGCTCGATCCGGAACTCGAACGGCATCTCCACGTACATCCGCACCGTTCGCCCGCCGGCCATCGCGGGGGAGAAGCGCATCCGCGGCAGCACGTCGCGCACGGCGGCCTCGAAGCGCGGATCGCTCGAGGAGAGGACCACCGGCGTCCCGGGCTCGATGCGGCCGAGCGTGTCCACGACGAAGCGCACCGTCACGCGCCCCTCGATCGAGGCGGCGCGAAGCGACGCCGGATAGCGCGGCGTCGGACTTCCGACGCGCAGCGCGGCGGGCCGCTCGACGGAGCCGGCGGCAAAGATGCCGCCCGGCGCGAGGGAGCCCGATGCCGGCGCGGCGGCACCGCCGCCCGGCGGGCCGCCGAACCGTCCGAGCACGTCCCTCACATCGATCGTCGGGGCGCCGAGACCCGGAGCCGCGTCGATGACGATGTCGATCCGATCCGTGACGATGTCGCTCGGCGTGTCGATGCTCCGGCCGGCGCCCGCGGCGGCGCTCGTGGTCGGGACGGCGGCATCGCCGGCTGGCGGGGCCGGCGCGACCCAGATGCGGTGCTCGGGAACCGGGCTCGCCCGCACCGGCGAGACGGTGCGCATGGTGGCGAGCGCGGCGGCGCCCACGATCGCGACGTGCGCGACGACGCTCGCGATCGTCCCGGCGACCCGGCGCTCGCGGCGAGGGCGCGACTCCATCAGCGTGTCGAACATCCTGGCATCCTCCTCGTGACGGGTGGGCATCACGATGGGAGGGTGCGATGACGATGGAGTTGGGGCCGGATTAGCGGACGGTGAAGGCGTCGTTAGGTGACGCCGGCGGGACACGAAGCGGGCGGGAGGCGGAGGAGCGATGCCGCCTCTCCCGCCTCCCGCCCCCCTCGACCATCGGATCGCTCAGACGCGGTCGTCGCGCGAGACGTCGTCGAGATCCTGCTGCGCTTTCCCGAGGTTCTTCTGCGCCTTCCCCTCGAGCTTGTCCTTCTTCCCCTTGAGGTTCTCGGAGCTGTCGCCGGTCAGGTCGGCGGCGGCATCGCGGACGCGCCCCTTGATCTCCTTCGCCGTGCCCTCGATCCTGTTCTCGGTGCCGGACTTGCGGTTGGCATCGGTCATGATGTGCTCCTCTCCTCAGGTTCTGCCCGCCCCGTCGGGACGGCGCGCCGGCACGGCGCCGACGCTCGGGGGAGGAAGGCAACGGACGTGCCGGGTAGCGGCGCCGGAGACGGGATGCCGGCACACCGCGCCCGCCGTGGGACGGCCGAGCCCGCTCGCTGGACTCCACGTCCGCTTCCGCTAAATTCCGGCCGGGTCGTGGATTCGCTCCGCGACCCGTTTTGCTTTTCGTGCCTCGACGGTCCGCCGCGCTCCGGCGCTCCAGGACGGACCCACCGCACCCGAGCCGTTGCGCCCACCGGGCGCTCGCGATTCGAAAGGATGCATGACCGCTGATTCAGCGAGGTCGCCCCGGCCGGGCGACGACGCCCCGGACGACGAGGGGCGCCGGACTCCGGCCGACCCGAGCGATCCCGCCGACACGGACGCGCGCGCCGCCATCGGCGCGGGCCTCGCCGGGGCCGAGGGCTCCGCCCTCGACGACGACGACACGCTCGCGCCCCCCGACGACGTGCCCCTCCCCGGTACCTCCGCGCGGGGCGCGCCATCGCCCGCCTCCGTCCCCCCGACCACCGCCGAGGCGGAGGCGGTCCACGGACGACACCACCCCGGGGCGAAGCCGAGCGGCCGCCGTCTCGCCGCGCTCTCGCTGATGGCGCTCGGCGTCGTCTACGGCGACATCGGCACGAGCCCGCTCTACGCGATGAAGGAGGCGTTCCACGGCTCCTACGGGCTCCAGCCGATCGTGAGCAACGTCTACGGCGTCCTCTCGCTCATCCTCTGGTCGCTCCTCCTCGTCGTCACGGTCAAGTACGTCGGCTTCATCCTGCGCGCGGACAACCGCGGCGAGGGCGGCGTCTTCGCGCTCCTCGCGCTCGTCCTCCAGCGGCGCCATCGCTCCGCCGAGTCGAAGCGCCGCGCCGCGCTCATCGCGCTCGGCCTCCTCGGCGGCGCCTTCCTCTACGGCGACGGCATCATCACCCCGGCGATCTCCGTCCTCGGCGCGGTCGAGGGGCTGCAGGTGTCGGCCCCCGCGCTCGGCCGGTTCGTCGTCCCGATCGCCTTCGGCATCATCGCCGTGCTCTTCTTCTTCCAGTCGAAGGGGACGGCGAAGGTCGGCGGCGCGTTCGGGTGGATCATGCTCGTCTGGTTCGTGACGATCGCCACGCTCGGCATCCGCGAGATCGCGCTCGAGCCGCAGATCCTCGCGGCGGTCAACCCGTGGTACGCGGTGCAGTTCTTCCTCGACCACCCGCTGCGCTCGTTCGTCGTCCTCGGCGCCGTCGTCCTCGTCATCACCGGGGGCGAGGCGCTCTACGCCGACATGGGGCACTTCGGGCGGCGGCCGATCCGGATCGTCTGGTTCGGCTTCGTGCTCCCCGCGCTCCTGCTGAACTACTTCGGCCAGGGGGCGCTGCTGCTCCGCGATCCCGCGGCGGTCGAGAACCCCTTCTATCTCCTCGCGCCGGGCGCCTTCCAGATCCCCCTCCTCGTCATCGCGACGCTCGCCGCGATCGTCGCCTCGCAGGCGCTCATCTCCGGCGCCTTCTCCCTGACGCAGCAGGCGGTGCAGCTCGGCTACTCGCCGCGCATGACGATCGTCCACACGTCGAGCCGCGAGATGGGGCAGATCTACGTGCCGGAGGTGAACAAGCTGCTCGCCGCCGGCACCCTGCTCCTCGTCGTCGGCTTCGGCTCGAGCACGGCGCTCGGCGCGGCGTACGGCGTCGCCGTGACGGCGACGATGGCGATCACGACGCTCCTCTTCCACGACGTCACGCGCCACCAGTGGCACTGGCCGGCGTGGCGGTCGTGGGCGTTCACCGGCTTCTTCCTCGCCGTCGATCTCGCCTTCTTCGCCGCGAACGCGCTGAAGATCCCGAAGGGCGGATGGGTCCCGATCGCCGTCGCGATCGGCGCCTACACGCTGATGTCCACGTGGAAGCGCGGCCGCCTGCTCCTCGCCGGGATTCTCAACCGGGCGATGCTCCCGCTCGACCTCTTCCTCGAGAGCGTGCGGCAGCGGAAGCCGGTGCGCGTCCCCGGGACGGCGATCTTCATGACGTCGGAGAGCGCCGGCGCGCCGGTCGTCCTCCTGCACCACCTGAAGCACAACAAGGTGCTGCACGAGCAGGTGGTGCTCCTCTCGATCAAGAGCGTCGAGGTGCCGGAGGTGCGCCCGGAGCACCGCGTGCACATCGAGCGGTGCGACGAGGGGATCTTCCGCGTCATCGCGCGCTACGGCTTCATGGAGTCGCCCGACGTGCAGGAGATCCTCCTCTACCTCGCCGACGAGGAGATCGAGATGCGCGAGACGAGCTTCTATCTCGGGCGCGAGCGGCTGATCCCGACGGGGACGGGGCCCCTCGCCCGCTGGCGCAAGAAGCTGTTCGTCGTCATGTCGCGCAACGCGCGGACGGCGACCGAGTACTTCAACATCCCGCCGAACCGCGTCGTGGAGCTCGGGACGCAGATCGAGTTCTGAGCGGGGCCGCGCACCGGGCCCCCTGGCGCATGCGCGAGGAGGCCGTTCTCTTCATGGACCGCCCGTCCGGCGCGAGGTGCCGGACGCGCTCCCGCCTCCCTCGCCATCGCGATCCCCCTCCATGCGCCGTTCGACCCTCCTGCTCGCTCTCGCGCTCCAGGCGGCACCCGCGCTCGCCGCCGCCCAGCGCACGCCCGCCGACTCCGTCCGCGACGACGCGAACTTCTCCTTTTACGACCGCGGCCCCTACCGGCCCGGCGTGCCGCGCCCGGACTCCGTGCTCGGCTACGCCATCGGCGACCTGCACACGCAGCACGCGCTCCAGCAGCGCGCGCTGATGGCGATCGCCGACGCGGCGCGCGACCGCGTCGTCGTCGAGGAGATCGGGACGACCAACGAGCGGCGGCCCATGCGGCTCTTCGTCGTCTCCGCGCCGGAGAACATCGCGCGGCTCGACGCGATCCGCGCGGACCTCGACCGGATCGCCGATCCGCGCGGCGCCTCGCAGGCGGAGCTCGACGCCGCCGTCGCGCGCACCCCGGCCGTCGTCTGGTTCTCGATGTCGGTGCACGGCGACGAGGTCCCCGGCTTCGAGGCGGCGATGCCGCTCCTCTACCAGCTCGCGGCGAGCGAGGAGCCGGCGACCCTCGCCGCGCTGCGCGACGCGATCGTCGTCATCAACCCGAGCTCCAACCCGGACGGGCACGAGCGCTTCACCGTCTGGTCGAACTCGATCGCCGTCGGCAGCCCCGAGGACGCGGCGCTCGAGCAGCAGCGCAACCAGCCGTGGAGCGTGAGCGGCCGCTTCAACCACTATCGGTTCGACATGAACCGCGACGTCTTCGCGACGACGCAGCGCGAGGTCCGGGCGCTCGTCGCGGCGATGCTGCGGTGGCACCCGATGGTCACGGCGGACGAGCACGGCTACACGACGCAGTACTACATGGCGCCGCCGGCGCAGCCGATCAACGAGCACCTCGGCGCGGAGTCGGCGAAGTGGTTCGAGATCGTCGGCCGCGCGAACGCCGCCGCCTTCGACGCGCGCGGGTGGGGCTACTACGTGCGCGACGTCTTCGACGCGTTCTATCCCGGCTACTGGGACGTCTGGCCCGCGCTCACCGGCGCGACGGGGATGACCTACGAGACCGACGGCGGCCCCGCCCTGCTCAAGCGCCGCGACGACGGGACGCTCCTCTCGCTCCGCGACGGCATCGCCAAGCACTACGTCGCCTCGCTCGCCACGCTCGAGGGGACGACGAGCCGCGGGCGCGAGCGCGTGCGCGACTACCTCGCCTTCCGCCAGGGCGCCGTCGCCGCGAACCGCACGTCGCCGCTGAAGCGCGTCGTCTGGGTGCCCGGGCGCGACCCGCGCCGCGCCGCGGAGCTCGCCGGGATGCTGCTGCGGCAGGGGATCGAGGTCCGGCGCACGGCGGCGCCCTTCACCGCCTCGCGCGCGCACGCCTACGCCGACGGGCGCACGGGCTCGCGGCGCTTCGAGGCCGGCGCCTACGTCGTGGACCTCGCGCAGCCGCAGGGCCGGCTCGCCCGCGCCCTCCTCGAGCCCGACGCGACGCTCGACGCCGCCTTCGCGCGCACGCAGCGCGAGCGCTTCTGGCGGAACGCGCTCCGCGGCCGCCGCGAGTCCACCGAGGGCTACGAGTTCTACGACATCACGAGCTGGTCGCTCCCCGTCGCCCTCGGCATCGAGGGGTGGTGGACCGAGGACGCCGGCGCCGTCGGCGAGCCGCTCGCCGTCCCCGCCACCGACGCGGTCCCGTTCGGCCCGCTCACCGGTCCCCGGCTCGAGGGGGAGACGCTCCCCGTGGACGTCCCCGGCGGGATCGTGAGCGGGCGCGGCTCGACGGTCGCGTACGTCTTCGGGCCCGAGCGCACGAGCGCGACCGCGCTCGCCTTCCACCTGCTGCACCGCGGGTACAACGTCGCCGTCGCGACGCAGCCGATCGACGCCGGCGGACGCACGTGGGCGCGCGGCGCCTACGTCGTGCGCGTCGGCCGCAACGACACGACGCTCGCCGGCCGGCTCGACTCCCTCGCGCGCGCCGCCGACGTCGAGGTCGTCGGCCTCGCGAGCGGGTATCCGGCGGCGGGGCAGTTCGGCATCGGCTCGGAGTCGACGATCAGCCTCGTGCGCCCGCGCATCGCCGTCGTCGCCGACGAGGGGGTGAGCCAGACCGCGTACGGCGCGCTGTGGTGGAGTCTCGAGCGGCGCTTCGGGATCCCCTTCACCCCCGTCACCTGGCGCGGCGTGAGCGGCGGACTCGAGGGACACAACGTGCTCGTCCTCCCCGATGCCTCGCCCGGCGCGATCCAGGCGCGGCTCGGGAGCGCCGGGCTCGAGGCGCTGAAGACGTGGATCTCGAACGGCGGGACGCTCGTCACGATGGGCGGCGCGACGACGTGGGCGGCGCGCGAGAGCGTCGGCCTGACGACATCGCGCGCGCTCGGCGCCGACACGGCGGCGGCGGCGGGCGCGGCGGACAGCGTGCGGTCGACGCCGGCGCGCGACAGCGCGCTCGCCACGCTCACCGGCGTCCCGAGCCCGACCGCCGACCGCGACCGCCCCGTCTTCGTCCCCGGCGCGATGTTCGACGTCGCGCTCGACCGGGTGCACTGGCTCACGCTCGGCCTCGACCAGCCGCGCCTCACGGTGATGCTCGAGGGGAGCACCTTCCTGAAGCCGTCGCGCGAGGGATCGAACGTCGCCGTCTTCGCGCCGACGGGGACGCTGCACCGCGCGGGCTTCGTCTGGCCCGACAACACCGAGCGGCTGCTCCGCGGGACGTCGTACCTCGTCGAGGAGCCGACGGGATCGGGGCACGTCGTCCTGTTCAACGGCGATCCGATGTTCCGCGGCTGGTGGCGCGCGCTCGACCGGCTGGTGCTGAACGCGGCGGTGCTCGGCCCGACGATGTGACGGCCGGCGCGCCCGTGGCGGGCGCGCCCGCGGCCGCTTACCTCCCGCCGTTCACCGTGAGCGTCGCGCGCCCGCCGTCGCGGAGCACGAGCACCGTCCGCTCGCCGTTCGCCAGCGACGACACGCAGGAGAACCCGGTCGTCGCGCGTCCGTCCACGGCGAGGATGACGTCGCCGTCGCGGAGGCCGTCCCAGCGCTCGTCGGCGGCGAGGACGAGGAGGCCGCGCTCGGAGCCGGCGCCGAGCGTGCTCGCCAGATCCTCGTTGACGAGCGCGAGCGTGAGGCCGGGGAGCGAGAGGGTGTTCGCCGTGCGCGCCGTCGACGCCGTCGGCGCCGCGGCCGGCGTCGCCGCGACCCATGACGCGCTGCGGACGACGTCGCGCGGCGCGGCGCGGAGCCGCGCCTCGCGCTCGAGGAGCGCGCGCTCGCGCGCCTCGACCGCCTCACGCGCCGCCTCGAGCTCCAGCCGCATCGACTCGAGCCGGCCGACGTCGCCGGCGGCGGCCTTCACCGCTGACTCGGACGATCCGTCCGCCCACACCTCGGGCGCGGCGAGCGACTCGAAGCCGGTGTCGTCGTCGAGCTCGATGATGCGGACCCCGGGGACGCCGGGCATCACGCGCAGCGGCGCCGGCGTGCGCAGGCGCATCGGCGCGGATGGCGTCATCGGGGCCATCGGCGCCATCGGCGCCATCGCGGGCATCGGCACGTCGAAGTCCATCCCGAAGCCGTCGCCGAAGAAGAACATCGCGCCCTCCTCGTCGGCGAGGTCCTTCGCCGCGACGGCCGTGATGTTCACCGTGCGCGCCGCGCCGCCCGACCGGACGAGCAGCGTGACGCTCTCGCCCGGCTTCACGTCGCGCAGCTCGCGCAGCAGCCGGTTGACCCGCGTGCGCGACATCCAGTCGTCCCCCGCGTCCGCCGCGGGGACGCGGAGATCGACGTCGCCGATCGCCGCGATGCGGTCGCCCTCGACGAGCCCCGCCTTCTCCGCGGGACCGTCCGTCGCCAGGCCGACGACGAGGACGCCGAGCGTGTCGCGGCGGCTCCCGCTGCCGCCGACGCGCAGGCCGAGGACGCCGCGGCTCTCGTGCTCCTCGCGCGAGACGCGCTTCCGCCCCGGCAGTTCCGCCGCGGCGACGGTCTTCACCTTCACGTCGCGGTAGCGCCCGTTCTGCCAGACGCGCAGCTCGACCTCGGCGCCGGGCTCGACCTTCTGGAGCTCGCGCACGAGCCGGCGCGTCGTCATCCCCTGCATGTCGCGCTCGCCGGCGTCGACGGCGGCGAGGCGCAGGTTCGTTCCGTTGACCGCGGCGATGCGGTTCCCCTCCTCGATCCCCGCCTGGTCGGCCGGACCGCCGGGGGTGACGGAGACGACGAGAAGCCCGAGCGTGTCGCGCTCGCCGCTCGAGGAAGTGGAGACGCCGATGACGGGACGGTCCTCGTCGATCTGGGCGCTGCGGGCGAAGACGCGGGCGCGGGCGAGCTCACGCTCGGCGCGGTCCTGCGCCGCCGCGGGCGCAGCGAGCGCCGACACGGCGAGGGCGCCGAGCAGCAAGGTGGAAGGGCGCATGGGTCGGGGCCTCGTGGCTGGTGGGTTCGGGGAGTGGGACACGGGGA
>DASUSM010000035.1:0-14794 GCA_036375115.1 Gemmatimonadaceae bacterium | reverse complement strand
AGAGGTCCTCCCCATGCCCGATCGCGTTCGCCTCAACGACATCTCCTCCCGCGCCTGGGAGCACCCCGCGGACCGGGCGGCGCTCAACACGCTGCGCGCCCTGCCCGGCTTCGACGAGGTCGTGCGCAAGGTCGCCGGCTTCCTCGGCGAGCGCGGCGTGCGGCAGCTCTTCCTCGCGAACGCCGTGCGCGTCGGCGGCGCTCAGCGCCCGGGGCTCGACGGGATCTACACCGAGGTGCTCGAGACCCTCGACGCGCCGACGCGCTGGGACCTCTACGTCTCGCAGACGCCGATCGCCAACGCCTTCGCCGTCGGCTTCGACCGCCCCTTCATCGTCCTCAACTCGGGGATGCTCGGTCTCCTCGACCGTGAGGGGCGGCGCAACGTCATCGCCCACGAGATCGGGCACATCATGAGCGGGCACGCGACGTACACGACGCTCGCCCTCCTCATCCTCATGATCGGCCTCCGCAACCTCCCGATGCTCACGGGGCTCGCCCTCCTCCCCTTCCAGCTCGCGATCCTCGAGTGGTACCGGAAGGCGGAGTTTTCCGCCGATCGCGCCGGGCTCCTCGGCTCGCAGGACGTGCGCGCGTCGATGGAGGTCTACCTCAAGCTCGCCGGCGGCGGCGGGGGCGACGACACGATCGACCTCGACACCTTCATGGCGCAGGCGGCGGAGTACGAGGGGGAGCCCGGGGTCGTCGACAAGATCTGGCAGATGCTCAACACCGCGCTGAAGACGCACCCGTTCGCGACGGTCCGCGCCGCGGAACTGCAGCGCTGGACGGCGAGCGGCGAGTACGAGCGGATCCTGCGCGGCGAGTATCCGCGCCGCGGGCAGGAGCCGCCGCCGCTCGGCAACGACTACGCCCAGGCCGGCGACTACTACGCGCAGCAGGCGCGCGAGGTCGTCGCGTCGATCCGCACGAGCTTCGACCGCGCACGGCAGGCGTTCGACCAGGGATTCCGCGGACCGGGGACCGGCGGGAACGCCGGCGGCGGCACCGGCAGCGGCGCCGGCACGGGGGGCAGCGGCACGGCATGAAGGTTCTGCTCGTCGGCGGGGGCGGGCGCGAGCACGCCCTCGCCTGGGCGCTGCACCGCGACGATCCGACGCTCGAGATCGTCGCCGCGCCCGGAAATCCGGGGATCGCCGAGCTCGCGCGCTGCGTCCCCGTGAAGGGGACCGACCTCCCCGCCCTCCTCGCCCTCGCCGAATCCGAGCGGGTGGATCTCACGATCGTCGGACCGGAAGCTCCGCTCGCCGAAGGGATCGTGGACCGCTTCCGCGAGCGTGGCCTCCCCATCTTCGGCCCGACGCGCGCCGCCGCGGCGATCGAGACGTCGAAGCGCTTCGCGAAGCAGCTCATGCTCGACGCGCGCGTGCCGACGGCGCACGCCACCTTCCACACCGAGCCGGCCTCGGCGAAGGCGGCCGCGAGCGCGCTCGGGGCGCCGGTCGTCGTGAAGGCTTCCGGGCTCGCCGCCGGCAAGGGCGTCTCCGTCTGCGCCTCGATCGAGGAAGCCGAGCGGGCGATCGATGCGATGCTCACCGAGCACGCGTTCGGCGCGGCCGGCACGGAGGTTCTCGTCGAGGAGTTCATGGAGGGGGAGGAGCTCTCGCTCTTCGCCCTGACGGATGGACGGCGCGCGGCGACGCTCGTCGCGGCGCAGGACCACAAGCGCCTGCTCGAGGGCGACCGCGGACCGAACACCGGCGGCATGGGGGCGTACGCCCCCGTCTCGCTGCGCTCGGGTGCGCTCGCCGCCGACGCCCTCGCCGACGAGGCGCGCCGCACGATCATCGAGCCGACGCTCGACGCGCTCGCGGCGCACGGCACGCCGTTCACCGGGCTGCTCTACGCGGGGCTGATGGTGACGCGCGATGGACTGCGCGTCGTCGAGTTCAACTGCCGCTTCGGCGACCCGGAGACGCAGGTCGTCCTGCCGCTGACGGCGTCGCCGCTCCTCCCCCTGCTGCTCGAGATCGGCGGCGGCGGGACGCTCTCGCTCGAGGGGGAGATCGATGCCGAGGGCGCGGGGGTGACGACGGTCCTCGCGGCGGCGGGGTATCCGGGCGCGACGCGGGGCGGCGACGAGATCCGCATCCCCGAGCGGCTCCCGAGCGGCGTGCGCGTCTTCCACGCCGGCACCGCACGCGATGCGTCCGGAAGGCTCGTCACCGCCGGCGGCCGCGTCCTCGCCGTGACGGCCGTCGCCGACGACATCGAGTCCGCGCACGCGGCGAGCGTCGCCGCCGCGGAGGCGATCGAGTTCTCCGGGAAGCAGTTCCGCCGCGACATCGGGTGGCGCGAGCTCGCGCGCCGTGCCCGAGCTTCCTGAGACGGAGACGATCGCCCGCGACCTCGACCGGGAGGTCTCGGGGCGCCGCATCACCGGGGTCGAGGTGCGCAGGGCCGACGTGCTGCGCGAGGCGACCGCGGAGTCGCTCCGCGACCGCGTGACCGGCGCGACGATCGCGCGCTGCTGGCGGCGCGCGAAGCTCGTCGTCCTCGACCTCTCCACGGGAGACCGCATCGTCGTGCAGCCGCGCTTCACCGGCGCGCTCCTCCTCGACGCCGGCGACCTCCCCGAGGCGGAGCGCCGCTACTCGACGCTCGCCCTGCGTCTCGAGGACGGCCGGCTCCTCCACTACCGCGACATCCGCCGCCTCGGCACGGTCGCCCTGATGGACGAGGCGCGCTGGGCCCGCTATTCCGGCGCGCTCGGCGTCGAGCCCCTCGAGCCGGTCTTTACGCCCGAGCGGCTATCGGCGATCGTTCGGGGAACGCGGCAGGCGATCAAGAAGGTGCTGATGGACCAGCGACACCTGGTCGGAGTGGGGAACATCTACGCGAACGAAGCGCTCTGGCGCGCCGGGATCGATCCGTCGCGCGCGGGGCGCTCGCTCGGCGCGGAGGAGGTCGGCCGCCTGCACGAGGGAATCGTCGGCGTGCTGCGCGAGTCGATCGCGGCGCGCGGCACGAGCTTCCGCGATTACCGCGACGCGTCGGGTGCGCGTGGCGGCTTCGTCGAGCGGCTCGACGCGTACGGCCGCGCGGGGCTTCCCTGCTCCCGCTGCGGCGGCCGGCTCGTCGGCACCCACGCCGTGGACGGCCGCGCCACGGTGCTCTGCCCGAGGTGCCAGCGGTGAGCCGTCGCCGCCGCGATCCGGGCCGGCCGCACGCGACGGACGCCGAGCTTCGCGCGATGCGCGACCGCGTGCGCGCGGACGCCGCGGACCGCCCCGGCGTCTACCGCATGGTCGGCCCCGAGGGGGAGATCGTCTACGTCGGCAAGTCGAAGCGCATCCGCACGCGGCTGCTGAGCTACTTCCGCTGCGCGCCCGGCGAGAAGGGGGCGCGCATCGTGCGCGAGGCGCGAACGATCGAGTGGGAGTACGCGCCGAGCGAGTTCGCGGCGCTCCTCCTCGAGCTCCGCGGCATCAAGCGCTACCGGCCGCGCCTCAACGTCATGATGATGCGCGACGCGCGCCACTTCGCCTTCATCAAGGTGACGCGCGGTCCGGCGCCGAAGCTCGCCGTCGTGCGCGGCGCGAGCGACGACGCCATCGCCTACTACGGCCCCTTTCATGGTGCGGCGAGCGTCGCCGACGCCGTGCGCGAGCTCAACGACGCCGTCGGGCTCCGCGACTGCGCGAACGACCGGAAGATGCTCTTCGCCGACCAGCGCGAGCTCTTCCAGCTCGCGCCGCGCACGCCGGGGTGCATCCGCTTCGAGGTCCGCAAGTGCCTCGGCCCCTGCATCGCTGCCTGCACCGAGGGGGACTACGCCGAGCGCGTCGCCCTCGCGCGCGCGTTCCTCGACGGCGCCGACGACGGACCGGTCGCGCGGCTGCGCGCGGACATGGAGGAGGCGGCGGAGCGGCTCGAGTTCGAGCGGGCCGGCGCGCTGCGCGACAAGCTCCAGCGGCTCGAGGCGCTGCGCGAGCAGTTCGTCCGCTTCCGCTTCGCCGTCGAGACGCTCTCGTTCGTCTACCACGTGCCCGGCCACGAGGGGGACGACCGCGTCTACCTCATCCGCCGCGGCCGCGTGCGCGCCGAGCAGCCCGCGCCGCGCACCGCCGGCGACCGCGCCTCGCTCGTGCGGCTCGTCGAGGACGTCTACGGATCGACCGAGCGCGACACCGCGCAGGTGCCGACGCACGAGATCGACGAGCTGCTCCTCCTCTCGAGCTGGTTCCGCCGCTTCCCCGCGGAGCTCGAGCGGACCGAGCAGCCGGAGCGCGTCGCCGCCGCGCCGCCGGTGAAGGCGCCGCGCGGCGTGCTCGCTCCGGGCGCGCCAGCCGTCGCCCGTCGCCGCACCGCCTGACGCGCGTCCCGCCGCGCGCCCGCACGCACCGTCTGACGCGGGACCGAACGCGGGACGCGTTGCGATGCGTCGAGCTCGCACGTCCCGGAACTGAGGGCACGTCGTCGCATTGGAGGGCGCCCCGCCGAGCGCCCGCGCCCGCGATCCGTTGGCGGTCTCCGCAATTCCGTCATTGGCGCCCCTCTTGCAAATGCACCACGCCGGCGACTCGCGCTGGTCCGGCGCGAGCGAGACGATGAGCGGAGCGAGCATGACGCTGACGTGGCAGCCGACGACGCTGGTGCAGTGCATCAGCCTCAAGCCGTGGCTCTCCTATCCCGGATGCGACGAATCGGGTGGGTGCCACGACCTCACCCTCGGGCGGATCTACGAGCTGCTCGCCGTCGAGGCGGACGGCGCGTTCTACCGGATCAACGACGACTCCGGCGGCGACTACCTCTACCCGGCGTCGCACTTCCGCAAGCTGTAGCGCCCGGGCCGGGGCGGCTCACCGCCGCAGCTCGACGATCTCCACCTCCACGCCGGCCGCGCCGATCGACAGGCGCGCCACGCTCGGCACGAGGTCGAAGCGGCGCGGTCCCGCCGCTCCCGGATTGACGACGAGCCGTCCCCCGGCGCGCGAGACGAGCTGGCGGTGCGTGTGCCCGTAGACGAGCACGTCCTGCGGATAGGCGCCGAGCAGCCTCGCCGGCGTCGGGGTGCCGAGCTCGTGGCCATGGCTCACGTGGATCGTCACGCCGCCGATCTCGCGCACGATCTCGCGCGAGAGTCCCGGCGTCCCGGCGGCATCGGTGTTCCCCCAGACCGCCTGCACCGGCGCGATCGTCCCGAGCTCGATCAGCACGTCGTCGCCGCCGACGTCGCCGGCGTGGAGGATCAGCTCGACGCCCGCGAGCGCCTCGTGCACCTCGGGACGCACCAGCCCGTGCGTGTCGGAGACGAGCCCGACGAGCCGCGTCGCCGCGCTCACGCCTCGTCCGGCTCCGGCGCCTCGGACCGCTCGCCCGCCCAGCGCCGCGAGAGCGAGTGCGCCACGCCGAGGTGGTCGAGGACGCGCGCGACGACGAAGTCCACGAGCTCCTCGATCCGCGACGGTCGGTGATAGAAGCCGGGCGACGCCGGGAGGACGACGGCGCCGGCGCGCGACACCCGCAGCATGTTCTCGAGGTGGATGACGCCGAGCGGCGTCTCGCGCGGCACGAGCACGAGCGGCCGACGCTCCTTCAGCGCGACGTCGGCGGCGCGCTCGACGAGGGAGCGCGATGTGCCGGCCGCGATCGCGGCGAGCGTCCCCATCGAGCACGGACAGATCACCATCCCCGCCGAGCGTGCCGAGCCGGACGCGGGCGGCGCGCCGCGGTCCGCGTCGTCGTACGTCGTGACGACGGCATCCCATGCGGACGCGCCGATGCGATCGCGCAGCGCCGCCACGGACGCGATGCCGCACTCCGTCCGCAGCAGTCGCAGGCCGTGGCTCGAGACGACGAGCTGCACGGGCTGCCGCGCGCCGACGAGCGCGTCGAGGAGGCGGACCGCGTACGGCGCGCCCGACGCCCCCGTCACGGCCACGACGAGCGGCAGCGGCGGCGCAGCCGTCATCCGGCGAGCCGCTCCACGACGACGAAGGCGAGGAAGACGATGCTGATGACGCCGTTCATCGTGAAGAAGGCGGCGTCCAGCCGCCGCAGGTCGCCCGGGCGCACGAGCGCGTGCTCGTACAGCAGCAGTCCCGCGGTGACGCCGACGCCCGCGCCGTAGAGCCACCGCGCCCCCGCCCCGAGCCCCGCCGCAGCGAGCGCGACGACGGTCGTCGCGTGCAGCGTCCGCGCGACGGCGAAGGCGCCGCGCTCGCCGAGCGCGGCGGGGATCGAGTGCAGCCCGTGCGCGCGGTCGAACGGCGCATCCTGGAGCGCGTACAGGATGTCGAAGCCGCCGACCCAGGTCGCGACGGCAGCGGCGAGCGCGGGGAGGAGCCACCACGGGTCGCTCCACGCGCCGGTGATGGCGAGGTAGCCGCCGACGGGGGCGATCGACAGACCGACGCCGAGCACGAGGTGCGACCAGCGCGTGAACCGCTTCGTGAAGCTGTAGAAGAGGATCCAGCCGAGGGCGAGCGGCGAGAGCGCGAGGCAGAGCGGGTTGAGCCGCCACGCGGCGACGACGAAGAGGACCGCCGCCGCGGCGACGGCGAGCGCGGCCTCCCGCACCCCGACGACGCCGGACGGGATCTCGCGCGACGCCGTGCGCGGGTTCCGCGCGTCGATGTCGCGGTCCACGATGCGGTTGAAGCCCATCGCCGCGAAACGCGCGCAGGTGAAGGCGACGACGATCCAGCCGATGTCCGCGAGCCCGACGGGGGCGACGCGGCTGGCCATCGTCGTGCCGACGAGCGCGAAGGGGAGCGCGAAGACGGTGTGCGGCAGCTTGACGAGGTTGGCGTAGCGGGTGAGCGCGGACGTGCCGGCGAAGGTCTGCCCTTCCGGCCGGCGCTCGGCGCTCGGCCGGGTGCCCGCCGAAGGCGGGCGGTTGCGCTCGGCGGGGCTCATCGCGTGCCTCCGGAGATCCCGAGCTTTCCCCACATCGCGTCCACCCGCGCCTTCGTCGCGTCGTCCATCTCGATCACCGGCGGCCACTCGCGGGTGAACCCCTCCTCGGGGAGCTTCCGCGTCGCGTCGATCCCCATCTTCGAGCCGTAGGTGAACGCGCGGCTCGAGTGGTCGAGCACGTCCACCGGCCCCATCGTGAATCGCGTGTCGCGCTCGGGGTCGATGTTGTTGAGCGCCACCCACCACGCCTCGCGCGGATCGCGGACGTTCACCCACGCGTCCACGATCACGAGCACCTTCGCGAGCGACATCAGCCCCTGTCCCCAGAGCGCGTTCATGACCTTGTACGCCTGCCCGGGATACTGCTTGTCGATCGAGACGAAGACCAGGTTGTGGAAGATCCCCTCGGCCGGCATGTGGTAGTCCACGATCTCCGGGACGGTGAGCTTCAGCAGCGGCAGGAAGATCCGCTCCGTCGCGTGCCCGAGGTAGTAGTCCTCCATCGGCGGGCGCCCGACGATCGTCGTCGGCCAGATCGGCGAGCGGCGCATCGTGACCGCCGTGATGTGCACTCTCGGGTAGAGATCGGCGAGCGAGTAGAAGCCCGTGTGGTCGCCGAACGGCCCCTCGGTGACGAGCGGCTCCGCCGGATCGATGTGGCCCTCGAGGACGAAGTCGGCCTCGGCGGGGACTTCGAGGTCGCAGGTGAGCGCCTTCGCCAGCGTCACGGGCGCGCTCCGGAGGAAGCCGGCGAAGATGAACTCGTCCACCGTCGGCGGGAGCGGCGCGGACGCCGAGTACATCGACGCGGGGTCGGCGCCGACGGCGATGCAGACGGGCATCGTCTCGCCGCGCTCGGCCATCTCGCGCCAGTGCGCCGCGCCGACCTTGTGGCGCTGCCAGTGCATCGCCACCTCGCGCTTCCCGAGCTGCTGCACGCGGTACATCCCGACGTTCCGGATGCCGCGCACGGGGTCGCGCGTGATCACCATCGGGAAGGTGATGTACGGCCCGCCGTCGTCGGGCCAGCAGGTGGGGATCGGCAGGCGGTCGAGGTCCACCTCGTCGCCGCGCCAGACGACCTCCTGACACGATGGTCTCCTCCCCGCAGAGCGGGGAGGAAACTTCGCGACCTCGAGGAGGCGCGGCAGCATCGAGAGCTTGCCGAGGATCCCCTCTGGCACCTTGAGGTCGAGGAGCCTCGTGATGCGGTCGCCGTGGTCGTCGAGCCGCTCGACGCCGAGCGCCATCGCCATGCGGCGCATCGAGCCGAAGAGGTTGATGCCGACGGGGTACGCCGAGCGCGAGCCGTCGCGCAGCACGGGGTGCTCGAAGAGCAGCGCCGGGCCGCCGTCGGGGCGCTTCATGCAGCGGTCGGCGATCTCGGTGATCTCCAGGTCCACGGAGACGGGCTCGCGCACGCGCACGAGCTCCCCGGCGCGGTCGAGGGACTGGACGAAGTCGGAGAGCGAATCGAGAGTCAAGACGGGACGGGTGAGTGGCCCTCGGCTATCGGCCCTCGGCACTCGGCGAGGGGCTCGACACCGGAGCGTGGGATTCGAATCATCTCGTGCCCACGTGGATGGCGGCGATCCCGAAGGAGAGCGTCCGCCACCGCACCGCCGCGAACCCCGCGCCGGACATCCGCCGCGCCAGCTCCTCCTCGATCGGGAAGCTGGCGACGGAGCGCGGCAGGTAGGTGTAGGCGGTGCGGTGTCCGCTGACGAGGCGGCCGATCCGCGGGAGCACGTGATGGAAGTAGAGATGGTAGAAGCGGCGCACGAGCGCGGTGCGCGGCGTCGAGAACTCGAGGATGACGAAGCGCGCGGCCGGGCGCAGCACGCGGAACACCTCGCGCAGCGCGACGTCGAGGTCGGCGACGTTGCGGATGCCGAAGGCGACGATCGCGCCGTCGGCGCTCGCGTCGGCGAGCGGGAGCCGCATCGCGTCCGCGGCGATGGGCGCGAGGGAGCGGCGCGGCGCCTTCCCCTCCCCGGCGCGCAGCATCGGCTCGGCGAAGTCCGCGCCGACGACGAGGCCATCGAAGCCGCGCGCCCGCGTCAGCGCCGCGCCGACGTCGAGCGTGCCGGCGCAGAGGTCGAGGTACGTGCCGCCCGGATTCGCGCGCCACTCGAGCGCGTCGAGCGCCTCGCGGCGCCACGCGCGGTCGACGTTGAGGCTGAGGACGTGGTTCAGCAGGTCGTAGCGCGGCGCGATCTCCGAGAAGATCTGCCGCACGTACTCGCGCTTCTCCGCGCCGCCGCGCGCCGCCTCGGCCGCGCGCGCCGCCTCCGTCCCGGTGTTCGGCATTCCGTCAAACTTGGCCGGGCGGTGAGAGAGGGGCAAGCGCAGCGACGCGCGCGTGCTGGCCCGCCCCCGTCGGACCGGCTAGCTTGGTCGTCGAAGCGCCCACGCCGCGCGCCGCGCGGCCCCGCCCCCGCGCATGGCCCCCGTCCTCGACCTCGCCAACCTTCCCGACGCAGACCTCGTCGCCCTCGCGCAGCAGGGGCGCGACGCGGCGTTCCGCGAGCTGGTGCGGCGTTACGAGCGGCCCGTCTTCTCGCTCGTCTACCGCATGGTGCGCGACCGCGAGCTGGCGGAGGACCTGTCGCAGGAGACCTTCATCAAGGTCCTCAACCACATCGACCGGTACCGGCCCGAGTTCAAGCTCTCGAGCTGGCTCTTCAAGATCGCCAACAACGTCGCGATCGATCACCTGCGGCGCCGCCAGCTCGACACCGTGAGCATGGCCGGCTCGCCCCACGCGACGACCGCGGGCGAGGTCGAGGCGACGTCCTTCGACGTCGCCGGGGGCGGCGAGTCCGCGCTCGACGAGCTCGAGGCGCGCGAGCTCGGGACGGCGATCGAGCAGGCGATCGCGAAGCTCCGCCCCGAGTACCGCGCCTGCATCATGCTGCGCCACGTCGAGGGGCGCTCCTACGAGGAGATTGCGGCCACGCTCGACCTCCCCCTCGGCACCGTGAAGACCTACATCCACCGCGCGCGCCACCAGCTCCGCGACGCGCTCGACCACCTCCGCTCGTGACGCACACCCCCGCTGCTCCGTCGCCGCACATGGAGGCCGGGACGGCCTCCCGTCCCGGTGGCCCGTTGCCTGCCGGCGACGGCATCGAGGGGGGTGACCCAGGTCACGCTTCTCCCGGCGGCCGGTCGCGCCTCGGGGTCGCGGCGGGGGGCGAAACCCCCGTTCCGAGCGCTGAAACCGTGGTCGGCAGCCCGGCGTACGACCCTCTGGAGGATCGTAACTCGTGAACCACAGACACCTGCTTCCGGACGAGATCGACCTGCTGGTCGACGGCGAGGTCGGATTCGGCGTGGCGCCGCTTCGGGCGCACATCGCCGAGTGCGACCGCTGCCGCGCCGAGCTCGACGACGCCCGACGACTCGCCGAGACGCTCGATCGCCTGCCCCACTTCGCCCCCTCGCCGGCCTTCGCCGAGCGGGTGATGTCGCAGGTGCAGGTGTTCGAGCCCTGGCACGTGGCGGCGCGCGAATCCGCGAGGCGCTGGATCCCCGCATCCGGCGGGCTGCGCGCCGCGGCCGGGTTCGTCGCGATCGGCGCCGGCGGGCTCCTGACGCTCGCCACGCTCTGGCTCGTGACCCGCTGGGACGTCTTCGTCTACGCCGCCGGGCTCGCCGTCGAGCGCACGCGCGTCGTCGCCGTGCACACGCTCGGCGACTTCGTCGCCGCGGTCTTCGGCCCGGCCGCGCTCGACGCCCTGCGGACGGGCGGGCTCGGCGCCTTCGCGATGGGGCTCGCGCTCCTCCTGGCGACGGCCGTCCTCACCACGCTCGCCCTGCGCCGTCTGGTCACCGTCGCCGCACGCCGGCGGGGCTGAGATGCGCGTCACCCTGATCGGGCTCCTGCTCGCCACCACACTCGGGACCGCCGGCGCGCAGGAGCCCTCGCGCGCACCGATCTTCACCCCCGAGTCGGATCTCGCCAGCCGTCTCGGCGCCCTCGCCGGCCACCCCGAGGGAGTGCGCGTCCCGCCCGCGGAGAGCGTCGGCGTGGGCGACCGGCGCGTCGCGCCGGGCGAGCGCGTCGAGGGGAGCATCGCCACCGTCGACGGCGACCTGCACATCTTCGGCGAGGTCGGCGGCGACGCGCTCGCCCTCGACGGGGACATCGTCGTCCACGAGGGCGGGCTCGTGCGTGGCGACGCGCTCGCCGTCTCGGGGCGCGTGCGACTCGAGGGGGGACGCGTCCTCGGCGAGCTCCGTGCGCTGAGCAGCCTCCCGACCCCGGCCGTGGCGCAGGCCGCCGATCCCACCCCGGCGGAGCGGACGACACGCGCGCTCTCGGTGGCGTTCGGGTGGCTGGTGATGCTCGCGCTGCTCGGCATGGGCGTGCTCATCGTCGCAGGCGCCTACCTCGATGGCGTCGCGGAGACGCTCTCGACGCGCTTCGCGCAGTCGTTCTGGGCCGGGCTCGCGGGCCAGCTCGCGCTCCTTCCCGCCCTCATCGTGCTCAGTGTCGCACTCGCGGTGACGATCATCGGGATCCTCCTCATCCCGTTCGCGATCGTCGCCTTCGTGCTCGCGGTGTGCGGGCTCCTCGCGCTCGGCTTCCTCGCCGTCTCGCTCGTGACCGGGAGCGCGCTAATGCGGAGGCGCGGCACCGACCTCGCGGCGGAGCGCGCCGCGCGGCTCCGCGCCCTGCTCCTCGGTCTCGCGCTCTACGTCGGCCTCTGGATCGTCGCCGCGGCGTTCAGCTGGTCCCCGTTCGCCGGGATGGCGCTGCGCACCGTCGCCGTCGCCGTGAGCTGGGTGGCGGCGACGATCGGCTTCGGCGCGACGCTCCTCTCCCGCGGCGGCGCGCGGCTTCCGCGCGCACGGCGGGCGGCCTCTCCCGCGACCGACGAGATGGCGTGGCAGACGCCGACGCCCGTCACCGGCGTGGTCGCGGCGCGCCGTCCGACGCCGGCGCCGCGCGGCAGCGGAGCCCCCTCATGAGTCGCCGGATCCCCGCGGCGCTCGGCGCCCTCGCGCTCGCCGCCGCGGCGGGCGGCTGCGACGTCTCCGCGCGCAGCGCGTCGGCGGCGCCGCAGTCGTGGCGCACGCTCGACGTCGCGCGCCAGCTCGCCGACAGCGGCGTGCACCAGGTCCGTGTGGACTACGAGGCCGGCCAGCTCGACGTGCACGGCGCCGATCCCGGGCTGCTCTACGACATGTCGCTGCGCTACGACGAGAGCAGCACGGAGCCGGTGCATGCGCTCGCCGCCGATGCGCGGGCGCTGGAGCTCGGCGTACGGACGCGCGGCGAGGAGCGGGGCGGGCGCCGCGGCGCGGGGGAGATGCGGCTCGGCCTCGCCGCGCGCACGCCGCTCGACCTCACCTTCGAGCTCGGCGCCGTCGAGGCCGACCTCGATCTCGGGGGGCTCGCCATCGAGAGCCTCGCGATCCGCTCCGGCGCGAGCGACGCGCGGCTGCGCTTCCAGGAGCCCAATCGCGTCCCGATGCGACGGCTCGCGATCAACGTCGGCGCCGCGAGCCTCCGCGCGACCGGACTGGCGAACGCCAACGCGGAGACGCTGGCGATCGGCGCGGGGGTGGGGAGCGTGGAGCTCGACTTCGGCGGCCACTGGACGCGCGACCTCACCGCGACCGTCGACATCACCCTCGGCAGCGTGACGGTGCACGTCCCATCGGACGTCGGCGTCCGCCTCGACGTCGACCGCATGCTCGCCTCGCTGAACACCGGCGGGCTCGAGCGGCGCGACGACGCGTACTACAGCGACAACTGGGACACGGCGCCGCACCGGCTCCGTCTCGAGGTCGACACCGTCATCGGCAACTTCGAGCTCGACCGCTCCGCGCCCTGACGCGCCGCCCGGCCGACGCGGCCGCGGCTGGCCTGCCCCTTGCCCCTCCCGCCGGTCGAACCGGCCGGGAGGGTGCTCGTCATGGTGGTGCTGGGGCGCAACATCGGTCCGCTCCTGAAGAAGACCGGGAAGGAGATCACGGACGACAACGTCCTCGGTCTCTCGGCGCAGCTCGCGTACTATTTCTTCTTCTCCCTCTTCCCGCTGATGCTCTTCCTCACGCCGCTCGTGGGGATCGTCGGCGACAAGCGGGAGAACTTCGAGCTGATCATGCGCCAGATCGCGCAGGTCGTGCCGCAGTCGGCGTACGACGTGCTCTACGGCGTCGTCAGCGACATCGTCTTCGAGCCGAGCGCACCGGGGCTGATGTCGATCGGCGCGCTGCTCGCGCTGTGGGCCGGGTCGAACATCTTCAACGCCATGATCGACGCCCTCAACCGGGCGTTCGACGTCGAGGAGCGCCGCCCCTTCTGGAAGAAGCGCCTGATCGCGATCGCGGCGGTGATCGCCGCCGGCGGGATCGTGCTCGTGGCGACGGTCGTGATGCTCTTCGGTCCGCAGATCGTGGACTGGGTCGGCGGGCTGGTCGGGCTCGCCGAGTCGACGCAGACGGTGTGGATGGTCATCCAGTACGCGTTCGCCGTCGCGCTGCTCGTCGCGCTCGCCTTCGGCATCTTCTACTTCCTGCCGAACGTGAAGCGCCAGAACTGGCGGCACGTCCTCGCCGGCGCGCTCGTCGCGACGCTCCTCTGGATCGTCGTGACGCTCGCCTTCGGCTTCTACGTGCGGAACTTCGGCAGCTACAACAAGACGTACGGCACGATCGGCGGCGTCATCGTCATGCTCACGTGGATGTACCTGACGATGCTCGTGATGCTCTCGTCGGGCGAGATCGTCTCCGAGCTGCACCACGGGACGGCCGCGGTCGAGCCGCAGCGGGGCGCGACGTACGCGGGACGCATCGGGAGCGGCGGCGCGAGCCGCGCCTCGACCGATCGCGTCGGCCGCGTGGCGCCGATGACGGCGCGGGGCCGGGACGATTGACGAGGCCCGGCGCCGGGTGACGAAAGTGCGGGAGACGGCCGGCGGACGCCCCAGCGAGGAGGAGACGATGGCGGACCAGTCGAGGAACGAGGACGGGGAGGATCGGCCGGCGCGCGGCGGGGCGATCCGCGACATGGGGGCGCCGCTCCCGGGATCGCGCGACGCGTACCGCGACGGCGACGACGTGCGCGACCCGATCCCGGACGACCAGCGGCTCGGCACGAAGCCGGACACGAAGTCCGAGGCGCGCGGCGACGCGCGGGAGAACGTCGGCGACACCGCCCGCGGCACGGCGGCGCAGCGGACGGGGGGCGAGGCGCGGGATCCGCGCGACCAGCCGGAGCAGCGGCCGCGGTACGACCGCTAGCCGGTCAGCGGCCGTCGTCCACCCGGTAGACGACGACCGCGCCCCTCGAGAGGCCGTGCTCGCGCGCCGCGCTGCCGTCGCGCACGGCGAGCTCGATCAGCCCGGACGAGCCGCAGAGCGCGGTCAGTGAGCCGGAGGGGACGTCGCCGTAGGTGCGCCGCACCGGGATGCGCCGCCCCTCGATCTCGATCGCGCCGCCGCGCAGCCCGATGAGGTTCGTCACCGCGTTGCCGAAGCGGTCCACGGCGATCACCTCGCCGAGCAGCGCGCCATCCTCGCGGCGCCGCGGCTCCGGGGTGCGGCGCACGATCGGGGTCGCGAAGGGCCGCCCGAGCGCCTCGATGGCGACGCGCGACGCGAGTTGCGCCGCCGCAGGGGCGAAGACGTCGCGGCCGTGAAACGTCGGCGACGCGTTCGGCGGCACGGGCAGCGCGACGGCGTGCGCGCCCGCGCGGAGGAGCGCAGGGGAGAGCACGCCGTTGTCCGGGCCGACGAGGAAGCGTCCGTCGCTCTCGACGGCGATCGCCGCGCGCGGGCCGCCGACTCCGGGGTCCACGACCACCAGGTGGACCGTCCCCTCGGGAAAGCGCCGCCAGCAGCGGGCGAGCGCCAGCCGCGCGCCCTCCACGTCCTGCGGCGGGATGTCGTGGGTCAGG
>DASUSM010000034.1:0-15630 GCA_036375115.1 Gemmatimonadaceae bacterium | reverse complement strand
GCCACGACCCGACCTTCGCCCCCGACGGCAAGCGCATCGCCTTCGTCCGCATGGTGAACGGCCGCGCCCAGATCTTCACGGTGGACCAGGAGACGGGCTCGAAGGTCGTGCAGGTGACGAGCGGGGACAACGACAACGTCGAGCCCTCGTGGTCGCCCGACGGCCAGTTCATCCTCTTCGCCTCGAACCGCGCGGCGACGAAGCCCGGCAAGGGCTACTCGGCGCAGGAGCGCGCCGAGCGCCGCGGGCGCTTCAATCTCTTCGCGCTCCGTCCGGACGGCACGTCGCTCGTGCAGCTCACGGACGGTGAGGCGAACTCCGGCGCGCCGGTGTGGGGCGCGGACGGGTGGATCTACTTCTCGTCGAACCAGGCCGGGAACTTCGACATCTGGCGCCTGAAGCCGACGGGCGAGCTCGTCGCCGCCCCGGCGGCGGCGTCGAAGTGACCGACGCTCGAACGGAGTGAAGTGACGAAGGGGCGCCCGCGACGGGCGCCCCTTCGTCGTTCGTGGCCGCCGCGCCGCGCAGCGCAGCGGCGCCCCCGTCGCGCGCCGGCGCCTTGCCGCCGCCGCCTCGCCCGCGCAAGCTCCGGCGGACCCCTCACGCGGAGCGTCGCCGGCATGGCCACGGTCGCCACCATCGGATACCAGGGCGCCACGGTGCGCACCTTTCTCGACGCGCTCCGCGACGAGCGCATCGAGCTGCTCGTGGACGTCCGCGCGGTCGCGATGTCGCGCCGGCCGGGCTTCGCGAAGAGCGCGCTCGCGGCGAACCTCGAGGAGGCGGGGATCGGCTACCTGCACCTGCGCGACCTCGGCACCCCGGCCGACGGCCGCGCCGCCGCGCGCGCGGGCCGGCACGACGAGATGCGCACGATCTTCCGCGAGCAGCTCGCCACGGCCGCGGCGCGGGCCGCCCTCGCGACGCTCGCCGACATCGTGCGCTCCGGACGGCGCGTCGCTCTCCTCTGCTTCGAGGCGGACCCGACACACTGCCACCGCAGCCTCGTCGCCGCGGCGCTCCAGTCGCTCGTCCCGGCGGAGATCCGGCACCTCACGCCGCTCGAGGACTGAGGCCGGGGCGACTCGTTTCGCATCCGTTCGGTCGTCGGCGGAAACCGCCCGCGGAGCTTGCCGGACGCGACGCGGCGCCTACATTCGGGATCGACGCCCGGTGCCGATCCCCGGGCGACCGATCGGCATGCAGCGCCGCGCGGACGCTCGCGCCCCGGCTCGCCGATCGCGACGGGTCCGGCCCGGCCGGCCCGCCCTCCACGTGCATGGAGGCGCGACATGACCGCCACTTCCGCACGGACCGCGCTCTGCGCCGTCCTCGCCCTCGCCGCCTGCGCGCGGGCCCCGCTCGTCTCGGAGATCGCCGGCGACGTCGCGCCGCCCATGACCGTGCGCGAGCTCCCCGTCACCACCGCGTCCGACATCGCCCGCGCGGAGCTCCTCGTCGGCGAGCGGCTGCTCGACGTCGGCCGCCCGGAGCTCGCGACTCCGCACTTCCGCAACGCGGTCGCGGAGGACCCCGCCTTCGCCTACGCCTGGCTGAACCTCGCCTTCGCCGCGCAGTCCGCGGCCGACTACAAGTCGAGCCTCGACATGGCCGCCGCGCGGCTCGCCGGGAAGAGCGTCGCGGAGTCGCTGCTCGTGGACATCGGGCGCACCTTCCTCGACAACGACCGCGCCCGCCGCCGCGAGCTCGCGCAGACGTTGACGAGCGTCTATCCGGACGTCGCGCGGGCGTGGCTGGTGCTCGGCAACAGCTGGGTCGCCCTCGCCCGGCACGAGGAGGCGCGCGCCGCCTACCGGCGCGCGCTCTCCCTCGACCGGCGGCTCTTCGCCGCCCACGCCGCGCTCGGCGGGTCCTTCCTCTTCGGCGAGCCGCGCGACCGCGCGATGGCGGAGCAGCAGATGCAGGGCGCGATCGCCGTCGCGACGAGCGCCGCGGAGCGCGCCAAGGGGTACGAGCTGCTCGGCGACGTCCATCGCGCCAGCGGCCGGCTGGCCGAGGCGCGAGACGCCTACGCCCGCGCCGCGGCGGAGGACGCGACGCTCGCCGTCGCGATGCTGAAGCAGGGACACATCGAGTCGTTCCTCGGCGACCAGCCGGCGGCGCGCGCCGCCTACGACCGCGCCCTCGCCGGCGCGCGCGGCGGGCAGCGGATCGCCTACGCGAACTACCGCGCCTTCACGCACGTCCACGCGGACGACCCCCGTACCGCGATCGCCGAGCTTCGCCGGCTGGCCGACTCCGCCGACCGGATGGACGTCCCGGCATCGGAGGTGCCGGGGCTCCGCGCCTTCACCTTCTCGAACGCGGCGACGATCGGCCTGCACCACGATCTCCTCGACGAGGCCGCGCGCGACGTCGGCGCGCTCGCCGCGGCGATGCGGGCCGATGCGGCGATGACGCGCGACACCGCCTACGCACGCCAGCAGGAGTCGGCTATCCTCCTCTGGGAGGGGCGCCTCGCCGCGCGGCGCGGCGACGTCGACCTCGCCCGCCGGAAGGCGGAGGCCTACCGCGCGCTCGTCGAGCAGGAGGGGAACCCGCGCCGCCTCGAGGCCTACCACGCGCTCCTCGGCCTCGTCGCGCTCCGCGCACACGAGGACGCGAAGGCGGTCGAGGAGTTCCGGCAGGCGAGCCGCACCGACGAGTACGTCCGCTATCTCCTCGCCATCGCGCTCGAGAACGCCGGCCGGCCGGAGGAGGCGCGGCGGCTCTTCCGCGAGGTGGCGGAGTGGAACTTCAACTCCGTCGGCTTCGCGCTCGTCCGCCGTGACGCGATGCGGCGGGGCGGGGTGGTGACCATGAAGTGAGCGGCGCCCGGACAGCGCCCCGCGGCGGACCGCCCGGGCGGCGACACGGGGTGACGTCGCGAGGGAGACGCTTCCGCCCCTGGCCGCCGGCCGGGCCTTGACGAGGTCGCTCCCGCGCACAATGGTGGAGCCGGGACCGTCGCGGGTCTCTCTTCCGCGGGAGGTGGGGATGAGCGAGGACGATCGTCCGGCCGAGGAGCTCGTGACCGCCGCCGAAGACGGGGCGATCGAGGTGGTGGCGGCGGATGCCGCGGAGCGTCTCGCCTGCGTCTGCGGCGAGTGGCCCGCGGAGCGGTTCCGGGAGCTCGTCCTCGACGTCGCCCGCGTGCGGCTGCACCACGGCGTGCCGCGCGCCGAGTACGAGCTGATGCGGCGCGCGTGGGAGGCGCGGCAGCGCGCCGCCCACCGCGACGTCACGCCGCCGCCGGTGTCGCTCCCCCCGCTGCGTGGATACCCGGCCGCCCCGGACCGATCCGCCAGCGCGCCGACATGAGCGCGACGCCGACGAGGACGAAGACGACGGCGATCACCTGCGCGGTGGTGAAGGGACCGAAGAAGCGGTCGTCCTTCGCGCGGAAGAACTCGACGATGAAGCGCTCGACCCCCGCCAGCACGCAGTAGACGCCGGCGAGCCAGCCGGTCGCGTGCCGGTGGTCACGTAAACGCCACAGGACGGCGAACATGATCATCCCCATCGCCACCTCGTAGAGCTGCGTGGGGTGGACGGCGAGGACCTCGGTCGGGAGCGTCGTCGGCGGAAGGTCCACGCCGAACAGCGAGCGCAGGTTCTCCGCCGTCGAGGGTGGCGCGCCCTCGGGAAACTCGGTCGCGAGGAAGCCGTTCCACGGGCGCCCGTAGTCGTCGCCGACCGCCCAGCACCCGGTGCGCCCGACGGCGTACGCCGCGGCGACGGCGATGCCGGAGACGTCGGCGAGGCGCAGGATCCCGAGCCGCTTCCGCCAGACGTAGATCGAGCAGGCGACGATGCCGCCGATCAATCCGCCCCAGAAGACGAACCCGGCGCGGCTCCAGAGCGACGAGACGTCGCCCGTGAGGATCGCGTAATAGATCTTCGCGCCGGCGAGCCCGCCGATCACCGCGACGAAGACGAGGTCCGCGATCGGCTCCGGGTCGTAACCGCGCCGCGCCGTCTCCGCCTGCGCGACGATCTGCCCGATGACGAAGGAGAGGAGGACGGCGAGCCCGAAGCCGGTGATCTGGAGGAAGCCGATGCCGTAGGCGAACGGCTCGTGGACGATCGGGTGCTGGATCATGCGGCCTGGAGCCCGGGGATGGGGAGGGAGGCGTAGGCGTTGAGGTCGAGCGCGGCGTGCGCGCCGCGCTCGAGGTGGAAGAGTCCCGCGCGGGCGATCATCGCGGCGTTGTCGGTGGCGAGGCGCGGGCTCGGCGCGAAGACGCGAGCGCCGAGCGCCTCGAGGCGCCGCCGCATCGCGTCCTGCAGGGCGCCGTTGCAGGCGACGCCGCCGCCGAGCACGACGCGCGTGCGCCCGTACCGCTCGGCGGCGCGCGCGGTCTTCTCGACGAGCGTCTCGACGAGCGCGTCCTGGAAGCCGCGCGCGATGTCCGCCCGCGCGCCGTCGAGGTCGGACGCGCCGCGCACGGCGTTCAGCACCGCCGTCTTCAGCCCGCTGAAGCTGACGTCGTAGTAGTCGGCGTCGCCATGCGCCTGGTCGCGGCGCAGCATCGGGCGCGCGAAGCGCACCCCCGCGCCGTGCGCCTCGGCCGCGAGCCGCTCGACGTGGCGGCCCCCCGGGTACGGCAGGCCGAGCAGCTTCGCGACCTTGTCGAACGCCTCGCCGGCGGCGTCGTCGCGCGTCGCGCCGAGAAGGCGGTACTCGCCCCACGCCGCGACGTCGAGGAGCATCGTGTGCCCGCCGGAGACGAGGAGCGCGGTGAAGGGGGGGATGGCGTCCGGGTGCTCGAGCGCGGTGCCGAAGAGGTGCCCCTCCATGTGGTGCACGCCGACGACCGGCTTCCCGGCGGCCCAGGCGAGGGACTTCGCGAACGAGACGCCGACGAGGAGCGCGCCGACGAGCCCCGGCGCGTGCGTCACCGCGACGGCGTCGAGCTCCTCGAGCGTGCACCCCGCGTCGTCGAGGGCGCGCCGCACGACCGGGACGATCGCGGTGAGGTGCGCGCGCGAGGCGATCTCCGGCACGACGCCGCCGAAGATGCGGTGCACGTCCTGGGAGAGGATGACGAGCGAGCGCATCGCGACCGCGTCGCCGCTCCCCTCGAGGACGGCGGCGGACGTCTCGTCGCAGGAGGTCTCGATCCCGAGGACGCGCATTGGCGAGAAGACCAGGGTTGACCGCCTCACGGACGGGTCGTATCCGGCTCGACGGGGACGGTGACGCGCACCGTCCGCGGCTGGATGCTCACCCCGAGCTCGCTCGTGTCGAGCGGGATGTCGAGCGAGACGCCGGGGCGCACGACGACGTCGCGCGCGACCGTCTGCACGTTCTCCAGCCGCTGCACGCGCACGCGCGGCCCGCTCACGAGGACGCTGTCCGGCTGGATCGTCGGCGTCCCCGAGACGACCCAGCCGCTGTCCCCGCTGAAGCGGAGCTGCGAGCGCACGGGGAGCAGGCGCTGCATCGTCGAGCGGAAGCGCAGCGTGATCGAGCGCGGCTGCACGTCGCGGACGCGGAGCTGTCCCTCGGTGCCGAGCGGGAGCTGGACGTCCTCCGGCGTGAGCACCATGACGAGCGTGTCCGGCGTGTCCGCCTCGACGGTGCGGCGGATCGTCGGCGGCGTGGCGTAGAGGTTGAGGACGTCGCGCGCGCTGCCGAGGACGAGCGCCCGCACCTGCGGCGGGTTGCTGACGAGCACGAGGGTGCTGTCGAGCCGCAGGTCGAGCGTCACGGGGACGAGCTGCTCGCTCGGCTGCCGCGCGCTCGCGACGAGCCAGAGGACGAGGGCGAAGAAGAGCGCCGCGCCCTTCAGCGCGAGCCGCTCGGTGAGGAGCTCGACGATGCGGCGCGAGAGGCCGCTCGGCGTCTTCTGCGGCGTGCCCGGCACGCGCTCAGCTCTCCGTGGGGCGGAGGCGCACCGAGTCCGCGGCGGCGGGACGGGGCGGCGCGGCGGGCGGGACGGGCGCGTCCACGAGCGCGGCGAAGAGCGTGCGGTTCCCCTCGGAGAACCAGTCCACGGCGCCGATGTGCTTGCGGAGGATCTCGCCGTCGCGCGAGATCACGAACGTCTCCGGCACGCCCGTCGTCTGGTACTGCCGCTGGATGGTGCCCTCCGGATCGTGCAGGATCTCGAAGGTGAGCCCGTACTCGCGAACGAAGTCGCGGATCGCCTGCTTCGAGTCCGGCTCGCGGTCGATGCTCACGGCGACGATGCGCAGCCCGCGGTCGCCGAGCGCCTCGTGGAGGCGCTGGAGCGAGGGCATCTCCTGCCGGCAGGGGAGGCACCACGTCGCCCAGATGTTGAGGAGGACGACGTCGCCGTCGTAGTCGTCGAGCGACTTCGTCGCCGGCGCGCCGGCGAGCGTCGCCGCCTCGAAGCGCGGCGCGTCCGAGCCGATGCCGACGGGGAAGAGCTCGTCGTCGAGCGTGTACACCATCACGGCGAGGCCGATGCCGAGCGCGGCGACGACGCCGAGCACGACGAGCCACTGCTGGCGGAGGGTCATCGCCGCCCCCGGCGCGCGCCGGCGCTCACGCGACCTCCGCGCATCGCGCGCGCAGCGCGCCGATCTCGGCGCGCGGGTCCGTGGCGGAGAAGACGGCGTTCCCGGCGACGAAGGCGTCCACGCCGGCGCGCCACGCGGCGTTGATCGTCTCCCGGTTGATCCCCCCATCGATCTCGAGCACCGCCGGGCTGTGCACCGCGTCGAGCATCATCCGCGCGCGCCGCGCCTTGTCGAGCGCCTGCGGGATGAAGCGCTGCCCGCCGAAGCCGGGGTTCACCGACATGATCAGCAGGAGGTCGAGGTCGGCCGCGACCTCGAGCACCGCGTCGAGCGGGGTGGACGGGTTGAGCGCCGCGCCGGCGCGCTTGCCGAGCTCGCGGATGCGCGCGATCTGCCGGTGGAGGTGCGGCGACACCTCGGGGTGGATCGTGAGGATGTCGGCGCCGGCGGCGGCGAAGTCGTCGATCAGCCGCTCCGGCTCGACGACCATCATGTGGACGTCGATCGGGAGCGTCGTCAGGCGCCGCACCGTCTCGATGACCTTCGCGCCGAAGGTGAGGTTCGGGACGAAGCGCCCGTCCATCACGTCCACGTGCACCCAGTCCGCGCCGCCGGCCTCGAGCATCGCGATCTCGTCGGCGAGGCGGGCGAAGTCGGCGCTGAGGATGGAAGGGGCGATCGTGACGGCGTGGCGCCGCGGACGGGTCATTGCGTGTTGCCGGAGATCGTGAGCGTGACCGCGTGTCCGTTGCCGACGCGCGCGCCGGCGCCGGGGAGCTGGTAGACGACCGTGTTGAACGGCGCGAAGGCGCTCGAGTCCACGTTCACGCGCCCGACGCGCAGCCCGATCTGCTCGAGCATCGTCCGCGCGTCCTCGTAGGTGCGGCCGACGAGCTCGGGCATCGCGACGGAGGTCGGACCCGCGCTGAGGACGACGTCCACGCGCGACGGCGCGGAGACGCGCGCGCCGGCGTCGGGCGTCGTCGCCGTGACCTGGCCGCGCGGCGCATCGCTCGGCCGCTGGACGACCGAGCCGAGCGTCAGCCCGGCGCTCTGCAGCGCGGCGGCCGCCTCCTCGCGAGTCATCCCGACGAGCGGCGGCACCTCGACCGAGCGCTGACCGGCGCTCAGCTCGAGCTGGACCTGTGTGCCGTGCCCCTGCGTCGTCCCCGCCGGCGGGCTCTGCGCGAGGACCGTCCCGCGCGGCGCGCTCGCGTGAAAGCGCGACGAGCCCTCGACCGCCTCGAGCCCCTCGCGCTCGAGCCGCGTCACGGCGCGCTCGAACTGCATCCCCACGACGTCCGGCACGTCCGACTCCGGCGGGACGATGTCCGCCGGGAAGATGACGAAGGCGACGATCAGCCAGGCGATCGTGAAGCCGCCGACGGCGGCGACGATGTACGGGAGTGCGCGACGCAGCGCCCCCCGAAAATTCACGCCGACCTCCGCAGCCGCGCGGCGAAGGCGCCGTCGGTGCCGTGGCGCTGGGGGAGCACTCGCAGGCGCCCGGCGTCGAGCGCGGCCGCGGGGACCGCGCCCTCCGGCGGCGGCTCGAGGGCGAAGTCGGGGTGGTCGGCGAGGAAGCTCTCGACCTGCGCGTCGTTCTCCTCGGGCTCGAGCGAGCAGGTGCTGTAGACGAGCAGCCCGCCGGGGCGCACGAGCGTCGCCGCGGAGCGGATGATCGCGCGCTGGAGCGCGCCCATCACCGCGAGGTCGCTCGGCTTGAGGCGCCAGCGCGCGTCGGGGTGGCGGCGGAACGTCCCCGTCCCCGTGCACGGGACGTCGACGAGCACCGCGTCGAGCGGCCGGAGGGCGGGGAAGCGCGCGTCGGCGACGAGCGGGAGGATCGCGCGCGCGTCCACGCGCCGCGCGTTCTCGACGACGCGTCCGAGGCGAGCGAAGCTGATGTCCGAGGCGACGACGAGCGAGGCGCGGCGCGAGAGCTCGAGGCTCTTCCCGCCCGGCGCCGCGCAGAGGTCGGCGGCGATCGAGCCGGGCTCGATCGCGGCGTAGTCGGTGACGAGCGAGGCGCCGGGGTCCTGCATGAAGAAGAGTCCCTGCCGGAAGGCGCCGAGCTCCGTCAGCGAGGAAACCGGTCCGACGATCTCGATGCTGTCGCGCGCGAGCGGGGCCTCGGCGACGTGCACGCCCGCGCCCTCGAGCGTCGCCTCGAGCTGCTCCCGCACGATCCCGTACGGCCGTGCGACGAGCGGCGCCTCGCGGTTGTTCGCGGCGAGGAGCTTCTCGGTCTCCTCGGCGCCCCACCGCGCCACCCAGCGCGCGACGAGCCAGCGCGGGTGGGAATGGCGCAGCGCGAGCGCGTCCACCGGATCCGACGGCGCCGGGACCTCGAGCGCGCCGCGCTCCCGGTCCACGCGTCGCAGCACGGCGTTCACGAGCTTGCTCGCGCCGATCCCGTGGCGTCGCTTCGTCAGCTCCACCGTCTGCGCGATGGCCGCGTAGGCGGGGACGGAGCGCATGTGGAGGAGCTGGTTGGCGCCGAGCCGGAGGAGGTCGGTGACGTCGGCGTCGAGCCGGGCGAGGCCGCCGCGGACGCGGTCGGAGAGGAGCGCGTCGAGCATCGACCGGCGGCGCAGGGTGCCGTAGACGAGCTCGCGCACCCAGCGCCGGTCGCGCGCGTCGAGCACCGCAGCGCGGCGCTCGAACACCGGGTCGAGCAGCTCCCCCGACCGGAGGTCGGCGAGGATCTGCGCGGCCGCGATGCGCGCGTCGGTGACGCCGCTGCCCTGCTGGAGGGCGACACCGGGCCCTTCGCGGCGCTCCATCAGGCGCGGGGGGCGGTCGTCGCGGGAGAATGCGTCATGGGGGAAAGATAAGCGCCGGAGGCGGGATCGGCATCCTGTCGGGCGGGCGCTCGGCCCTCGGCGCTCGGCGGCGGCGGCGGGGATCGCCGGAGGGACGGCTCCTCGCGCCGGCCACTGCCACTGCCACTGGCACTGCCACTGCCACAACACCGGTCACCTGCCACTGTCACCGCCACTGCTACCGACACCGGCCACGGCCGCCGACCACCACCACCGCCACTCGCACCGCCACTCGCACCGCCACTGACCCCTGGGGTGCACTCACCCCGGACCTCCGACCTCTCGGCTGTTCCGGGCGAGAGGCTGGAGGTCGGAGGTTGGTGAGCTGCCCGGTGACAGTGGCAGTGTCGGTGACGGTGGTGGTGCGGGCGGCGGTGACAGTGGCAGTGTCGGTGACGGTGGTGGTGCGGATCGTGGTGACAGGGCCTCCCGCCGCTCCGCCTCACTCCACCAGCGTCCCCGGCAGGATCGCGTCTGGCCCGAACTTCGCCCGCAGCGCGTCGGCGGCCCGCGAGAGCGCGCGGTCGCGCTCCGACTCGACGCCGGCGACCGGGACGGCCGCGGACTCGAAGAGGCCGAGCTGCCGTGCCGGGCCGGCGCCGAAGCCGGTGAGCGCGACGCCGACGAGCCGCGTCCCGACGCGCCGCGCGGCGCGCAGCCGCCGCAGGAGGTCGAGCGCGACGGCGACGATCGCGCGCTCGCTCTCCACCCCCTCCGGGAGCGTGCGGCTCTTGCGCCGCGTCGTGAAGTCGGCGTCGCGCAGCTTTACCGTGATCGTCCGCGCGCGCAGCCCCTCCTCGCGGACGTCCGCCGCGACGCGGACGGCGACGCGCACCAGCTCGCGCTCGAGCGACGGGTCGTCGTGGATGTCGCGCGGGAACGTCTCCTCGCGGCTGATGCTCTTCGCCTCCTCTCCCGCCTCCACCGCGCCCTCGTGCTCGCCGCGGGCGACGCGCAGCAGCCATTCGGCGTCGCGCTCGCCGACGAGGCGGACGAGCGTCTCGGCGTCGAGGGCGAGGACGTCGGCGACGGTGACGAGGTTGTCGCGGCGCAGCCGCTCCTGGAACCGCGGTCCGATCCCGGGAACGGCGGCGAGCTCGATGCCGCGCATGAACTCCCCCTCGCCGCCGGGCGGGACGACGTGCACCCCCGCCGCGCCGTACTTCGGCTTCGCGAGCTCGACGGCGAGCTTGGCGACGAGCTTGTTCGTCCCGCCGCCGATCGAGACGGTGAGGCCGGTGCGCGCGACGACGGCCTCGCGGATGCGCCGCGCCGTCTCGGCGAGGGGCTCGTGGCCGTAGAGCGCCTCGGTGCCGGCGAGATCGAGGTACCACTCGTCGATGCTCGCGCCCTCGACGACCGGCGCCCACCGCTCGAGCTCCGCGCGGATCTCGCGGCTCTTCTCCGAGCAGGCGCCGCGGGGGACGGGGACGCACATCGCCTGCGGGCAGAGCTTCACCGCGCGCGCCATCGGCATGCCGGACCGCACGCCGAACGCCCGCACGTCGTAGGACGCCGAACAGACGACGCCGCGCCCCTCGCGCGACCCGCCGACGATGAGGAGCTTCGCCCGTCCGGCGCCCTCGGGGTCCGCCATCCGCGCGACGGCGACGAAGAAGGCATCGGCGTCAACGAGGAGGATGCGGCGGGGCGGGGAGGGCATGGGTGAAAGATGGGCGCCGCGGAGCGGGGCGCCAGCGGATTCGTGAACGCCTCAGGGAGCAGGGCGAGGGTCAGGGTCGGGGGCAGACGTGCCTCGGGACGCTTCGCATCGCCGACGCCCTGACCCTGACCCCGACCCCGACCCTATCACCTGAGCCGTTCCAGAACGCCTCATCCCCCCAAACGATCCCCGACGGCGATCCCCCGACCGCGCGCCAGCTCCGCCGCGGCGAGGCGCTTCTTGCCGGCGGGCTGCAGCGTCGTCACGCGCACCGCGCCGTTGCCGCAGGCCACGATCGCGCCGTCGGCGAGGACCGCGAGGACCTCGCCAGGCGCGCCCTCGCGGCTCTCCACGTCCACGCCGCCGCCGAAGAGCTTCACGTCCGCGCCGCGGAGCGTCGTCCAGGCGCCGGGCTTCGGGTCGAAGGCGCGGATCATCTGCGAGATCTCGAAGGCCGACGACGACCAGTCGATGCGCGTCGTCGTGCGGTCGATCTTCGGCGCCCAGGTGGCGAGCGACTCGTCCTGCGGCGCCTCGGTCGCGGCGCCGACCTCGACCAGCGCGAGCGACTGCACGATCGCGAGCGCGCCGAGCTCGGAGAGGCGCAGCGCGAGCTCGCCGAACGTCTCGTCGGGGAGGATCGGCGTGCGCTGCTGGAAGAGCACGGGGCCGGCGTCGAGCGCGAGCACCATCCGCACGATCGAGACGCCGGTCTCGCCGAGGCCGAGCCGGATCGCCGCCTGGATCGGCGCCGCGCCGCGGAGGGCGGGGAGGAGCGACGCGTGGATGTTCACCGTGCCGCGCGCCGGCAGGTCGATCACCTCCTGCCGCAGGATGTGCCCGTAGGCGACGACGACGGAGATCTCCGGCTCGAGCGCGCGCGCCGCCGCGAGGAAGTCCTCGCCGCGCGGCCGCTCCGGCTGGAGGACGGGGATCCCTTCCTCGAGCGCGACCGCCTTGACCGGCGAGGCGACGAGCGTCGAGCGCGAGCGCCCGGCGGCGCGGTCCGGCTGCGTCACGACGCCGACGACCTCGTGCCCTTCGCCGGCGAGCGCGCGCAGCGGCGGCACCGCGAACTCCGGCGTCCCCCAGAAGAGCACGCGCACCCGCTACATCCCCTCGTCGGGGTGGGTCTGGTGGTGCGCGATCTCGCGCGGCGTGAGGGTGCGGCGGTTCTCGGCGTACTGGTCGCGGAGCTTCTCCCACTTCGCGATCGCCGCGCGGCGCTTGAGGATGCTCAGGTGGTCGATGAAGAGCCGCCCGTGCAGGTGGTCGATCTCGTGCTGGAGGCAGACGGCGAGCAGGTCCGACGCCTCGAGCTCGAACGGCTCCCCCTGCTCGTTCAGCGCGCGCACGACGACGTGCTGCGAGCGCTGCACCTCGCCGTAGACGTCGGGGATGGAGAGGCACCCTTCCTCCCACTTGATCTTCCCCTCGCGCTGCACGACCTCCGGGTTGATCAGCGCCAGCTTCCGGTTCTCGACGTCGATGACGCAGATCCGCTCGGTGCGCCCGACCTGCGGCGCGGCGAGGCCGATCCCCTCCGCCGCGTACATCGTCTCGAACATGTCGGCGATCAGCCGCCGGTGCTCGTCCGTCACCCCGGCGACCGGCGTCGTCTCCCGCCGCAGGGCCGGCGAGCCGAGCACGTGGATCTCGAGCAGGCTCACGGCCGCGTCCTCAGCTCGTCGGCGCCGCGGCGCTGGTGTCCGTCGTCGCCACGCGCGCGATGCGCTGCCGCTCGACGATGAGCCGCGTCTCGCCCGACCGGATCGTGATGTGGTCCTCGAGCGCGGGGACGGCCGCGCCGTCCTTCGTCGTCTGCCTGATGTGCACGACCTCGCCGACGATCCCCCCGGCCGTGACGATCTGGTCTCCCTTCTTGATCTGCATCAGCCGCTCCTCCTGCTGCTTCCGCGCGCGCTGCTGCGGCCGGATGAGGAGGAAGTAGAAGATCGCGAAGATGAGGCCGAACTGGATGATCAGCATCGGCAGGCCGTACGAGCCGCCGCCTGAGGGGGCGAAGAGCACGAGGCCGGGCGTGAGCGGAGAGGTCATGGAACGGGTGCGGAACGGGAATGGTGGCGCTCGAGCCAGTCCTGGCTCCACGCCGCGAAGGTGCCGCCGCGGACCGCCTCGCGCGCGCTCCGCATCAGCGACACGAGGTAATGTACGTTGTGCAGCGAGAGGAGGCGAAGGCCAAGCATCTCGTCGGCCACGTAGAGGTGCCGGAGGTAGGCCCGCGAGAAGCGGGCGCAGGTCGGGCAGTCGCACCCCGGGTCGAGGGGGCGCTCGTCGGCGCGGAGATCGGCGCGCTTCACGTTGAGCCGCCCCTCGCTGGTGAACGCCGTGCCGTTGCGCCCCATGCGCGTCGGGGCGACGCAGTCGAAGAGGTCCACCCCGCGCCGCACCCCCTCGACGAGGTCCTCCGGGAACCCCACCCCCATGAGGTAGCGCGGCCGGTGCCGCGGCAGCGCCTCGTCCACGACGTCGAGCATCGCGTACATGTCCGGCTTCGCCTCGCCGACGGAGAGCCCGCCGATCCCGTACCCGGGCCAGTCGTCCATCGCCGCGATCGCGGCGACGCTCTCCCGGCGCAGCGACGGGTGGATCCCCCCCTGCACGATCGGGAAGAGCGCCTGCTCCGGGTATGCGCCCGTCGCGCCGAGCCGCGCGAACTCGTCGCGCGCCCGGGCGAGCCAGCGGATGCTGCGCTCGCTCGCCTCGCGCGCGAGGGGCTCCGGGCTCTGCCCGGGGACGACGTGGTCGAACTGCATGATCACGTCGGCGCCGAGGTTGCGCTCGATCCGCATCACCGACTCGGGGGTGAACACGTGGCGCGAGCCGTCGATGTGCGAGCGGAACTCGACGCCGTCCTCGGTCACGGTGCGGAGGCCCTCGAGGGAGAAGACCTGGAATCCCCCCGAGTCGGTGAGGATCGGGCCGTCCCACGCCATGAAGCGGTGCAGCCCGCCGAGCGAGCGGATCAGCTCGTCCCCGGGGCGGAGGTAGAGATGGTAGGCGTTGGCGAGGATCATCTGCGCGCGCATCGCGCGCAGGTCGTCGGGGTCGAGCCCCTTCACCGTCGCGAGCGTGCCGACGGCCATGAAGGCGGGGGTCTCGACCGCGCCGTGGGGCGTGACGAAAACGCCGGCGCGGGCGGCGCCGGCGGTCGCGTCGATCGTGAACGCGAAGCTCACCGGCGCCCGGTCACAGGACCTCGAAGGTGGCGACGGCGGCGCCGGGCGCGCAGGAGTAGCCCATCCGCACGCGCGTCGTCCAGTCGCCGTCGGGGGACGCCGCCGGCGGGAGGTCGAGCTGCGCCGCGAGCGCGCCGAAGATCCCGTCCATCTGCGGATCGGGGGAGGGGCGCTCGATGTGCGCCTCGCGCACCGCGCCCGTCGACGAGACGACGAGCCGCAGCGTCGTCGCGCCGGTCGCCGACGTCCCGCCGCCGAGCAGCCGCGGGCACTCGGCGCGCACGTACTGCTCGCTCGACTGCCGGATCGCGTTCTGGTCGAGGCGCGGCGCCCCCTCGGTCGGGCCGTAGAAGCGCTCCGTCGAGGTCACGCACGCCGAGAGGAGCGCCATCGCCGCCAGCACCGCGATCCCCGCGGCACCGGCGCGGGCGGCGTCAGAGGATGACCATCGCATCGCCGTACGAGTAGAACCGGTATCCCGCATCGATCGCCTCCCGATAGGCGCGCATCGTCAGGTCGTAGCCGGCGAACGCCGCGACGAGCATGACGAGCGTCGAGCGCGGAAGATGGAAATTCGTGACGAGTTTGTCCACCGCGCGGAACTCGTGTCCCGGCCGGATGAAGATGCGCGTCTCGCCTTCCGCCGCCGCGAAGCGCCCGCGCGCGTCGACGACGCTCTCGAGCGTGCGGGTCGTCGTGGTTCCGACCGCCCAGATGCGTCCCCCCGCCTCGCGCGTCGCGTTCAGCGCCGCCGCCGCGTCGGCAGAGACGACGTACGATTCCTCGTGCATGACGTGCGCCGCGGGGTCCTCGACCTCGACCGGCTTGAACGTCCCCGCGCCGACGTGCAGGAGCACGTCCACGCGCCGCACCCCCTTCGCATCGAGCCGCGCGAGGAGCTCGGGGGTGACGTGGAGCCCCGCCGTCGGCGCGGCGACGGAGCCGCGCTCGCGCGCGTACACGGTCTGGTAGCGCTCGGCGTCGGCCGCGGCGTCGGCGCGCTCGATGTACGGCGGGAGCGGGACGTGGCCGTGCCGCTCGATCGCCTCCGCCGCGTCGCCTGGCGTCAGCAGCCTGACGACGCGCGTGCGCCGCTCGGTGACGGCGACGATCTCGACGTCGAATCCCGGCGCGACGTGGACGACGCGTCCCGGCTTCAGCTTCCCCCCGGGCGAGACCATCGCCTCGTACGTCGTCCCCGTGTCGTCGAGCGCCTTGAGGAGGAGCACCTCGGCGGGTGCGCCGGAGTCGCGGGTGCCGAGGAGCCGCGCGCGGAAGACCTTCGTCGTGTTGAGGACGAGGGCGTCGCCGGCGGGGATCAGCTCGGCGAGGTCGCGGAAGCGGCGGTGCTCGATCGTTCCCGCGGCCCGGTCGACGACCATCAGCCGGGACTCGTCGCGCCGGTCGAGCGGGGACTGGGCGACGAGCTCGGGGGGGAGGTGGAAGTCGAACG
>DASUSM010000033.1:0-22592 GCA_036375115.1 Gemmatimonadaceae bacterium | reverse complement strand
GCGGCGACCCGGCCGACGCGCTGAAGGCCGGCGGGCGCGCGGCGTCCGGCGGGATCGGCGGGGTCGGCCGGCCGCGGCTCCAGCAGGGGATCGTCGTCGCGGAGGTGGCGATGGCGATCGTCCTGCTCGTCGCCGCGGGGCTGCTCGCTCGGAGCTTCGCGAACCGGCTCGGGGTGGACCCGGGGTTCCGCGCCGACGACGTGCTCGCCCTGCGCATCGCGCTGCCGCGCGACCGGTACGACGCGGACGCGCAGCGCGCCTTCGGCGACGAGCTGCTCGCGCGCGTGCGGGAGCTCCCGGACGTGACCGACGCGGCGCTGTCGTCGGACCTGCCGCTGCGCGGCCTGACGAGCGCCGCGATGCTCGTCGTCGATGGACGCGAGGACGACCGGATCCGCTACTACGTGCACAAGGTGACGCCCGGCTTCTTCCGGACGCTGGGCATCACGCTGGTCGCCGGCCGGGACGTCGCCCCGACCGATCGCGCCGACACGCCGCCGGTGGCCGTCGTGACCGAGGCGATGACGAAGCGCTTCTGGCCGGGCGGGGACGCGGTCGGGAGACGCATCCGCCTCGGCAGCGCCGGCGGCCCCGAGGTGACGATCGTCGGTGTCGTGCGGACGCCGCGGCTCCGCGACCTGACGAGCGACCTCGGCGCGCCGCGCGCGGAGCCCGACGTCTACTTCCCGCTCGCGCAGCGCGGCGACCGGACCCTCGAGATCGCCGTGCGCTCGAGCATGCCGCCGTCGTCGCTCACGCGCACGGTGCGCGAGGCCGTGGCCGCGCTCGACGCGGGGATTCCCGTCTACGACGTGCAGCCGCTCGCCGAGGCGCTGCGCCAGGAATCGGCGGCGAGCCGCTTCGGCTCGGCGGCGATGGGGAGCGTGAGTCTCCTCGCGCTCGCGCTCGCGGGGATCGGCATCTACGGGCTGCTCGCCTTCCTCGTGAGCCTCGGGACGCGCGAGATCGCGATTCGCATGGCGCTCGGCGCCGGCGCGCCGCGCGTCCAGCGCCACGTCGTCGCGCAGGGGATGACGCTCGTCGCGATCGGCGTCGTGCTGGGGCTCGCGGGCGCGCTCGCGGCAAGGCGCACGCTCTCGAGCCAGCTCTTCGGCATCTCGCCGACCGATCCGGCCACGCTCGGCATCGTCACGGCGACGGTGCTCGCCGCGGCGCTCCTCGCGAGCTGGTGGCCGGCGCGGCGCGCGGCGAGCGTGGACCCGCAGACGGTGCTGCGCGGCGAGTGACCGCCGGGCCGGCGGCGGGCGTCCCCCGCCGGCCGCCTCGGTCAGATCGCCTTGAACGCCTCGAACGGCTGGCGGCAGTCGTCGCAGAACATCATCGACTTGCAGGCGGTCGAGCCGAACTCGCTGCGCAGCGTGGTCCGCGTCGAGCCGCAGAAGGGACAGGGCAGCGTCGCCGCGCGGCGCGGCATGATCGAGACGAGCGCGTCCTCCTCGGCCGGCGCCGGTCCCGGCGGGGCGATGCCGTACTCGCGCAGCTTGCGCCGGCCCTCGTCGGAGATCCAGTCGCTCGTCCAGGGGGGGGCGTACGCCGTGCGCACGACCGCGTCCGGGTGGCCCGCGCGGGCGAGCGCGTCGCGGATGCCGCGCTCGATCTCGCGCATCGCCGGGCAGCCCGAGTACGTCGGCGTCACGGTCACGACGACGGCGTCGCCCTCGACCTCGACGTCGCGCACGATCCCGAGGTCCACGACGCTGAGCACGGGGACCTCGGGGTCGAGGACCTCGCGGAGCACGTCCCAGAGCGCGGCGGCGCGGCCGGCGGCGCGCATCACCACTGCGCGCCGGGGTGGGTCCGCTGCAGCACCTGCATCTCGGCCAGCATCAGCCCGAGGTGCTCGGTGTGGCGGCCGGCGCGCCCGCCGCGCTGCATCCACGCGGTCTCGGGCACGGCGAGCGTCGCGCGCGTCAGCACGTCGACCACCTGCTCGCGCCAGCGGGGCTCGAGGCCGGCCGCATCGGGCACGAGACCAGCGGCGACGAGCCGCTCGTCCACCGGGTCGGTCATGAACAGCTCCCCCGTGTAGCGCCAGAGCTCGTCGAGCGCCGCCTGGGCCCGCCGGCGGCTCTCGTCCGTGCCGTCGCCGAGCTTCAGCGTCCAGTCCGCCGCGTGACGGACGTGGTAGCGCGTCTCCTTGAGCGCCTTGGCCGCGATCCCCGCGAGCACCGGGTGCGCGGACTGCCGGAGCGCGTCGAGATGGTGGAGCGCGGCCGCGGAGACGAGGAGCTGCCGGAGGATCGTGAAGGCGAAGTCGCCGCGCGGCAGCTCGACGACGAGCGCGTTGCGGAAGTCGGCGGAGTCCCGGAAGAAGGCGAGGGCGTTCTCGTCGCGTCCCTCGTCCTCCGTCTCGCCGGCGAGCTTGAGAAAGAGCGTTGCCTGGCCGATGAGGTCGAGGGCGATGTTCGCGAGCGCGATGTCCTCCTCGAGGATCGGCGCGTGGCCGCACCACTCGGAGAGCCGGTGCCCGAGAACGAGGCGGTCGTCGCCGAGGCGCAGGAGGTACTCGACGAGCGCGGCCCGCGTCGGCTCGTCCATCGGCGGCGCCTCGCCCGCCGGGAGGGGGAACGGGTCGCCGGCCTGCCGCGCGGCGCGCGCCTCCTTCGCGCGCGCGCGCGCCGTGGCGGGAGAGGTGTCCTCGCTCACGCGCCGCTCACACGCGCACCCCGCGCGGCACCTTGTAGTACTGCGGGTGCCGGTAGGGCTTGTCGTTCGCCGGGTCGAAGAACGAGCCGACGTCTTCCGGCGTCGAGGCGGTGATCGCGACGGTCGGCACGACCCAGATGCTCACCGCCTCGCCGCGGCGCGAGTACACGTCGCGCGCGTTCTGGAGGGCGTGCTCGGCGTCCACGGCGTGCACGCTCCCCGCGTGCTCGTGCGGCCGGCCGCCCGGCGGCTGCGTGAAGACCTCCCAGAGCGGCCACTGCGAGTCGCCGGGCGGGGTCGCGCCATCGCCGGTGCGGGGGGTGCGGTCGTCGCTCATCGTCGGGCGTGTCGGTGTCGGACGTGTCGGGTGCGCCGTCGTCAGGCAGCCGCGGAGCCGCGGGCGTGCTTCGCCGCGTGCGCCGCGGCGGCGACGCGGACCCACTCGCCCTCGGCGTGCGCCGCGCGCCGTGCGGCGAGGCGCTCGCGGTTGCACGGGCCGTCGCCGCGGAGGACGCGGTGGAACTCGTCCCAGTCGATCGCCCCGAACTTCCAGTTCCCCGTCTCCTCGTCGTACTCGAGCGCCGGGTCGGGGAGGACGAGGTCGATCGCCTTCGCCTGCGCGACGGTCTGGTTCACGAAGCGCTGGCGCAGCTCGTCGTTGCTCTTGCGCTTGATCCCCCAGCGCGTGAGCTCCGCGCTGTTCGGCGAGTCCTTGTCGCTCGGCCCGAACATCATGAGCGAGGGCCACCACCAGCGGTCCACGGCGTCCTGCGCCATCGCGCGCTGCGCGGGCGTCCCCGAGGCCAGCGTCGCCATGATCTCGTAGCCCTGCCGCTTGTGGAAGTTCTCCTCCTTGCAGATGCGGACCATCGCGCGCGCGTACGGCCCGTAGGAGGCGTGCGCGAGCATCGTCTGGTTCACGATCGCCGCTCCGTCGACGAACCACCCGATGCAGCCGATGTCGGCCCAGGAGAGTGTCGGGTAGTTGAAGATGCTCGAGTACTTCGCCTTGCCGGCGAGGAGCTGGTCGATCAGCTCGCCGCGGTCGACGCCGAGCGTCTCGGTGCCGCAGTAGATGTAGAGGCCGTGGCCGGCCTCGTCCTGCACCTTGGCGAGGAGGGACATCTTCCGCTGGAGCGTCGGCGCGCGCGTGATCCAGTTCCCTTCCGGGAGCATGCCGACGACCTCGGAGTGCGCGTGCTGCGACATCATGCGCACGAGCTGCCGCCGGTAGCGCTCGGGCATCCAGTCCTTCGGCTCGATCGACTCGCCCGCGGCGATCCGCGCCTCGAACTCGGCGACCCGGGCGGGATCGTCCGTGGGGGTCTGCGCCTTGATCTCCATTGGCGACCGCTCCTCGCGTGGGAAGGCTTCCGTACGCCTGAAAGAAACATCAAGATACGGGCGAGGACAATACGGCGCCCTCGGCTCTCGACTCTCGGCCCTCGGCCCTCGGCCCTCGGCAGAGGGCGGGGTCGGAGCGCCGCATCCTATCTCACGACATCCGGCACCACGGACGATGAACAGCTCTGAACACGTCTCGCTCGCGATCTCCGACGGGATCGCCACGATCACCTTCGTGCACCCGAAGGGGAACTCGCTGCCGGGAGACCTGCTGCGCCGCCTCGCCGAGGCGGTGCGGGAGGCGGGCACGCGGGCGGAGGCGCGGGTCGTCGTACTCCGCAGCGAGGGGACGGGTCCCTTCTGCGCCGGCGCCTCGTTCGACGAGCTGCGCGCGATCTCCGACGCCGCGTCGGGGCGGGAGTTCTTCCTCGGCTTCGCGCGGCTGATCCTCGCCATGCGCGCGTGCCCGAAGTTCGTCCTCGCGCGCGTGCAGGGGAAGACGGTCGGCGGCGGCGTGGGAGTCGTCGCCGCCTCCGACTACGCCATCGCCTCCGAGTCGGCGTCGGTGCGGCTGAGCGAGCTCGCGGTCGGCATCGGGCCCTTCGTCGTCGGGCCGGTGATCGAGAAGAAGATCGGTCTCGCGGCCTTCCAGGCGCTCGCGGTCGATGCCGCGGGGTGGCGCGATGCGGCGTGGGCGGCGCGGGCCGGTCTCTTCGCCCACGTCGTGCCGACCGTGCGCGAGCTCGACGCCGCCGTGGATGCGCTCGCTCGCCGGCTCGCCGCGTCGAACCCCGAGGCGATGGCGCGGATGAAGGCGGTCTTCTGGGAGGGCACGGAGGGGTGGGAGGCGCTGCTCGAGCGCCGCGCGGAGATGAGCGGGACGCTCGTCCTCTCCGACTTCACGCGCAGCGCGATCGCGGCGTTCGCGGCGCGGTAGCGCCCGGCGCCGCCCGCGCCGCCTGGCGACACGCTCAGCGCCGCACCTCGTTCATCAGCCCGAGCAGATTTCCCTCGCTGTCGCGCAGGAAGGCCATCCAGACATCGCGGTCGGGGAGCTTCGCGACGACGTGCGGGTCGGCCTCGAAGGCGACGCCGCGCGCGAGGAGCGCGCCGTGCGCGGCCGCGATGTCGTCCACCGCGTAGTAGAGCACGGACGACGGATGGTCGAACTCCGCCGACTCGGGAACGCCGAGCATCAGCCGGACGCCGCCGCAGTCGAAGAAGGCGAGCCCGGGAAACTCGTAGAGCAGCCGCATGCCGAGCGCGTCGCGATAGAAGCGCGTCGCACGGTCGAGGTCGCGCACGGTCAGGGCGATCTGCCCGATCCGCTCCAGCCCGAACTCTCCGGTCGTCGCCATGGCCCCTCCGGGCGGTCGAGCGTCAGTCTCGCGTCGCGCCTCCGAACTCCGCGCGCACGGCGTCCTCGAACGACATCGCGTACCCGCTCTCGACGACCCGGCGCGTGCCGCGCTCGCCGACCGTGTCGAGCCGCCTCGCCGCCTCGAGGAGGACGCGCACGTCGGAGACGCCGCCCTCGCGCTTCGCGAGGTATTCCTCGACCGCGGTGAGATACCCCATCATCCCGCCGAGCTCGGTCGGCGCGAAGACCTTGCGCGCCGCGAGGAGCGTCGCCGCTCCGCGCGGATCCGGCATCGTCAGGTTCTCCGACCCGCAGACGACGCGCACGGCATCGTTGCGCGCGATGATGGCGATCGCCTCCGGATCGAGCGACCCGCCGGCGGAGTTCACGACGACCGCGTCGGCCGGCTCGGCGAGGAACGCCGCCTTCTCCTCGGGGGGACGCGACCGCACCCCCGCCAGCGCGAGCTGCGCCCGCGTCTCGGCCCTGAGCTCGAGCGCCGTCGCCGTGGCGCCCGCCTCGGCGAGGCGGCCGACGATGTGCCGGCCGATGTTCCCCGCGCCGACCAGCGCGACGCGCGCGCGGCCGATCGGGACCCCGCACGCCCGCAGCATGCCGACGAGCAGATGGTAGTTTCCCTCCCCCGTCGGCTTCGACGTGTCGGCGAGGACGCTGCCGGCGAAGCGCGCGTTGAGGTACTCGAGCGACGCCGTCGCGCCGTCCGACATCACGCCGTGGCCGAGGTCCTGGCCGGTCGTCAGGTACACCCCGGAGGTCGCCTCGAACTCGCGCATGCAGGCGATCGCGAAATCGAGCAGCTCGCGGTCACGCGGCGCGCCGATCCGGGCGTCGGGCGTCGGGCGAAGCACGCACTTGCCGCCGACGACGCGACCGACGGCGGCGAGCGCGCGCGGCCCGCCGACGTGGAGAAGGCGCGACCACTCGACCTTCTCCTCCATCCCCATCGCGAGCTCGATCGCCTCGCGATCGTTGTCGTAGCCGGGGAGGCTCGCGCGGCTCTCGGGGGCGATCCGGAAACCGCCGAGCGAGAGCTTCCCCGACCCCGGCTCGGCGTGGGTGGCGATGCTGAGGAGCCATCCGCGGGCGGCATCCTCGTAGCGGTAGACCCAGACGTCGGGGCTCCCGGTGGCGGCGAGCGCGGGCTCGATGCGCCGCGCCTCGGCGGGCTCGATCACGCGCTTCGACACCTTCTCGTGGCCGGTGGCGGTCACGTCTCCACTCGCTCTGGTCGATGCTCCCGCGCGAGGGTCACGCGGGCGGCAGGGTCAAGATAATGCGATCGGCGGCGCAATGGCGCGGACGCTGGGCCCGGTGCCGGCGGACCGGCCCGGCCGCTCACCCCCGCAGCTCCGGCAGGTCGCGGAACAGCTCCAGCGCCTGCGGGTTCGCGAGCGCGTCGACGTTCCTCACGGGGCGGCCGTGGATCACCTCGCGCACCGCGAGCTCGGTGATCTTGCCGCTGATCGTGCGCGGGATGTCCGCGACCTGGACGATCTTCCGCGGGACGTGGTGCGGACTCGTCGCCTCGCGGATGCGCTGGCGGATGCGGTCGCGGAGGTCGTGGTCGAGGACGACGCCCTCGCGCAGCCGGACGAAGAGCACGACGCGCGTGTCCAGGTCCGCGCCCGAGCGCACCTCCTGGCCGACGACGATGCTCTCGAGGATCTCGGGGATCTGCTCGACTTGTCGATAGATCTCGGCGGTGCCGATGCGCACGCCGCCGGGATTCAGCGTCGCGTCGCTGCGCCCCGTGATGACGAGCCCGTCGTGCTCGGTCAGGCGCGCCCAGTCCCCGTGCCGCCAGACGCCGGGCCACCGCTCGAAGTACGCCGCGCGGTACTTCGCGCCGTCCGGATCGTTCCAGAACGAGACCGGCATGCTCGGGAACGGCAGCGTGCAGACGAGCTCCCCCTGCTCGCCGCGCACGGACCGGCCGGCCTCGTCGAAGACCTCGACGCGCATGCCGAGTCCGCGCGCCTGGAGCTCGCCGCGCCACACCGGGCCGATCGGGTTGCCGAGCGCGAAGCAGCTGATGATGTCCGTGCCGCCCGAGATGCTGCTCAGCTGCACGTCCGCCTTCACGTCGCGGTAGACGTAGTCGAACGAGTGCTCGGCGAGGGGGCTCCCCGTCGAAAGGATCGCGCGCAGCGCGCCGAGGTCGTGCGACTCGCGCGGCTTGACCCCCTCCTTCTCCGCCATCGCGAGGTACTTCGCGCTCGTCCCGAAGACGGTGATGCGCTCCTGCTCCGCCATGTCCCAGAGCACCGTGCGGCTCGGCGTCAGCGGCGCGCCGTCGTAGAGCACCACCGTCGCGCCGACGGCGAGCGCGCTGACGAGCCAGTTCCACATCATCCAGCCGCACGTCGTGTAGTAGAAGATCACATCGTCGCGGCGCAGGTCGGTGTGCAGCACGTGCTCCTTGAGGTGCTGGAGCAGCGTCCCGCCCGCGGAGTGCACCATGCACTTCGGGAGCCCCGTCGTCCCCGACGAGTACATCACGAACACGGGGTGGTCGAAGGGGAGCCGCGCGAACGCCGGCGACGCGTCCGTCGGCGCGCCGAAGTCGTCCCAGAGCACGGCGCGCGGCAGGCCGTCGAGCACCGGCGCGGCGCGGAGGTAGGGGACGACGACGACGCGCTCGAGCCCGGGGAGCCGCTCGACGATCTCGCGCTCGCGGGCGAGGCAGTCGAGCTCCTTTCCCGAGTACTTGTAGCCGTCGGCGACGATGAGGACCTTCGGCTCGATCTGCCCGAAGCGGTCGATGACGCCCTTGACGCCGAAGTCCGGCGAGCAGGAGGACCAGATCGCGCCGATGCTCGCCGTGGCGAGCATCGCGACGACGGTCTCCGGGATGTTCGGCAGGAAGCCCGCGACGCGGTCGCCGACGCCGACGCCCGAGGCGCGAAGCGCGCCGGCGACGCGCGCGACCTCGCGCCGGAGCTCGGCGTAGCTCATGCGCCGCGCGCCGAGGGAGCGCCAGGCGACGAGCGCGGTGCGCTCGTCGTCGTGGCGCAGCAGGTTCTCGGCGAAGTTCAGCCGCGCGCCCGTGAACCAGCGCGGCCCGAGCGCGGGATCGGGGGGCGCCATGCGGTCGCGGCCGACGAGCACTCGTTCCCAGGGAGGACGGCCCGCGGCGCTCGGCGCTCGGCGCTCGGCCGGGTGCCCGCCGACGGCGGGCGGGTGCGCTCGGCCCTCGGCGCTCGGCCGGGTGCCCGCGGACGGCGGGCGGGTGCGCTCGGCGGCCCCAGTCTCGGCCTCGCTTCCTTCGGCGATCACGCCGCAGAAGCGCCAGACGGCGGGCCAGAACTCCTCGGGGCGCTCGACCGACCAGCGCCAGAGCGAGGAGTAGTCCGCGACGGCCGCTGCCCCCGGCGCGCCGGACGCGCGGACCTCCGCGATGAACCGCGTGAGGTTCGCGCGCGCGATGCGCTCCGGCGAGGGCGTCCAGAGCGGGGCGTCGGCACCGGCGGCGCTCATCCGCTCACATGCGCGGGCTGACCGCTGACGAGCGGTCGGCGTCACGGCAGACCGGCCACTCGCGCGGGCGGCCGCCGTCGTCCACCGGCATCACGGCGCGGCGATCGCGCGGCACGCGCTCCGGATCCTCGGACGCGAGATAGGCCAGCATCGCGACGAAGATCGCGTTCCGCCGCAGGTCGTCGAAGACCAGCTTGTCGTACGTGTCGCGGTTCGTGTGCCAGGTGTACGTCCCGTAGTCCCAGCTCAGGGAGCCGAGCATGAACGCCGGCGCGCCGGCGCAGGCGAACGACGCGTGGTCGCTCCCGCCGCCGCTGGCGAGGCCGGGGAAGGAAAGGTTCAGCTCCTCCGTCAGCTCCGATGGCATCTGCGCCAGCCAGCGGGTGAACGAGCCGCCCGCATTCGTGAGCCCCTGCATGGAGATGTTCCGGATGCGCCCCGTCCCGTCGTCCTGGTTGAGCAGCACCTGGAGTCCGGCGACGACCTCCGGGTGGTCCTTCGCGAAGGCGCGCGAGCCGTTGAGCCCCTGCTCCTCGCCGCTCCAGTGCCCGACCAGGATGGTGCGCCGGGGATTCGGGTACACCGATTTCAGGATGCGCATCGCCTCCATCATCGTCACGGTGCCCGTGCCGTTGTCCGTCGCGCCGGAGGCGCCGTCCCACGAGTCGAAGTGCGCCGACAGGACGACGTACTCGTCCGGCTTCTCCGACCCGCGGATCTCGGCGATCGTGTTGAAGACCGGCACCTCGCCGAGCGACTGCGCCTCCGCGTTCACGCGGAGCACCGGTCCCTGCCCCTTCTCGGCGAGCCGGTAGACGAGCCCGTAGTCCTCGCAGCTCAGCTCGACGACGGGGATGCGCTCCGTGCGGCCGTTGAAGACGCGCGTCACGCCCCACCCGCCGGTCCAGAGCGACGTCACGACCCCACGGGCGCCGGCGCCCTCGAGCCGGCGCTGCAGCTCGCGGGCGCCGAGGCCCGTGCGCTCGCGGCGGCGCGACCACTCGCGCTGCGCCGCGGCGCGCGCGTCGCGGTGCCGCTCGTACGACTCGGGGCGCGCGAACTCCTCCCAGTTGTCGTCGGACCGGCAGCTCGCCTGCGGCGCGGAGACGAGGACGTACTTCCCGCGCACCGACGGCAGCCAGGCGGCGAAGGCGGCGGAGTCCGCGGCGTCGGGCAGGACGATCGCCGGAGCATCCACGTCGCGCCCGTTCGTCCCCGGGCTCCAGGCGAGCAGCGTCCCCTCGAGGGAGCGCACGCGCGGCTGGAGGAGGTCGATGTGCGACGCGCCGCGCCGCCAGCCGCGCCACGTGCCGTAGCGCTCCGTCCGCGCGGGGATTCCCCACGACCGGTACTGGGCGACCACCCACCGGCTCGCGCTTTCCATCCCCGGCGACCCGGTGAGGCGCGGACCGATCGAGTCGAGCAGCACCTGCGCGAGGGGCTCGAGGCGCGAGCTGTCCATGCCGAGCGTCCAGATGCGGCGGAGCGTGGGGTCGTCTGTGCCGAAGGTCTGGGCCGACGCGACGGGAGCGACCGCGAGCACGAGCGACGCGGCGAGCGCGAACGAGTGACGTGTCATGCGATTCCGGAATCCGGTCGTGGGTGATGCCGGCCAGCGGGTGGCGCTTCGTGTGGCGGAGAAGCTCGGCTGTGCGGCGTCGCGAGGCAAGTCGGACCCCGCCTCACTCGACGACGATGCGGACCTCGTCGCTCGCGGTCCCCGCGCGCGCGCGGATGACGTGCTCGCCGCGCGTGAGCGCGAGACGCGCCCCGCGCACCGGCCGGTCGTCCACCGTCCAGCGCGTGACGTCCCGCGCGCCGACCGCACGCAGCGCCACGGTCGCGTAGCTCGCGTCCACGCCAGGCGGCACGCGGTAGACGTCGCCGTCGACGGGAGAGACGATGCGGAGGGAAGCCGGCCCTCGGCACTCGGCGCTCGGCACTGGTCGGAGCGGACGGTGCTTCCCGTCGCACGACGTGTCAGCACGCGCCGGAGCCGCCCCGTCGCCGAGCGCATCCGCCCGCCTGCGGCGGGCACCCGGCCGAGCGCCGAGCGCCTGCCGGCTCCCCTCCCACTCCCCGAACGCCGCGGGCAGCACTATGCCGCCCTCGCGATGCCAGTCGTCCGGCACGGGATCGGAGACGCCCGGCGCGAACCACTCGAGCCGCGACGGGCATCCGCTCGTCGCGCGCATTCCCGAGAGCCGACAGACCTCGACCGCCCGCGCGCCGAGCGATGCAGGCGCCGCGAGCGTGCCGGGCGAGCGGGCGGTCGCAGCGCGCGCGACGACGCGCTGGAGGAGCGGACCGGCACCGGTCACGCCGCTGACTCCCTGCATCGGACGCCCGCTGAAGTTCCCCGCCCACACGGCGACGGTGAACCCACCCGTCGCCGCAATGGCCCAGTTGTCGGTGTAGTGCCGGCTCGTTCCGGTCTTCACGGCGGCCGGGAACGGAAACTCGAAGGGCGTCTCGAGGCCGAAGCCGGGGATGCGCGCCTCCTCGTCGTCGAGGATGTCGAGGACGAGCGCCGCCGCGACCGGCGAGGCGACGCGGCGGCTCGAGTCGGCCGGCGGCGCGCCGCGCTCGACCATGCGCCAGCGCACGGGGCGCCAGACGCCGCCGTTCGCGAGGGCACGGTACCCGTTCGCGAGCTCGAGCAGCGTGACGTCGCCGTTGCCGAGCGAGAGCCCGAGCCCGTAGTGCTCCGCATCGCGGTCGAGCGAGGCGAAGCCGGCGAGGCGCAGCGTCTCGAGCAGGCTCGCCGCGCCGAGCCGGTCCGCGAGCTCGACGGCGGGCACGTTGTACGAGCTCGCCAGCGCCTCGCGTGCGCGCACTGGTCCGCGGAATCGCCGGTCGTAGTTGCGCGGCCGGTACGCGCCGGCCGTCGTCTCGTAGGTCGTCGGCACGTCGGCGAGCACCGACGCCGGCGTCCACCCCCGGTCGAAGGCGAGCGCGTAGAGGAATGGCTTGAGCGCGGAGCCCGGCTGTCGCGCCGAGACGACCATGTCGGTCTGGCCGGCCGTGTCCGACCAGAAGTCGGGGGAGCCGACCCAGGCGAGGACCTCGCCGGTCGCGTTGTCGAGGACGACGGCCGCGGCGTGGCGCACGTTGCGGTCGCGCATGCGGAAGACCGTCTGCCGCACCTCCTCCTCGACGGCGCGCTGGAGCTCGACGTCGATCGAGGTGCGCACGGTGCCACGCAGCGTCTCGCCCTCGCGCGCGACGAGCCAGCTCGTGAAGTGCGGCGCGAGGAAGGCGGCGCCGCGCGGGCGCGCGACGAGCGGCTCCGCGGCGGCGCGGCGCCGGTCATCGGCGCCGGCGTACCCCGCGCGCGCGAGGCGGTCGAGCACCATCTCCCGCCGCGCCCGCGCGCGCCGGGGCGACGCCAGCGGGTTGTCCCGCGCCGGCGCCTGCGCGATGCCGGCGAGCAGCGCCGCCTGGGCGACGCTGACGTCGCTCGCCGACGCGCCGAAGTAGAGCGCGGCGGCGGCGCCGACGCCCGTCGTCCCCTGCCCCAGGTGCACGCGGTTGAGGTACTGCTCGAGGATCTCCTGCTTCGCGAGCCGGCGCTCGAGGCGGAGCGCCCAGAGCGCCTGCGCGACCTTGCCAGTCAAGGAGCGGTCGATCGGCCGGAGCAGCCGGGCGAGCTGCATCGTGATCGTGGACGCCCCGGAGACCGTGCGGCCCGCGAGCAGGTTGTCGCGCGCCGCGCGCGCGGCGGCGCGCCAGTCGACGCCGCCGTGCTCGTGGAAGCGCCGGTCCTCCACCGCGAGGAAGGCCGCGAGCAGATCGGGATCGAGCTCGGCGAGCGGCGTCCACGTCGCGCGCGTACCATCTCCCGCGCGCGTCGTCCGCAGGACGATCCCGTGCCGGTCCTCGATGCGCAGGCTCGACGAGTCGTCGCGCGCGAGCAGATCGGCGGGGAGCGGTGCGAGGACCCAGGCGACGACCCCGAGCGCGACGACGCCCGCGAGCGCGCCGCACACCGTCGCAGCACGCGTCAGCGCCGAGCGCCGAGATCGCCGCGCCGGAGACCCCCGCGCCGAGCGCCGACCGCCGAGCGCCGAGCCCCCGCTCCCGAGCGCGCCCATCACCGCCCCTTCCGCGTCACCGTGAAGACGCCGCCGTCGCTCCGGCCGTTCACGGCCGGGTTGTACATCTCCTCCGCCCACGCCGGCGGACGCACGAATGTCCCGGGCGTCGTCGCGCGCGCGAGGTACGTCGCGGTGTACGTCCCCGGCCAGAGCACGCTCGCCGCCCAGACGACGCGGTCGTCGCGCAGCTCGCGGTGGTCGAACGGGGACCACCAGCCGGAGTCCCAGCGGCCGAACGCCCAGCGCGGGCCCGAGCTTTCCGTACCCTCTCCCTCCTCGGTCCGGACCCGCTCAGGACGCGCCGGATCGAAGCCCTGCCCGATTCCCGGCGGCGCGGCGGTGCGCAGGCTGAGGTCGATCGCCTCGAGCCCCGCCGGGAGCGGATCGTCGAGCACGACGAAGCGACGCTCGGCGGGGACGGTGATGCGCAGGCGCACGCGGACGAGATCGCCCTCGACGGCGCTCACGATCGGCGTGCCGCCGTCGTAGCGCTCGTACCAGCGCTCGACGGCGATCCCGCGCTCCTGCGGCGTCACCTGCCGCCCGCTGGGCACGTCTCGCACGGTGACGTAGTAGTACGTCGCCCCGCGCGCGCCGCGGGCGTCGAGCGAGAGCCGAACGACCGGTCGGCCGCCGTCTCCCCGCGTGACGAGACCGTCGAGCGAGCGCGTCGTCTCGCGCACCGCGCCCTGCGAGGCGGCCTCGAGGACGACCCGGCGTCCCGAGCGAACCGCGACCGTGCGCTCCCCCTGCTGCCGCTGCCGCCAGCCGAAGTCGGTCAGCGCATCCACGAGCGCGGCGCGGTCCTGCGTGTTCCAGTACCAGCCGCGCTGCCGACCGGACTGCACGAGCGTCTCGACGAGCGGCCCGACGAGCGCGTGCGCCGAATCCACCGCCAGCGTCGCGGAGAGGAGCCGTGCCGTCGGACGGAGGCTCGACGCGAAGTAGAAGTCGGCGCCGCTCGTGTCCACGAGCACGGCGCGGTTCCCCTCGACCCGCACGCTCGCCCACGACGGCGCGAGGAGCGTTCGCGCCTCGGCGATCGCGCCACGACGCGCGACGACTTCGGCGAGGCGCATGCGGTCCTCGGAGCGCAGGAGTCCGGCCTGGCGCAGCAGCTCGTGCTCCGCGGCGAGGTCGGCGCGCCCCATCCGGCTGAGGTAGTCCACCGCCGCGACGTGCTCGGCGAGCCGGTGCGGCGCGCGCTCGCGCCAGAGCGCGACCGGGCTCACGAGCGCGACGTCGCTCGTGCCGTGCAGCTCCCGCGTCAGGAAGTCGGCGAGGCGCACGAGAACGGAGTCGTTCACCTGGAGCCCGACGCCGCGCGCCTCGAGGAGGACGATCCCCGCGTAGGCGCTGAGCCAGGGCGTCGTCCAATCCTCGGCGCTCCAGAAGCCGATCCCGCCGTCGGGCCGCTGACGGCGCTCGATCATCGCCACCGCCCGCGCGATGTCGCGGGCGGCGTCGGCGCGGACGAAGGTCGTGTCGAGCAGGAGCCGCGCGCGGTACAGCGCGAGGAGCGGACGCGCGACGCTCGCCACCTGCTCGGTGCAGTAGTACGGGTAGACGCGGAGGTCGCGCTCGATCCCGCGCACGACGGCGAGCGGCGACGAGCCGAGGCTCAGCGTCACCGTCGAGCGGCCGGCGTCCGTGCCCTCGGGGAGCGCGAACTCGACCGATGCGCTGTCGCGGAGCACCCCGGCGATCGTCTGCGCGCTCGGGTGATGGTCGGGGCGGATCGGGATCGTCGTCTCGACGGCGTCGGCCTCCTCTCCGCCGCGCGCGACGAAGCGAAGGCGCGCGCTGTCGCCCGGAAGGGCGCGGAACCGGAATCGGACCTCGCGGCCGCCACCCGCCTCGAGCGCGACGCGCTGCGTCTCGTCCCCGCGCAGCTCGACCCCCGTCGCGCTCGCGGCGACGGTCACTTCCGGCGCGACGCCGGCGCGGTCGTTCACGACGGTGCCGGCGAGGAACTCGTCCCCGGGGCGCACGAAGCGCGGGAGCGCGGGGCGCGCGACGAGCGGGCGCGTGACGAGCATCGGTGCCTCGCCACTGCCGTACCGGTCGCCGGCCGTGACCGCGACGGCCATCACGCGGAAGGTCGTGAGGTTGTCGGGCAGCTTCGCCGCGGCGACGGCGTTCCCGGCGTCGTCCGTGACGACGCTGCCGAGGAAGAACGCGGTGGTCTTGAAGCGCGAGCGCAGGATCTCGAGCGCGTCGCTCCCGCCGCCGCCGCCCGGCGCCCTGCTCCCCTTCTCCCCTTCCGGCACCTGCGGCGCGACGGAGGCGAGGTTGCTCGCCAGCCGCACGCCGAGGCCGCGCGGCGCGTAGAGCAGGTCGATCGGGTCCGGCGTGCGGTAGCCGGTGAGCGCGAGGACGCCCTCGTCCACCGCCCACAGCGTGACCTCGGCGCGGTGCCCACGCCCCGCGCCGTCGCGGACGGCGAGCCGGACGCGCGCCGTGTCGCCCGGACGGTACTCGGCGGCGCCCGGGGTCACGCGGACGGCGAGGCGCTTGACCTCCGGCGTGACGCGGAGCTCGGTGTAGCCGACGCGGATCGTCGGCCGGCCGGGATCGTCGAGCGGCCCGGGCTCGGCGCTGCGCCCGCGCGCGACGACCATCGAGACGTAGACGTTCGGGGCCCACCGCTCGCTGATCGGGAGCTTCAGCGTCGTCGCTCCGCTCGTCAGGCGCATCCGGCGCTGCTCGATGATCCCCTCGCGCTCGACGGTGATCCAGGCCTCCGCGTCGGTGAACGGCGACGCGAAGAGGACGGTGGCGGTGTCGCCGACGGTGTAGCGGTCGCGGTCGGCGACGACGTCCATCTTGAAGCGCGTCTCGTCGCTCCAGGGCACCCAGCCGGCGCCAGCGGCCCAGCGATGGAAGCTCGTCGCCGCCTCGCGTCCCGCCTCGTCCATGGCGGCGACCCGGACCGTGTACTGTCCGCCACCCGGCGGCGTCACGCGGCACGGCACGGGCGCCGCCGCCGTCGTCAGGCGGCAGCGCGCCACCGTGTCCGCGACCCACTCGCCGACGAGCTCGGCGACCCCGTTGCGGACGCGGTGCACCTGGTGCCACTCGCGCCGCACGACCGTCGCCGTCGCCGCGACGCCGGCGACGCGACGGCCGTCCGGCCCGACGGCGACGACCTCGATCGTGCGCTCCTCCCCCTCGCGCCAGAACCAGTCGCCCGCCGAGCGCGCGGCGAGGTAGAACGCCGCGGGGTGCACGACGACCGAGGCGGCGCCGGCGACGACCTGCCGGTTCACGTCGGTCACCGCCGCGGTGAGCGTGACGCGCGCGGCGAGGCCGGACGCCGGCGCGTGGAGCGGCACGCGGAGCGTGGCGTTCCCTCCGGCGTCGAGCGTGTCCACGCCGCTCGCGGTGACCTCGGGACCGCGACGCGCCTCCCCCTCCCCATCGTCCCACCAGGAGTACTCGTCACCGACGTACCAGCCCTCGGTGCCCGGGATCTCGAGCTCCCAGGTCGAGAGCGGCGCGCGGCGCACCTGCCAGGCGACCTCCGCGCGCGCCATCGGCGCGCCGAAGAGGTATCGCGCCTGCACCGACGCCGCGAGCGTGTCGCCGGGGAGGCGCGGCTCGCCCGGGGCCGAGACGTCCACGAGGAATTCCGGCGGGCGATACTCGGCGACGCGGAACCCCGTCGCGCCGAGGTGACGCCAGACGCCCTGCCGCTTCGCCTCGATGCGGACGGAGTAGTCGCCGAGCGGCGCGGCAGTGGAGAGCGGAAGGGCGCGCGCCGCGGTGCCGAAGCGCGAGGGGGCGACGACGGTGTCGAGGAGCGTCGCGCCTTCGCGGTCGGCGAAGGTCCACCGAATCGAGTCCGATGGTGGCGGCACGGTGAGCGCGCCGAGCGGACCTGCGCGCACGATCGCCTTCGCGTGGACCTCCTCACCCGGGCGATAGATGCCGCGCTCGGTGAAGACGCCGCCGGCGAGCGGGACGCGGTCGTCCCCCCAGGCCGGGGAGACGCCGAACTGCCAGAGTCCGAGGTCGGGATCGTAGGAGCTCACCCCGATGATTGCGCGGTCGTCGCCGAGCGTGACCGTCACGAAGCCGCTGAAGCTCTGCTCGTAGTACTCGCCGAGCTCCGCGCTCGACGAGTCCGGCCGCGGCGGCCGGATCCCCGTCAGCCGTGCGACGCCGCGCGCGTCGGTCGCGGCGCGCGCGAGCGCGCGCCCGCGCGCATCGCGCAGCACGACTTCCGCGCCCGCGCGCGGCGCGCCGTCGCTCGCCCCGGTCACCCACACCGCGCCGTCCTCCGCGCCGATCTTCGCGTGCACGCCGAGGTCGCTCGTGTGCACGAGGGCGATCGGCGCCCCGCGCGACGCGTCCGCTCTCCCGCTCCCTCGCACGCGCACCGCCCAGAGCGTCGGCGCGCCGGCCGTCCGTGCGCTCGCCGCGGGCATCGGGACTCCCGTGTACGAGGGGCGGTCGCGCTCGGCGCGCAGCGGGATGCGCCGCACGCGCATGCCCGGCTGGACGAGCTGCCAGAGCTCGCGCCACCCCCATTCGCCGCGCGCGAGGAAGCGGCCGACGAGCGAGTCCGGCACCGGCGCCATCTCGACGACGAGCGTGTCGACGTTGACGTGGCGGACGGCGAGGGTGCGGAACGCTTTCCGCTCGACGAGCAGCCTGCCGCTCGGATAGTCGATCGACGGCGCGTAGCCGGTCGTCCGCACGCCGGCGGCCGGGTTCCCCGTGAGACGCTGCCCGAACACGTCGCGCATCCCCGTATCGGCGACGACGGCGTATCCGGTGCGCGGCGCGAGCCGCGCCTGGAGCACCCAGTCGGTGGACGTCGAGACGGTGTCGTGGACGGTGAACTTCGTCTCCGGGAGGATCGTCAGGCGCCGCTGCACCTCGGCGCCGCTCACCGGCGTCGAGAAGGTCACGCGGAGCGGGCCCGTCGGGCAGACATCGCCGCCGCCGCAGGCCGCGGCGGCGAGGCGCAGCGGCCCGTAGGTGGACATCGTCGTGTCGCGGAGCTCCGGCGTCCCCATCGTGTCCACGACCCGCGGAAGGCGCGCGGTGAAGACGCAGTCGAGCGGGAGCGCGCGCTCGGGCTCGAGCGCGACGACGCGGCGCAGCGAGTCGGCGGAGCGGTCGCGCCGCCACCCGCCCGACTCGACGTAGCGCCAGCCGTCGTCGGAGGTGATGGCGCGCTGCTCGACGGCGCGGAGCCGGACGATGCGCTCGCCGGCGCATCGCGGCGCGAGCTCGAGGAAGGAGACGCGCGACATCCAGCCGGCGGGGACGGCGTCGGAGTACACGGCCTCGAGGCGCGGGCGCGGTCCGAGGAGGTCCGCCCGCGCCGAGCCCGCGGCGCCGACGTGGAGCAGCATCGGAGAGCGGACCCGCACCGCGAAGCGATACGGCTCGGCGAGGCGGCTGCCGTCCATCGCCGTGAAGGCGTCGCGCACCGTGACCGAGTAGCGGCGTCCGGCGACGAGCGGCCGCGAGGGGACGAGGCGAACGGTGACGGGGTCGCGCCACTCCAGGCGCCCCTCGATCGCCGGCTCGACGACGAGCACCGACTCCGGTGGGACCGTGCGGTCGAGCGATCCCGCGACCGGGCGGTCGAAGGTGACCGCGATCGAGGCGGTCGGGGACGCCTCCCCCGACGGCGTCGCGCGCAGCACGCGCAGCGGTCCGGGATCGAACGAGGTCGTCAGCGATCCGGCGAGGACGAGCGCGAGGGCGGCGGGACGCATGAAGGATCCTCGGTGACGGCGCGGGGAGCGCGGAGCGGGACGGGTGCTACCCGCGGATGGCGATCAACGTTCGCCCGCGTAGCGCGGGAGCCCCTCGATCGGCGTCTCGCGGGGCGGGCGCGGCGCGGGGGGGACGAGTCGCGGGACGAGCGGCAGGCCGAGGTGCTCGCGGGCGCGGTTGAGCGCATCGTCGATGTCGGCGAAGACGGCATCCGGCCCGAGGTCGCCGAGGACGCCGGCGCGCTCGAGCACGACGAGCGGCTGGGCGTGCACGCCCGAGAGGAGGACGAGCACCCCGTCGCGGGTCGCCTGGCGGATCACCTGGCGCAGCGCGTGCACCCCGGTCGAGTCCATCGCCGGGACCTTCCGCATGCGCACGATGAGGACCTTGGGCCGCGTCGCGACCTGCCCCAGCGTCTCGCGGAACTTCTCCGCCGCCCCGAAGAAGAAGGGCCCCTCGATCTCGTAGACGACGACGCCCGCCGGCACTTCGCGCCGCTTGAGGGCGAACGGGTCGGTCTCGTCCTCCTCGGCGTCGTGCAGCTCGCGGGCGACGACGCTCACGTTCGTCACTTCGGCCATGCGCTTCATGAAGAGGAAGGCGGCGAGCACCATCCCGACCTCGATCGCGACGACGAGGTCGACGAGGACGGTGAGGCCGAAGGTGACGAGGAGGACGATGACGTCGCTCCGCGGCGCGCCGCGCACCTCGCTCGTGAAGCTGCGCCACTCGCTCATGTGGTAGGCGACGACGACGAGGATCGCCGCCAGGGTCGCCATCGGGACGAGCGCCGCCCACTCCGCCACGAAGAGCGTGATGAGGAGGAGGACGACGGCGTGAACGATCCCGGCGACCGGCGTGCGTCCGCCGTTCTTCACGTTCGTGGCGGTGCGGGCGATCGCGCCCGTCGCCGGGATCCCGCCGAAGAAGGGGGTGACGACGTTGGCCACGCCCTGCGCGACAAGCTCCATGTTCGACCGGTGGCGGGTGCCGATCATCCCGTCCGCGACAACGGCGGAGAGGAGCGACTCGATGCCGCCGAGCAGCGCGATGGCGAAGGCGGCGGGGACGAGGGCGACGACGACCTCGAGGGAGACGGCGGGGAGCGACGGCGCCGGGAGCGCCGCGTCGATCGCGCCGAAGCGGCTGCCGATCGTCGCGACGTCGAGGCCGAGGAGGTGCGCGAGCGCCGTCGTCCCGAGGAGGGCGACGAGCGGGCCGGGCACGCGCCGGCTGATGCGCGGCCAGGCGACGATGATCGTCGTCGCGAGCGCGGCGATGCCGAGCGCGGGGAGGCTCGCCGACGGCAGCGCCGCCCAGTACGCGCGCCATTTGTCGACGAAGTGCGCGGGGACGTCGCCCATCGCGAGGCCGAGAAAGTCCTTCACCTGGCTCGAGAAGATGACGACGGCGATGCCGCTCGTGAAGCCGATCGTCACCGGGTGCGGGATGAACTTGATCGCCGCGCCGAGGCGGGCGACGCCGAGCGCGACGAGGATGAGCCCGGCCATCACCGTGGCGATCGTCAGGCCGTCCACGCCGTGCTGCTGGACGATGCCGTAGACGATGACGATGAAGGCGCCCGTCGGTCCGCCGATCTGCACGCGGGAGCCGCCGAGCGCCGAGATGAGGAAGCCGGCGATGATCGCCGTCCAGAGGCCCTTTTCCGGGGAGACGCCGCTCGCGATGGCGAAGGCGATGGCGAGCGGGAGCGCGACGACGCCGACGATCACGCCGGCCGTGAGGTCGCGCAGGAACTGCTGTCTCGTGTACGACCGCAGCGTCGTCACGAGCTTGGGGACCAGCACGGGTGTCTCCGATGAAGGAGGGCCGCTCAGCGCTCGAGTCGGTAGCCGGCCTTCCAGACGGTGATGATGTGGCGGGGCTCCGACGCGTCGTCCTCGAGCTTGCGCCGGAGCTCCGCGATGTGGATGTCCACGGTGCGGGTCACGACGTCGGCCTGGTGTCCCCACACCTCGCGCAGGAGCTCCATCCGCGACGCGACCGCGCCGTTCCGCTTGAGCAGGGCGATGAGGAGGTCGAGCGCCTTCGGCGTGAGCGGGACCTGGACGCCGTCCTTCGTCACGACGCGCGAGGCGGGGTTGACCTCGATGCTGCCGAACCGCTCGATCGCGGGGCGCGAGCCGTCGGGGCGGTCGTTCCCCTTCGCGCGCCGCAGGATCGCCTGCACGCGGGCGAGCAGCTCCGAGAGCCCGAACGGCTTCGTCACGTAGTCGTCGGCGCCGAGCCGGAAGCCGAGCACCTTGTCCGTCTCCGCGCCGCGCGCCGTGAGGATGAGGACGGGCGTGTCGAGCCCGCTCTCGCGCATCAGCTTGAGGACCTTGTATCCGTCGATCTGCGGGATCATCAGGTCGAGGATCACGAGGTCGGGGCGCAACGCCTTCGCGCGGTCGAGCCCCTTCCGGCCATCGTCCGCGACCTCGACCTGGTACCCCTCGATCTCGAGGCTCGTGGCGAGGCCGTAGGCGAGGTCCGGGCTGTCCTCGACGAGCAGGATCTTCGTCATGCCTTGTTGTCCGCGATCGGGGAGGAGAGTCCGACGACGCCGGCGTCGCGCGTCGTCCGCGCGGCCGCCTGCGCCGCGGCCTGCGCCGCCGGCACCGGCCATTCGGCGGTGGCCGTCGTCGGAATCGGCAGCTCGATGAGGAAGCGCGCGCCGCCGTTCGGCGCGTCCTCGACGACGACGCGGCCGTCGTGCATGTGGACCAGCTCGTCCACGACGGCGAGGCCGATCCCGCTCCCGCCGATCGCGGACTCGGCGTCGCGCTCGAGACGATAGTACGGCTGGAGGATCTTGCCCCGGAACTCCTCCGGCACGCCCGGCCCCTCGTCGTCCACCCAGATGCGCACCGCGTCCTCCTCGCGCACGCCGCCGACGCGCACGGTCTGCCCCGCGGGCCCGTACTTCACGGCGTTGTCGAGCAGGTTGAGGAGGATCTGCCGGAGCGCGCCGCGGTCCGCCATCGCCGAGAGGCGCGGCGGGAGCTCGGAGCGCACGGTCACGTGGCGCGCCTGCGCGAGCGGCTGGAACGAGTCGATGACGTCGCGGATCTCCGTGGCGAGGTCGATCCGGTCCAGCGTCAGGTGCTGCGCGTTGCGCTCCCCGCGCGAGAAGTTGAGCACGTTCTCGACGAGAAAGGTGAGGCGCCGAGCCTCCTGGTCGATGACGCGCGCGGAGCGGTGGCGCTGCTCCTCGGAGTTGAGCTGCCCGCGCTGGAGCAGCTCGGCGAAGAGGCGGATGTGCGCGAGCGGGGTCCGCAGCTCGTGCGAGACGCCGGAGACGAAGTCGGTGCGCAGCCGCGCGAGCTCCTGCTGCCGCCGGAACTGCAGGAGCGCGACGACGACGAGCCCCGCCGTGAGCGTGAAGAGCGCGATGAGCATCGGCAGCCGCGACGACGGCAGTCCGCCGACGATGAGCTGGTCGGCGATGTCCGGGCGCACGGCGACGCGCACGACGAACCGGCCGAAGGAGCGCTCGAGCGTGTCCGACGCGTGGTAGAGCGGCGGGAAGGCGGCGCGCGAGTGGTAGATCTGGTGCCCGTCGATGTCGCTCACCTGCACCGCGAGGACGGAGTCGTTCGCGGTGCTCTGGAGGAGCGACTTCGGCAGCAGCTCGCTCGATGCGACGAGCCGGTCGAAGATCGGCTTGAGGAAGGCCTCGGGATCCGACTCGAAGCCGAAGGCGGCGATCGGCTGCCCCTCGTAGTCGCGCGAGACGACGTAGCCGAGGAGCCGCGGCTCCCCGGCGATCTCGTCCACGAGGGTGACGTAGGAGTCGTTCGTGATGATGACGCCCATCCGGCGCATCGCGCCGATGCGGCCGTCCGGCGAGCCGTAGGAGAGCGGCTCCATCGCGCGCTTCGCGGCGA
>DASUSM010000032.1:0-23158 GCA_036375115.1 Gemmatimonadaceae bacterium | reverse complement strand
CGGTGTCGACGACGTTGACGATCTGCTGCTCGCGCGTCTGGACGAAGTTCTGGAGATAGCGTCCGATGCGAACGTCGGCGAAGCCGGCGCCGGCGAGCTTCGCGGCGTTGAGCGCCTCCATCATGAGGTCGCGCGTCGCGGGATCGACCTCGGGGCTCGGCGGCGCCGGCGGATGGAGCGGGCTCGCCTCGAGGCGCCGGAGCGCGGGAGCGGCGGCGAGCGCACCGGCGGCGAGGGCGCCGGTCCGGAGGAAGTCTCGGCGGTTAGGCATGAGAGGGGCGCGCGGAGCTGCACGCGCGGCGCAGGGGGTGGGAGTCGGTGGTCGATCGACGTCGATCACCCCTGATCTGCGCCCGGCGGAGGCCGCTGTCCAGACGGCGGCGGTCCGCCGAGTTGAAAGGAAGTTGTTAAGGGGGTGGGCCTCGGGCCCTCGGCCCCGGGCCCTGGAACGGCCGCTGGGGCCGGCGCTCTGCCGCCGGCCCGGCACGCTGCCGCCGGGCCGGTACTCGTGCCGCCGGGCTGGCACTCACAACGAAGTTGGACGCGATGCGACGGATGGAACGGATCAGGCGGTGCTCGGCATCGGTCGGTCAGGTCCTTCGTTCGACGAGCCCGGACGAACTTCTGGGGGAACGGCTTTGAATCCCCAGCATCGCTGCACCGGCGCCGTGATCCCGCCCGGCGCACCTCCCGAGTCACTTGAAGAGCACCGCCGGGAGGAGTCTTCCACGCAGACGAACAGATCACAGTCTGATCCGTTCCATCCGTCTCATCGTGTCACGCTTCGTTGTGAGTGCCGGCCCCGCGGCGGCAAGCAGGCATCCCGAGCGAGATGCCGTCGCCTACGCCGCGCGCGCCGCCCTCGACTTCGCCGCGCGGCGCTGGTTCCGGCGGCGCTTCGCCTCGTAGACCAGGGCGCCGGCGAGCTTGCGGAGCGGCTTGATCGTCGGATCGCTCGCGTCGGCGAAGGCGTGCACGGCGACGCCGTCCGGGACCTCGACCTGCCGCGCGATCGCGACGGCGCGGTCGCGCTGGCTGTTGATGCGGTACTCCGCCCACAGGTAGACGGGCTTCGGCACGACGACGAGGACGTGGATCGACTCGCCGGACGAATGGCGGAGCACCTTCCGCGCGAGGTAGGCGCGATGCACGCCCTCGATCCGGTCGAGCTGCGCGACGATCGCATCCACCTCCTCGGCCGGGAGCGCGCTGGGCGCGAACTCGTCGCCGGCGGTGAGGTAGCCGCGCTCCTCGTCGGCGCGGGCGAGCTCGGCGGAGCGCGCCGCCGCGCGCTCGCGGTAGCGGTCGGCTTCCTCGACGCGTCCCTCGCGGACGAGGTACTCGTAGATGAGGCGGCAGCACGCGATGACGGCGTCGTCGTCGCGCGCCATCACGTCCTCGAGGAGGGAGACGCCGGCCGCGTCGCCGTTGCGGAGCTGGAGCCGTCCGACGGCGAACGCCGCGGAGAGGTGCCCCGGGTGCTCGCGCAGGAGCGTCTGGTACAGCGGGAACGCGGCGGCGGCATCCCGCACCTCCTCCGTCAGGCTCGCGACGCGCCAGCGCTCCTCGAGCGTGAGGGAGCGTCCCTGCCGCTCCGTCTCGAGCCGGGCGAGCTCCTCGCGCGCCTCGCGCATGTGGTCGCGCTGCTGCGTCCACGCCTCGCGGCACTCGATGCTCCACGCGCCGCCGACTTCCTTCGCCAGCGGCTCGTGCGACGCGCCGAGATAATGATCGGCCGCCGGCGCGGGGAAGACGCTCGACGCACGGAGCACGCCGCCGCCGGGAAGGCGGCCCTCCGCGTCCGGGGCGCCGACGAGCGCGCCGACGCGGTCGCGCAGCGAGGGGTGCGTGTCGGTCGTGTCGGTTCGGCCCTTGAGCGCCACGGAAAGCCAGTCGTGCACCTGCGCCTCGGGGAGCGGCGTGCGCGCGGCCGAGGCGAGCCGCGCGTAGACGTCGTCGGGGGGCGTGATGCGCGTCTCGACCTCGCGCCAGACGGCGGGCCAGAAGCGCTCGCCGAGGAACGCGCCGCGGACCTCGAGGTCCACGAGGGTCTGTGCCATGCGCGTGCGGCCGACGACGTCGGCGGCGAGGCGGTCGGCGTCGTACTCGTGGCGCCGCATGAGCACGAAGGTGCACGCGCCGAAGTAGGGCGCGTACCAGTCGAAGAACCAGCGGAAGATCAGCGTCGCGGCGCTCTGCGACGCGTCGAGCCGCGCCATGAGCTGGTACCACGACATGCGGACGCGGTAGATCCAGCTCGCGAAGGCGCCGTGCGCGCTCGAGAGGTGGGCGAACTCGTGCGCGAGCACGGCGCGCACCTGCTCGGTGGGGAGCGCCTCGAGGAGCGGCAGCCCGACGACGAGGTAGTTGCGCGGCCACCCGAAGATGCCGAGCCGCGGAATCTGCGTGACGGAGGCGTTGTACTCGTCGGAGAGGAGGACGACGTGCGCGCGCGGCGCGTCGAGCTTCCGGCGGAGCGTCTCCGCCTCCTCGAACAGCTTCGGCGCATCGGCGCGCGACAGCCGGCGGCCCGCCGGCGGCTCGAAGCGCACCCACATCGCGCGGGCGACGACTCCGGCGAGCACGAGGAGGGCGATGGCGATCTTCATCAGCCCCGCGTTCGCGCGCTCGGCGGTCACGGCGATCCAGAAGCAGAAGGCGACGAGCCCGAGGAGCAGCAGGAGGACGCCCGCGATGTAGGCGTAGCCGAGGAGCGCGAGAAGGAAGACGCGCGCCTGGTACAGGCGCGGGGAGGCCGCGGCGCGCGGCTCGAGCCGGCGGACGAGCGCGTCGAACTGGGAGTTGTCCATGGGGCGGGGATCGCGTGAGGGCCGATGTTCGACGCGGCGGGACGCGGGCGGGTCACCGGGGGGGCGGCCCGGGTCTTTGGCCCGGGTGACGCAGGCGCTCGGCGCTCGGCCCTCGGCGCTCGGCCACCGGGAGGGTTCGGCCGCCGGGCGAGAGGCGTAGATTCCGTGGGATGCGACTCACGTCACCGAGCGCCGTCGTGCTGATGATCGTCGTCGCGGCGTGCGCGCCGCGCGCGACGGACTCACCGCCCCGCCGAGTGCCGAGCGCCGAGGGCCGAGGGCCGGATGTCACCGCCTCCCCCGCCCCCGACCTCTACTCCCTCGAGCTCGTCCCCACCGCGCGCGCCGAGCGGGCGTGGGGGACGGTGCGGATGGAGCGGCCGCAGACGCCGATGGGGGCGGCGGTGACGGCGGAGGGCACGCACGTCCACGAGCTCGTCGCCGAGATCACCGGGCTCCCGGAGCCGGCGTCGCTCGGCGCGTACGGGACCTACGTCGCGTGGCTGACGACGCCGATCCTCGAGCCGGTGGTCAAGCTCGGCGAGGTGACGAACGGTCGCGCGCGGATCGGACGCGCGGCGTTCGACAAGTTCCTCGTGCTCGTCTCGGCGGAGCCGCACGCCGGCGTCGCCGAGCGTACGGGGCCGCTCGTGCTGCGCGGGATGTCGCCGAGCACGCGGATGGAGCCGCACCTCTCGACGCGGCTGCCGCCGCAGGACGACGGCGGCCACGCGCACCACGACGGCGCGGCGAGCGGGTGGCCGATGCCGCCGATGCATCCGGGCGTCGCCTACATGGTGCCGGGGCTCGAGCGGCTCGTCCCGTCGGATGCGCCGTGGCGTCCGTCGGCCGACGCGGCGAGCGTCCCCGCGGAGCGTCCGCGCGAGGTGCTCGATCTCGCCGACGGGGACACGCTGACGCTCGTCGCCGCGCCGGTGCGCCGCCGGATCGGCAACCGCGACGTCGTCGTCTACGGATTCAACGGGCAGTCGCCGGGGCCCTTCCTGCGCGTGCGCGAGCGCGCGACGGTGACGGTCCTCTTCGAGAACCGGCTCGAGCTCCCGAGCGCGGTGCACTGGCACGGCGTGCGGCTCGACAACCGCTTCGACGGCGTGCCGGGGATGACCCAGGATCCGGTGCCGCCGGGGGGCCGCTTCACCTACGAGCTGCGCTTCCCCGACCCCGGGATCTACTGGTACCACCCGCACCTGCGCGAGGACATCCAGCAGGAGCTCGGGCTCTACGGCAACATCCTCGTGCGCGGCGGGACGACGGACGCGTGGGGAGCGGCGGACCGGGAGGAGGCGATCATCCTCGACGACCTCCTCCTCGCCGACGACGGCGCGCCCTTCCCCTTCGGGCGCACGCGCACGACGCACGCGCTGATGGGGCGGTTCGGCAACGTCTTCCTCGCCAACGGCTCGCCCGACCTGCGGCTCGACGCGCGCGTCGGCGAGGTCGTGCGGCTCTACCTGACGAACGCGTCGAGCACGCGGGTGCTCAACGTCTCGATCCCCGGCGCGCGGCTCAAGCTCGTCGGCGGCGACATCGGGCCGCTCGAGCGGGAGGAGTGGGTGGAGAGCGTCGTCCTCGCGCCCGCCGAGCGGTGGGTCGTCGAGACGCGGCTCGACTCGGCGGGATCGTACGCGATGGTGAATGCGGTGCGGGCGATCGATCACACGGCGGGGAGGTTTTTCGGGGAGGTCGACACGCTCCTGCGAGTGGACGTCGGCCCTCGGCGCTCGGCCGGGTGCCCGCCGGAGGCGGGCGGGTGCGCTCGGCGGGGGGCGGAGTTCGATTCACTGGACGTACGTTCGTCGGTGACGGCGGAGGTCGGGCCGCTGCGGGGGTGGATGGATCGCGCGCCGGACAAGGAGCTGCTGCTCACGCTGCGCACGAAGACGCTGCCCTTCGGGCTCGTGCAGGCGCTGCGGCTCGATACGGGGTTCGTCAATCCGGTCGAGTGGAGCGGGACGATGCCGATGATGGACTGGCTGCCGACGCCGGCGGAGGTGGAGTGGGTGCTGCGGGAGCCGGCGACGGGGCGCGAGAACATGGCGATCGACTGGCGCTTCGCGCGCGGCGAGCTCGTCAAGGTCCGCCTGCGCAACGACCGGCACACGCTGCACCCGATGTCGCACCCGATCCACCTGCACGGCCAGCGCTTTCTCGTGCTGGCGCGGAACGGCGTCGCGCAGCAGAATCTCGGGTGGAAGGACACCGTGCTCCTCCCGGTCGGCGAGACGGCGGACCTGCTCGTCGAGATGTCGAATCCGGGGCGGTGGATGATGCACTGCCACATCGCCGAGCATCTCGAGGCAGGGATGCATCTGGGGTTCGTCGTCGGGCACGGCTCCATGTGAGAACGGCCCAGGGGGCAGGGTCGGGGCCAGGGCCAGGGTCGGAAGAGGCGCAGCGGTGCATTCCGCGCCGTGTCTGTCCCTGACCCTGTCCCTCCCCCTGACCCTGTCACCTGAGCCGTTCACGATTCCACACTCATCGATCTCTCTATGCGCCTCATCATCTCCCTCGCGCTGCTCTGTCCCGGCGCTCTCCTCGCCCAGCTCCCCGAGCTCGGTCCTCAGGTGCAGCAGTACGTCTCCGTCGCCGACTCCGTCGTCGCCATCACCGGCGTGCGCGTCGTCGACGGCACGGGCGCCGCGCCGCGGCAGAACCAGACGGTCGTGCTGCGCGACGGGCGGATCGCGGCGGTCGGGCCCGCGGCGTCCACCGGCGTGCCGCGCGGCGCGCGGGTGATCGACGGCGCGGGGAAGACCGTGATTCCAGGCATCGTCGGGCTGCACAACCACAGCTGGTACTCGACGAGCGGGCGCGCGGTGCAGTCGAACTGGAGCTCGCCGCGGCTCTACCTCGGCAGCGGGGTGACGACGATCCGCACGACCGGAAGCATGTCGCCGTACGCGGAGCTGAACCTCAAGCGCAACATCGACGCGGGGCGTGCGCCGGGCCCGCGCATGCACGTCACCGGGCCGTACATCGACGACCGCTCGGGGACGAGCAACGTCGGGATGCACGACGTCCCGGACGCGGAGTCGGCGCGCCGCGTCGTCCGCTACTGGGGCGAGGAGGGCGCGACCTGGATCAAGGCCTACACGACGATCAACCGCGAGGCGCTCGGCGCGGCGATCGACGAGGCGCACAAGCACGGGATGAAGGTCACGGCGCACCTCTGCTCCGTCAGCTTCCGCGAGGCGGTCGCGCTCGGCATCGACAACCTCGAGCACGGGCTCTTCGTCAACACCGACTACGCCCCGGACAAGCGCCCCGACCAGTGCCCGCAGGGGGCGATGGCGAAGCTCGCCTCGCTCGACGTCTCGTCCCCGGAGGTGAAGCGCACCTTCTCCGAGATGATCGCGCGCAAGGTGCCGATGACGTCCACGCTCGCCGTCTACGAGCTGTTCGTCCCGAACCGGCCGCCGCTCGAGCAGCGCGTGCTCGACGCGATGGCGCCGGAGGTGCGCACCGAGTACCTGACGTCGCGCGCGCGCATCGCCGAGCCCGGCGCCTACCACATCGACCCGGCGATCTTCCGCAAGGCGCAGGAGTACGAGGTCGCCTTCGTGCGCGCCGGCGGGCTGCTCGCCGCGGGCGTCGATCCGACGGGGAACGGCGGCGCCCTCCCCGGCTTCGGCGACCAGCGCAACTTCGAGCTCCTCATCGAGGCCGGCTTCACGCCGCTCGAGGCGATCCGCATCATGACGCTGAACGGCGCGACGGTGCTCGGCGTCGAGCGCGAGCTCGGCTCGATCGAGGCGGGGAAGAAGGCGGATCTCGTCCTCGTCGACGGCGACCCGATCGCCCGGCCGGCGGAGATCCGGAAGGTCGTGACGGTGTTCAAGGACGGGATCGGGTACGACTCGGCGAAGCTGATCGAGGCGGCGCGGGGGACGGTGGGATTGAGATAGCGCGCTTCGCGCGCCGGCCCTCGGCGCTCGGCGCTCGGCGCTCGACGAAGTGAAAGTCCTTCCCGCCGCGAGTAACTTGCCTCGGCGGGACGGACCATCCGCCCCGCCGAGCGCCGAGCGCCCGCCCTCCTCCGCGGCGGAACGTCCAGTAGCCTCATGCCCTTCAAGATCCTCGTAACCGACGAGATCGATCCCGACGGCGTCGCCGTGCTCGCCGGCGAGCCGGAGATGCAGATCGACGAGGTGCCGACGCTGCCGCCGGCGGAGCTGCTCCGGCGCATCGCGGAGTACGACGCGATCGTCGGCCGGAGCGCGACGCGCATCACGGCGGAGCTGCTGCGGCGCGCCGAGCGGCTGAAGGTCGTCGGGCGCGCCGGCGTCGGGGTGGACAACATCGACATCGACACGGCGACGGAGCTCGGCGTCGCCGTGATCAACGCGCCGGCCGGGAACACGATCGCGGTCGCGGAGCTCTTCTTCGGCTCGCTCATCGGGCTGCTGCGCCACATCCCGCGTGCCGACGCCGGACTGCACGCGGACAAGTGGGACCGCTCGAAGTACATGGGGGACGAGCTGAGGGGGCGGACCCTCGGCATCGTCGGCGTCGGGCGGATCGGGAGCGAGGTCGCGCTCCGCGCGCGCGCCTTCGAGATGGACGTCGTCGGCTTCGACCCGTACGTCACCGACGAGCGCTTCCTCTCGCTCCGCATCCGCCGCGCGGTGACGCTCGAGGAGCTGCTCGCCGAGGTGGACATCCTCACCGTCCACACGCCGCTCACCGACGAGACGGCGGGGATGATCGGGCGGCGCGAGCTGTCGCGGCTGAAGCCCGGCGCCATCGTCGCGAACCTCGCGCGCGGCGGGATCGTCGAGGAGAGCGCGCTCGCCGCCGCGCTCGAGAGCGGCGCGCTGCGCGGGGCGACGGTGGACGCCTTCCTGAAGGAGCCGCTCGCCGCCGACCACCCCTTCCGCGCGCTCCCGAACATCCTGCTCACGCCGCACATCGGCGCCTCGACGCGCGAGGCGCAGCGCAACGTCGCCGTCGACGTCTGCGTCGCCGTGCGCGATGCGCTGTTGCACGGCGAGTTCGGGCGATCGGTCAACGTCGCCGAGGTCGAGGGGCGGCGCTGGAGCGAGCTCCAGCCGGCGATGCTCGTCGCGCGCCGCTCGGCGACGATCGCGCGCCAGCTCCTCGCCGACCAGGGTGTGCGCGCCGTGCAGCGCCTCTCGCTGCGCTGCGGCCCCGACGTCATGGGCGGGAGCGAGGCGCTGCTCGCCGCGGCGGCGATGGGGCTGCTCGAGGGGGTGATCGAGAGCGAGCGCCTGAACCTGATCAGCGCGCGCACGCTCGCCGCGCACCGCGGGATCGAGCTCTCCGTCGCCGAGTCGGCGCAGCTCGGGCACCCGACGGCGGTGCAGGTGAGCCTCGGCGGCGCGATGCGCGAGCTGGTCGTCGGCGGCGTCGCGCCGCCGGGGATCGGCGCGCGGATCACGCAGATCGGCGCCTTCCGCGTGGACGTGAGCCCGCGCCAGACGCTGATCATCCTCACGAACGACGACGTCCCCGGCGTCATCGGCCAGGTCGGGACGCTGCTCGGCCACGCGCACGTGAACATCGCCGAGTACCACCAGGCGCGGCTCGCCGCGGGGGGAGAGGCGCTGGCGGCGATCACGGTGGACGGGGTGCCGTCGGGCGAGGTCTGCAAGCGGCTGCTGGAGGTGCCGGGCGTGCATACGGCGACGGTGGTGTCGTTTCGAGGATGATTCGGGGTGCGTCGATGAGCATCGACCTGTCCACCGACGAAGGCGTCCGCCTCGCGCATGCCGCCGATGCCTCGGCGGTCCGGATGATGCCCGATGCCGTCGCGCGGCCGGTGTCGGCGGCGGAGACGAGCGAGGTTCTCCGGCGGGCGAGCGCGGAGCGCACGCCCGTCACGCCGGCCGGCGCGCAGACGAGCTACACCTGCGCGTCGGTGAGCGAGGGGGGGATTCTGCTCTCGACGCGCGGGATGGAGCGCATCATCGACATCGACGTCGCGTCGCGGACGGCGCGCGTCGAGCCTGGGGTGCTCGTCGGCGCGCTCAAGCGCGCCTGCGCGGCGGAGGGGCTCCTCTTCGCGCCGGACCCGACGAGCGAGGACGAGTGCACGATCGGCGGGGCGATCGCCTGCAATGCGAGCGGGGCGCGGAGCCTGCGCTACGGCGCGACGCGCGCGCACGTGCGCGGGCTCACCGTCGCGCTGGCGAGCGGGGAGCTGGTCGCGTTCCGCCGGCCGGCGCTGGAGAAGAACACCGTCGGCTATGCCCTCGCGCAGGACCCGGTGGACTGGTTCGTCGGGAGCGAGGGGACGCTCGGCGTCGTCGTGGAGGCGGAGCTCGCGCTCGTGCCGCTCCCGGCGCGCGTCGTCGGCCTCGGGATCCCGTTCGCGCGCGAGGCGGATGCGCTCGCCTTCGTCGTGGCCGCGCGCGACGCCGCGCGCGAGGGCACGGGGCGCGCGGCGGCGGCGATCGCGCCGCGCTGCCTCGAGTTCCTCGGCGCGGGGGCGTTCGACATCGCGCGCGAGGCGGAGGGGAGCGGGACGTGGGCGCGCGGGGGAGAGGCGCTCGTCTACGCCGAGGAGGAGACGCACGGCGACGCCGAGCCGCCCCTCGACGACTGGCTCGCGCTCGCCGAGTCGCACGGCGCGCTCGTCGACGACGTCCGCGTCCACGAGAGCGAGGGGGAGCTGCGCGAGGCGCGGCGGTTGCGTCACGCCGTGCCGGCGACGCTGAACGAGCGCGGCGCGCGGTGCCGACCGGCGGGGGGACGCAAGGTCTCGACCGACTGGGCGGTGCCGTACCGCCGGCTCGCCGAGCTCCTCGAGGAGTCGGGGCGCATCGCCGACCGGCACGGGGTCGCGCGCGCCTTCGTCTTCGGGCACGCCGGCAACGGACACCCGCACCAGAACTACATTGCGCGGGACGAGGCGGAGCTGGCGCGGGTCGAGCAGGTGGTCGGCGAGACGCTCGCGCGCGTGATCGCCGCCGGCGGCACCGTCGCCGCGGAGCACGGGATCGGAAAGCTCAAGAAGAAATGGCTGCCAATGCAGATGACGCCGGTGCAGATCGGGGTGATGAGGGCGGTGAAGCGCGAGCTCGATCCGCTCGGGCTGATGGCGCCGGGGAACGTGCTGTGAGGTTCCGCGCCGTCGTCATCGACGTCGACTCGACGCTCGTCGGGCTCGAGGGGATCGACTGGCTCGCCTCGCGCCGCGGGCCGGAGCTCGCGCAGGAGGTCGCGCGTCTCACGACGCGCGCGATGGAGGGGGAGATCCCCCTCGAGCAGGTGTACGGCCTGCGCCTGGCGATGATCGCGCCGTCGCGCGAGGACATCGGCGCGCTCTCGGCGGCGTACCGCAACGCCGTCGCGCAGGGAGCCGCGGTGGCGATCCGGCGCATGCGCGATGCGGGGGTGTCGGTGACGCTCGTGAGCGGCGGGATCCGCGAGGCGATCCTCCCGCTGGCGCGCGAGCTCGGGCTCCCCGCGTCCGCGGTGCACGCGGTCTCCGTCCGCTTCGATGCGAGCGGCGCCTACGCGGGCTACGACGCGCGCTCGCCGCTCGCGACCCAGGGCGGGAAGGAGAGCATCGTGCGCGACCTCGCGCTCCCCCGCCCGGTGCTCGCCGTCGGCGACGGCGCGACGGACGCCGCGATGCGCGGTGCGGCCGACGCGTTCGGCGCCTTCACCTTCTTCGTGCGCCGCCCGGCGGTGATCGCCGCGGCGGACCTCGACATCCACTCCTTCGCCCGACTCGCGGAGCTCGTCCTCGAATGAGCGCACCCGCGCCGGCCTTCGGCACCTTCTTCCTCCCCGGGCCGACGGAGGTGCGCCCGGAGGTGCTCGCCGCGATGACGCGCCCGATGATCGCGCACCGCGGCCAGGCGTTCGAGGCGCTGTACTCGCGGATCGACGCGGCGATGCGCCCCGTGTTCCGGACGGAGCGGCCGGTCTTCGTGAGCAGCTCGTCGGCGACGGGCTTCATGGAGGCGGCGGTGCGCGCGGCGCCCGCGGGGCGGCTGCTCTCGATCGTCAACGGCGCCTTCGCCGAGCGCTTCGCCGACGTCGCGCGCGCCTGCGGGCGCGACGTCGATACGATCGACGTCGAGTGGGGGGCGATCGCCGACCTCGCCGAGGTCGATCGCCGGCTCGCCGCCGGACGATACGCCGCGGTGACGGTCGTGCACTCGGAGACGTCGACCGGCGCGCTCACCGACGTGCGGGCGGTGCGCGACCTCGCGCACGGCCACGGCGCGCTCTGCCTCGTGGACACGGTCACGGGGCTCGCCGGTGCGCCGTTCGACTTCGACGCGTGGGAGCTGGACTTCGCCTTCACGGGAAGCCAGAAGGCGCTCGCGATGCCGCCCGGCCTCGCCTTCGCCGTCGCCTCGGAGCGGTTCATGAAGACCGCGGCGGCGCAGCCGGGACGCGGCCGCTACTTCGACCTCGTCGAGTTCGAGGCGTACGCGCGGAAGCACCAGACGCCGAACACGCCGGCGCTCTCGCTGTTCTACGCCGCCGCGGCGCAGCTCGAGCGGCTCGGCGCCGAGGGGATGGAGGCGCGCCTGGCGCGCCACCGGGCGATGGCCGAGCGCACGTATCGCTGGGTGGAGGAGACCGCCGCGCGGCTCGGCGCGGCGATGCGCGTGCTCGCCCCCGCGGGCTCGCGCTCGCCGACGGTGACGGCGGTGGTGCTCCCGGCGGGACTCACCGGGCCGGACGTGGCGCGCGCGGTGGCGGAGCGCGGCTACGTGATCGGTGCGGGGTACGGCCGGCTGCGCGAGCGCACGATCCGCATCGGGCACATGGGGGAGCACACGCTCGAGGGGCTGGAGGGGTGTCTCGGCGTGGTGGCGGAGGTGCTCGCGGACGTCAGAGAATTGCAATCCCCCTAGCCCTCCCGCGGCCCCCGGTTCTACTTCCGGAAGAGAGCGCGTCGCGTCTGCGTCTCGCGAACGCTTCACGTGCGATGCGCGTTGTCCGGGGTACGCGCACCGGGTGCTGCGCGACTCCTTCGGGTAGGGAGAGCATCGATGGCCTGGGCCGGCGACGCCGCCTTCGAGTTCCTCTTCAAGTACCGGCCCGTCGTCTTCGAGCGAGGCGAGCTCGTCCTCGCGGATGCGCCGGGCGCGGTCGCCGCCGTGCTCGTCGCGGCGGCCGTCGGCGGAGCCGCGATCGTCGGCTACGCGCGGGCGCCCTCGCGCGTCTCGCGCCGCGACCGCGCGGTGCTCGCCGCGCTGCGCGTCGCCGCGGTCGCGCTCGTCGCCCTCTGCCTGCTGCGCCCGGCCCTCGAGCTCTCCGAGGCGGTGCCGCAGCGCAACGTCCTCGCCGTGCTCCTCGACGACTCGCGGAGCATGCGCATCCCGGACGTGGACGGCGCGTCGCGCGCCGACTGGGTGCGCGCGGGGTTCGCCGATCCGGCGAGCGAGATGCTGGCGCGACTCGGCGAGAAGTTCCAGCTCCGCGTCTTCCGCTTCGCCGGTGCGCCGGAGCCGCTCGGCGACGCGGCCGCGCTCGCCGGCGACGGAAGCGCGACGCGGCTCGCCCTCGCGCTCCGCGAGGCGCGCGCCGAGCTCGCCGGGGTCCCGCTCGCCGGCGTCGTCGTCGTGAGCGACGGCGCGGACAACGCGCCACCCGACGAGACGCCCGCCGCTCCGGGCACGTGGCCGATCGCCGACGCCGCGGGGGGCGTCCCCGTCTTCACCGTCGGCGTCGGCGAGGAGCGCTTCGCGAAGGACATCGCCGTGCGGCGCATCGAGGTCCCGCGCACCGCGCTCGCCGGCGCCACGCTCGTCGCCGACGTCACCATCTCGCAGCGTGGCTACGCCGGACAGGTCGTGGACCTGGTCGTCGAGGACGAGGGCGTCATCGCGAGCACGCAGCGCGTCACCCTGCCGGACGACGGCGAGGCGGCGCCCGTGCGCGTGCGCGTCCCGCTCGGCGAGCGCGGGGTGCGCCGGCTGCGCGTCCGCGTCGCCCCGCGCGAGGGGGAGCTGATCGCGGAGAACAACGCGCGCGACGCGCTCGTGCGCGTGGACGACCGGCCGGAGCGCATCCTCTACCTCGAGGGGGAGCCGCGCTTCGAGATGAAGTTCATCCGCCGCGCCGTCGAGGGCGACTCGGCGCTCCAGCTCGTCACTCTCCAGCGCACCGCCGAGAACAAGTTCCTGCGGCTCGGCGTGCGCGACTCGCTCGAGCTCGTGACCGGCTTCCCGGCGACGCGCGAGGAGCTGTTCGCCTTCCGCGGGATCGTGCTCGGGAGCGTCGAGGCGAACTTCTTCACGCTCGAGCAGCTCAGGATGCTCGCCGACTTCGTGAGCACGCGCGGGGGCGGGCTGCTCCTGCTCGGCGGGCGCCGCGCTTTCGCCGAGGGCGGCTACGCGGGGACGCCGCTCGCCGACGTGATTCCCGTCGCGCTCGCGCCGGCGCGCGCGGGTGAGGGCGCGGACGCACCGGTCGGCACGCTGCGCGTCGAGCCGACGGCGGCGGGTGCGGCGCACCCCTCGACGCAGGTCGCGTCCTCGCTCGAGGAGTCGGCGGCGCGGTGGAAGACGCTCCCCGCGGTGACGACGGTGAACCGGCTCGGCGCGACGAAGCCGGGGGCGACGACGCTGCTCCAGGGGCGTGGCGCGGACGGTCCCGACCAGCCGGTGCTGCTCTGGCAGCGCTACGGGCGCGGTCGAGTCCTCGCCATTCCCGTCCAGGACACGTGGATGTGGCAGATGCACGCCGACGTGCCGCTCGAGGACGAGACGCACGAGACGTTCTGGCGGCAGCTCCTGCGCTGGCTCGTGAGCGAGACGCCCGGCCAGCTCGCCGTCACGCCGTCGGCGGACGATGTGGAGCCGGGCGAGACGGTGTCGCTGCGCGCCGAGGTGTCGGACGCGCTGTACCTGAAGAAGAACGACGCCCGCGTCGCCGCCCGCGTGACGGCGCCGTCGGGCGCGGTCACGGAGCTGCCGATGGACTGGCGCGTGGACCGCGACGGCGAGTACGGCGCGGCGTTCGCACCGGCCGAGGCGGGACGCCACGTCGTCGAAGTCTCGGCGCGCATCGGCGACCGCGTCGTGACGGACACGGCGGCGATCGATGCGGGAGAGTCGCGCCGCGAGTGGTTCGACGCCGAGATGCGCGCGCCGCTCCTGCGGCGCCTCGCCGACGAGACGGGTGGGCGCTTCTACACGCCGGCGACGGTCGATGCGCTGCCGGAGGATGTCGTCTTCACGGAGAGCGGCACGACGGTGCGAACGCGGAAGGAGCTGTGGGACATGCCGGTGGTGTTTCTGCTGCTGATCGGGCTGGTGGTGGGGGAGTGGGGGTGGCGGCGGGTGCGGGGGTTGGCGTGAGGCGGCCCGAAGCGCCGCCGGCCCTGGGCCCTGGGGCCTCGGCCCTGATGGGGATGATCGGCCGGACTCGAGCGGCGCTCGGCGCTCGGCCGGGTGCCCGCCGACGGCGGGCGGGTGCGCTCGGCGTGGCGCTCGCGTGTGCACTCGCGCACGCACCCACGCTGCCCGCCCAGGGCCCAGGGCCGAGGGCCCAGGGCCCATCCGCCCTCCACCTCCTCGTCGTCACCGGCGCCGGCGGGGAGCCGCGGTACGCCGACGCGTTCCACGAGTCGGGGGCGGCGATCGTCGAGGCGGCGGTCGAGCGGTTCGGCGCGGCGAAGGAGGACGTCGTCCTGCTCGGGGAGCGGCCGGAGCGGGCGCCGGGCGTCGTGAAGGGGAAGTCGTCGAAGGCGAACGTAACGGCCGAGCTCGCGCGGCTCGCGTCGCGCTCGAAGGCGGGGGACCGCGTCCTCGTCGTGCTCGTCGGACACGGGAGCCACCAGGGCGGCGTCACGCGCTTCAACATCCCCGGCCCCGATCTCACCGACCGCGAGCTCGCCGCCGCGCTCGACGCGCTCGAGGGACGCACGGTCGGCGTCGTCGTCGCGACGAGCGCGAGCGGGGAGATGGTGAAGACGCTCTCCGGACCGGGGCGCGTCGTCGTCACGGCGACGAAGAGCGGCTTCGAGGGGAACGAGTCGATCTTCGCGCGCCACTTCGCGCGCGCGTGGACGGGCGAGGGCGCGGACGTGGACAAGGACGGCCGCGTCTCGCTGCTCGAGGCGTTCGACTTCGCGCGGCGCGAGGTGGCCCGCGAATACGAGCGCGATGGGCGGCTGCTCACCGAGCACGCGGTGCTCGACGACGACGGCGACGGCGTCGGGACCGCGGCGCCCGATGGACGGAGCGGCGACGGCGCGCTCGCGCGCCGGCTGCACTTCGCGGCGGCGCCGGCACCCGCGGCGGGGGACACGGCGACGGCGCGGCTGCGCGCCGAGCGGGGCGATCTCGAGGCGAGGCTGACGGCGCTCCGCGCCCGGAAGGATACAATGGCAGAGACGGCGTACGAGCGGGAGCTGGAGCAGCTGCTCCTCGCGATCGCGCGCAACGGGCGCGAGCTGCGCGAACGCGAGGGCGCGGCGGGAGGGACGCCGTGAGCCTGCGTCGCGTTCCGCTCGCACTGCTCGCCGCCGTCGCGCTCGCCGGCGCGCCGTCCGCCTGCGCGGCGCAGGCGACGGCGGAGCGGCCGGTGCCGGCGCTGCGCGCGCGCGTCGACAGCGCGCTGCGCCTCGACCGGCGCGGCGAGCGGCGCGAGGCGGAGCGCCTCTTCGACTCCGCGCTCGAGGAGTACCGCCGGCGGGGCGCACGGATGTCCTCGGCGGAGCTGACGGCGGTCGGGATCGCCGCGCGCGAGCTCGGACGGCTCGACCACCGTCTCTTCCGCGACGCACTGCGGCTCTTCGACGAGGCGATCGCGGCGGACTCGTCGAATCTCGAGGCACAGCTCCTCGTCGGCGAGCTCTTCCTCGACAAGTACAACGGGCCCGACGCGCGCGCGATGCTCGAGGGCGTGCTGCGCCGAGAGCCGCGGCATGCGCGCGCGCTCGTCGCCCTCGCCCGGCTCGCGCGCTTCGACGGCGCGCCCGGCGCGGACTCGCTCGTGCGGCGTGCGCTCGACGTGAACCCGAACCTCGTCGAGGCGCGCGCGCTCCTCGCGACGCTGCGGCTCGAGGCGGAGGACTGGGACGGTGCCGCGGAAGAGGCGAAGCGCGCGCTCGCCGCGGACTCGACCTCGCTCGACGCGCTCGGCGCCGCGGCGGCGACGGCGTACCTGCGCGGCGACGACGCGGCGTACGCGCGCGTGCGCCGCGTGGCCGCCGCCGTCGCCCCCGGGCGGGGCGACATCCCCGCGATGCTCGCCGAAATGGCGGCGCGGCAGCGGCAGTACGCGCGCGCCGTCGAGCTCGCGCGCGAGGCCGTGCGGCTCGACTCGACGCTCTGGCGCGCGCACGGCGTGCTCGGGATCAATGCGCTACGCACGGGCGATGTCGCGCTCGCGCGCCGCTCGCTCGAGACCGCCTTCGCCGGCGACCCATACGACGTCTGGATCAAGAACACGCTCGACCTGCTCGACACGTACGGCGCCTACCGCGAGGTGCGGACGCCGCGCTTCGTCCTCGTCCTCGACACCGCCGAGGCGGAGCTGCTCGCGCCGTACCTCACGGAGCTGATGGAGAGCGCGTTCGACTCGCTCGCCCGGCGCTACCGCTGGCGTCCGTCGCAGCCGGTACGGCTCGAGCTCTACCGCCGTCACGCCGACTTCTCGGTGCGGAGCGTCGGACTCGCCGGGCTCGGCGCGCTCGGCGTCAGCTTCGGGCCGGTGCTCGCGATGGACTCGCCGGCGGCGCGCGAGATCGGCGCCTTCAACTGGGGATCGACCGCGTGGCACGAGCTCGCGCACACCTTCACGCTCGGCATGACGGAGCACCGTGTGCCGCGGTGGCTGTCGGAGGGGCTGTCGGTGCTCGAGGAGCGCCGCGCGCGCCGCGGCTGGGGCGGCGACGTCTCGCTCGACTTCCTCGCCGCGCTCGCGAGCGGGCGACTCAACCCGGCGAGCCGGCTCAACGACGGCTTCGTGCGTCCCGCGTATCCCGCGCAGGTGGTGCACTCGTACTACCAGGCGAGCCTGCTCTGCGAGTTCATCGAACGGACGTACGGGTGGGACGCGGTGCTCGGGATGCTGCGCGAGTACGGCGAGGGCCGCGACGGCGAGGAGGTCGTGCGCCGCGTGCTGCGCGTCGAGATGCCCGAGCTGGACCGGCGCTTCGACGCCTGGCTCCGCGAGCGGTTCGCGGGTCCGCTCGCCGCGCTGAAGCTCGGTCGCGACGGCGGCCTGCCCGACGAGGCGACGCTCGCCGCGCGCGCGGGCGACCGGGGCGACTTCCTCGCGCAGCTCGCGCGCGGCCGCGCGCTGCTCGCCGAGGGGAAGGCGGCGGAGGCGGTGCCCTGGCTCGAGCGGGCGCGCGAGCTCTTCCCCGAGTACGCCGGCGCGGACGCGCCGGACTGGCTCCTCGCGCAGGCGCACGCGTCGCGCAGCGATTGGCCGGCCGCGGCCGCGGCGCTGCGCCGGCTCGTCGAGCGGAACGAGACCTCCTACGAGGCGCACCTCGCGCTCGCCGATGCCCTCGAGCGGACGGGCGACGACGCGGGAGCCGCGGACGCGCTCGACCGCGCGCTCTGGATCTCGCCGTACGAGCCGGCGGTGCACGAGCGGCTCGCCGAGCTCGCGTCACGCCGCGGCGACCGGCGGACGGCGGTGCGCGAGCGGCGCGCCGTGCTCGCGCTCGACCCGGTGGACCGGGCGGAGGCGCTCTACCGGCTCGCCCTCGCGCAGCGCGAGGCGGGGGATGCCACGGGTGCGCGGCGCACGGTGCTCGAGGCGCTCGAGCGCGCGCCGGACTTCGCGCGGGCGCAGGAGCTTCTGCTGGGGCTCTCGGATGGAGGTCGGCCGTGAGGGACGACGGGACTCGGGACTCGGCGCTCGGCGCTCGGCGTGGAGGCGGGCTCGGGCTGCGGCGCGGCGGGGTCGCGCTGGCGCTCCTGCTGCTCGGCGTGCTCGGCGCGACGGCGTCCGCCCAGCGGTTCGGGCGGGCGGAGGGGGAGGACGTGGCGGAGAACGCGGCGTACGACGGGCGCTTCACCTTCGTGCGCGTGAAGTTCGAGATCGCCGGCGGCGAGGGCGGGTGGCGGCGCGACATCAAGTGGGCGCACGACTATCCGCGCGGCGAGCGGCACTTCGTGCGCATCCTCGACGCGGTGAGCCTCGCCGGCCCGCGGCTCGACAGCACGAACGTGCTGACGCTCGACGACCCCGAGCTGTTCAAGTATCCGGTCGCCTACCTGTGCGAGCCGGGCTTCTGGCTCGTCTCGGACACCGAGGCGGCGAACCTCCGCGCGTACCTGCTGAAGGGGGGCTTCATCATCTTCGACGACTTCGTCGGGAACCACTGGTACCAGTTCGAGGCGTCGCTCCGCCGTGCCTTCCCGGAGGGGCGCCTGGTCCAGCTCGACGCGAGCCATCCGATCTTCGACTCGTTCTATCACATCGAGTCGCTCGACTTCACGCACCCGAACTTCCCCGTCACGCCGCAGTTCTACGGCCTCTTCGAGGACAACGACCCGACCAGGCGATTGATGGCGATCGTCAACTACAACAACGACCTCGGCGACTACTGGGAATGGTCGGACGAGGGGTTCCTGCCGATCGAGCTGACGAACGAGGCGTACAAGCTGGCGGTCAATTACGTGGTTTATGCGATGACACACTGAACGGTGGCAGTGGCCGTGGCAGTGGCGACAACTGCCCGGTGGCGGTGACCGTGACAGCGGTTTTCACCGCCACTGCCACGGACACTCGCACTGGGCTCTTGCCGCCACCGCCACTGCCACCTGACCGACAGGACACCGATGCTTCGGCGTTCACCACTCCTCTTCTGCCTGTGTGCGCTGGCCGTCGGCACGCTGACGGCCCAGCGCTGGCGCCGTGCGGAGGTCGAGCCGAACGTCGCCTACGACGGCCGCTTCACCTTCGCGCGGATCCGCTACACCGTTCACGGGCGGAGCGGGTGGGAGTTCGACTATCCGGCGATGGAGCGCAACCTGATGACCCTGCTCCGCGAGATCACGACGATCGACGCGCACGCCGAGGGGAGCAACGTGCACACGCTCGACGACCCGGCGCTGCTCGCCTATCCGGTGGCCTACGTCTCGGAGCCGGGGTACTGGATTCCGAGCGACGCGGAGGTCGAGGGGCTGCGCACGTACCTGGCGAAGGGCGGCTTCGTGATCTTCGACGACTTCATGCGGCGGGAGTGGTGGAACTTCGAGCAGCAGATGCGGCGCGTCCTGCCGAACGCGCGGATCGAGCGCCTCGACGCGACCCACCCGGTCTTCGACTCCTTCTTCCACATCGCGTCGTTGGACATGACGTACCCGCACGACCCCTCGCTCCGGGCGGAGTTCTTCGGCATCCACGAGGACAACGATCCGGCGAAGCGGCTGATCGCGGTGATCAACTACAACAACGACATCGGCGACTACATGGAGTGGTCGGGGACGGGGTGGCTCCCGGTGAACCTGACGAACGACGCGTACAAGCTGGCGGTCAACTACATCGTGTACGGCATGACGCACTAGAACGGCGCAGGGAGCAGGGTCCGGGGCAGGGTCAGACCTGCCTCGGCATGGTTTCCGGTGCCGACACTGACCCTGTCCCCGACCCTGACCCTCGCAGCCGAGCCTTTAACGGAGCCTTCATGACAACGGAGCTGCACTCCGACGACATCGCCCTCGCCGAGCGGCTGAAGTCCGGCCGCGACGCCATCACCGCCGAGCTGCGCAAGCTCATCGTCGGGCAGGAGGAGGCGGTCGAGCAGGCGCTGATCGCGCTCTTCGCCGGCGGGAACTGCCTGATCGTCGGCGTCCCCGGGCTGGCGAAGACGCTCCTCGTGCAGACGATCGCGCGCGTGCTCGACCTCCGCTTCTCGCGCATCCAGTTCACGCCGGACCTCATGCCGAGCGACATCACGGGGACGGAGATCATCCAGGAGGAGGCGGAGAGCGGGCGGCGGCGGCTCGTCTTCACCCCCGGGCCGATCTTCGCCAACGTCGTGCTCGCCGACGAGATCAACCGCACGCCGCCGAAGACGCAGGCCGCGCTCCTCGAGGCGATGCAGGAGCACCGCGTCACCGTGCAGGGTCGGACCTTCCCCCTCGACGCGCCGTTCCACGTCTTCGCGACGCAGAACCCGATCGAGCTCGAGGGGACGTACCCGCTCCCCGAGGCGCAGCTCGACCGCTTCATGTTCCAGATCGTCATCGACTACCTCTCCGAGGACGACGAGGTCGCGGTCGTCCAGCGGACGACGGCGATCCAGGACCAGGAGTTCCGGCACGCCGTGACCGGTCCCGACATCGTCGCCTTCCAGCGCCTCGTGCGGCGGGTGCCGGTGAGCGACGCCGTGACGCGCTACGCGGTGAACCTCGTGCGCCTGAGCCGCCCGAACGCGAACGGGGCGACGCCGGAGTCGGTGCGGAAGTGGGTCTCCTACGGCGCCAGCGTCCGCGCCGCGCAGTGGCTCGTCCTCGGCGGCAAGGCGCGCGCGCTGATGCACGGCCGCTACCACGTGAGCTTCGACGACGTCCGCGCGCTCGCGAGGCCGGTGCTGCGCCACCGCATCCTCACGAACTTCCACGCGCAGGCCGAGCGCCACACGGCGGACGAGATCGTGGACGACCTCCTCGCCCGCACGCCGATGCCGGCGTCGAGGTTGTAGCATGGGAACCGCCCTGCTCGATCCCGCCGTCCTCGCGCGGATCGACGACCTCGAGCTCGTCGCGCGCGTCGTCGTCGAGGGGTTCCTCAACGGGCTCCACCGCGCGCCGCACCTCGGCACGTCGATGGACTTCGCCGAGCATCGCGCCTACGCGCCGGGCGACGACATCCGCCGCATCGACTGGAAGCTCTTCGCCCGCAGCGACCGCTACCACGTCAAGGAGTTCGAGGCCGACACCAACACCAACTGCGTCGTCCTCCTCGACGTCTCGCGCTCGATGCGCTTCGGGCGCGCGCACGGGCCGAAGCTCGAGTACGCGAAACGGCTCGCCGCGTGCATCCTCTACATGGCGCGCCGGCAGCGCGACCGCGTCGGGCTCGCGACGTTCGACGACGCCGTCGTCGACTACGTCCCGCCCTCGGCGAAGCACATGGAGGTCGCGCTGCACGCGCTGCAGCGCGCCGAGGCCGGACGGCCGGGCGCACTCGCCGGGCCGCTCCGTACGCTCGCCGAGGGATTCCGGCGGCGCAGCATGGTCGTGCTGATCTCCGACCTCTACGAGGAGCCCGCCGCCGTCGCCGACGCGGCGGCGTATCTGCGCGGGAAGGGGAACGACCTGCTCGTCCTGCACCTCCTCGACCCCGCCGAGCTCGACTTCCCGTACGAGGAGGCGACCACCTTCGTGGATCTCGAGAGCGGAGAGCGCATCCCCGTCGTCCCGGCGAAGCTCCGCGAGCGCTACGCGTCGCTCGTCGCCGCGCACATCGAAGCGCTGAAGGAGGCGCTCGTCGGCGCCGGGGCCGACTACGTCGTCCTCGACACCGGACGACCGCTCGCGGATGCGCTCCCGACATACGTCGCCGCGCGCCGGCACGTCGGCCGGCCGCGCTGACGGAGACGCGACGATGGGCCTCCTCGCTCCCCTCTTCCTCCTCGGCCTCGCGGCGCTCGCCGCGCCGGTCGTCGTGCACCTGATGCAGCGCGACCGGCGCGAGGCGGTGGAGTTCCCGTCGCTGATGTTCCTCCAGCGCATTCCCTTCCGCACGTCGCGGCGCCAGCGGATCCGCCACTGGCCGCTCTTCCTGCTCCGCTGCCTCGCGCTCCTGCTCCTCGTCGCCGCCTTCGCGCGACCCTTCGTGCGCGACCGCCTCGCCTTCGCGGCGGGCGACGCGGCGCGCGAGGTCGTCGTCCTCCTCGACCGGTCGTACAGCATGGGATACGGGGAGCGGTGGGCGCGGGCGAGCGCGGCGGTCGGCGAGACGATCGACGCGCTGCGCCCCGCGGATCGCGCGACGCTCGTCCTCTTCGACACCGACGCGGCGGCCGGGGCGCCGACGTCCGACCCGGCCGCGCTGCGCGCCGCGCTCGACGAGGCGCGGCCCGGCGCGGGGGGGACGCGCTACGCCCCCGCGCTCCGCGTGGCGCGCCGGATCCTCGAGACGAGCGACCGCGCGCGGCGCGAGGTGGTCCTCGTCTCCGACTTCCAGCGGCTCGCGTGGAGCGGCGCGGGGAGCGAGGTGCGGATGGCGCCGGGCACCGAGGTCCGCACCATGGATGTGGGGGAGGGTGAGACGTCGAACGCCGCGGTCACCGGCGTCGAGCTCGGGCGCGAGCGCGAGGGCGGGCGCGAGTGGGCCACCGTCGCCGCGCGCGTCGTCCATCGCGGCGACTCGGCGGCGGGCGTCCTCGGCGCGACCCTCGAGCTCAACGGCCGCGAGATCGAGCGGACGACGATCCCGATCGCCGCGGGCGGTGTCGGCCGCGTCACCTTCGCCCGCGTCCCCCTCCCCGAGGGAGAGTCGCGCGCCGTCGTCAGGCTCGACGCCGACCGGCTCCGCGCGGACGACGCCTTCCACTTCACCCTCGCGCCGGGCCGCTCGCTCTCGCTCCTCCTCGTCGAGCCGACCGGAGCCGCGGCCTCGCACGCGCTCTACCTCACGCGCGCCCTCTCGATCGGCCGGCGCCCGCCGATCGACGCCGAGGTCGCGCGCGGCGCCGCCCTGCCGGCGAGCGCGCTCGCGGGGCGGTCCGTCGTCGTCCTGCACGACGCCGCGCCCGGCGAGGACGCGGCGCGCCGGCTGCGCGCGTGGGTCGAGCGCGGCGGCGGGCTGATCGTCGCCGCGGGCGAGCGCGGGAGCGCGCGCGCCTGGCCCGCCGCGCTCGCGGAGATCATGCCCGGCGAGGTCGGCGAGGTGGTGGACCGCGTCGACGGCCGCGGCGGCCGGCTCGCCGTGCTCGACCGGAGCCACCCCGCGCTCGCGCCATTCGACGCCCCCCGGAGTGGCGACTTCGCCGCCGCGCGCTTCCTCCGCTACCGCCGCCTGACGCCGGCCGCCGACGCCGCCGTGCTCGCGCGATTCGATGACGGGACGCCCGCGCTCCTCGAGCGCCGCGTCGGGGAGGGCAGGGTCATGCTCTGGGGCGGGACGCTCGATGCGTACTGGAGCGATCTCGCGCTGCAGCCGGTCTATCTTCCCTTCGTGCACCAGCTCGCGCGGCACGCCGCGGCGTACGCGGACGCGCGCGCCTGGCGCACCGTCGGCGAGGGGCTCGAGCTGCCGCGGGCGGCCGACGGGGCCGCCGCGCACGACGCTGCCGGGGCGCCGACGGTCGTCGTCGCGCCGTCGGGAGCGCGCACGCGGATCGCCGCGGATGGGGCGCGCCGCGTCGTCCTCGACGAGGCGGGGTTCTACGAGATCGAGCGCGCGGGCGGCGCGGGCGCGGG
>DASUSM010000031.1:0-6691 GCA_036375115.1 Gemmatimonadaceae bacterium | reverse complement strand
GTCCGGCGCGTGCGGCAGGAGGACGAGCTCCACCGAGGGGCGCTCGAGCAGGCGCTCGACGAGCCGCGACCATCGCGGCTCGCGGGCCGGCCAGGGTTCGCGCTCGCGCGCCGCGGGCTCGAGGTAGAGGTGGGCCATCGCGTTGCCGCCGACCATCACCGCGACGTCGGCGCTCCGGCGCGCGAGCCACGGGTGGGCGAGGACGCGGAGCCCCCACCCTTCGAGCAGCTCGGCGAGGTCGTCGTGCGCCGACACCGGCGCGTGTCCGTGGTCGCTGACGACCCAGACGTGCATGCCGCGCCAGCGTCCGTCTCGTTCGGCGTCGCGGCACAGGCCGCCGACGGCGTCGTCCACGATCGCCAGCGCGTCGCGCACGCGCGGCGCTTCGTGCCCGAGCGCGTGCGACGCCTTGTCCACGCCGGCGAAGGCGGCGAAGACGACGCGCGGGCGCAGCGCGCGCACGCGGGCCCGCACGTCGCGCGCGAGGTCGCGGTCGATGGCGAGCCAGGCGTCCACGTCGCCGGCGAAGTGCGCGCGCGCGGCGCGGAGGGTGAAGCGCGCGCCGCTGCCGACCCGTCGCCCGCGCGGCAGCCCGCGCGTGATGACCGAGAGCGCGCCGACCGAGGGCGCGAGCTCGAAGAGCGTCGGCGCCGCGGGGTCGAGGTCGTCGTCGATGCGGAGCCCGCCGGGGCCGACGTAGCTCCGCGCGCGGCTCCGGAGGGCGAACGTCCGACGGGCGCGGTCGAGCCAGCGGATCCCCGGGAGACCGGCGGCGCCGGGAAGCCGGCCGGTGAGGAACGGGGCGTAGGCCGGCCCGGTGACCGAGGGAAAGCAGGAGACGACGGTGTGCATCCCGCCCCCGGCACGGAGGCGCGCGAGCGCGGGGAGGGCGCCGTCGTCGATCGCCGCGCCGAGCGTGTCGGGGCGCGCGCCATCGGCGACGACGATGACGACACAGGCGTCGTGGTGCCGGCTCGCTGGCATCTCGCGGGAGGGCGGGGTTAAACTGCGGACTCCGCCCGGAGACGCCGGGCGCGACGCATCGACGACGCATCGAGGGGTCCGCACGCGCACATGGCAGGACGCTCACGGAAGGACGAGGCCGCGCCCGCGCGCCGCCGCAAGAAGTCGCCGCGCACGGCCGGAGGCAAGAAGGCCGACGCCAACACGCTCGACCGCGCCGAGCGCGAGTCGCTCGAGGGGCTGCGCGAGCGCACGGAGGCGGGACACCGCGCGGCGGGGCGCCGTCCGCCGTCGGAGACCGGGGCGCGCCAGACGAAGGGGCAGTCGCAGAAGGTGATCGACACGGCGCTGCGCGACCTCGTCGTGCCGATGACCGAGGACGAGAAGCTCCTCCGGCGGCCGAGCCGCGAGCGGCGCGACTTCACGACGACGGACACGTGGCGCGTGATGCGCATCATGGGAGAGTTCATCGAGGGCTTCGATGTCCTCTCCACCGTGAAGCAGGGCGTCTCGATCTTCGGCTCGGCGCGCACGCCGCCGGATGATCCGCAGTACGAGGCGGCGCAGGAGGTCGCGCGGCTGCTCGCCGAGGCGGGGTTCTCCATCATCACCGGCGCCGGCCCCGGGATCATGGAGGCGGCGAACAAGGGCGCGAAGCTCGGCGGCGGCGTCTCCATCGGCTGCAACATCGAGCTCCCCTTCGAGCAGGGCGCCAACCCCTACGTGGACACGCTCGTCAACTTCCGCTACTTCATGGTGCGGAAGACGATGTTCATCAAGTACTCGAACGCGTTCATCATCTTCCCCGGCGGCTTCGGCACGCTCGACGAGGCGTTCGAGGCGCTCACGCTCATCCAGACCGGGAAGATCTACCAGTTCCCCGTGATCCTCTTCGGCCGCCACTACTGGGCGGGGCTCGTGCGCTGGCTCCAGTCGCGCGTGCTGCTGGAGAAGAAGATCTCGCCGGGCGACATGGATCTCATGATCGTCACCGACGACCCGCGCGAGGCGTGCGACGCGGTGGTCGCGGCGCACGAGGCGCAGATCCGGATGGCGATGGGACGCGAGGCGATGGAGGGCGCATGACGAAGAAGCGCGGCGGCGGCGGCGGGGGCGGGGGGAAGGACGGCGGCCGCGATCGCGGCGGCTTCAAGGCGTCGCGGCACGGTGACGGCAAGCGCGCCTCGGCGGCCGGCAACAAGGCGGAGCAGAAGCGGGCGGCGGAGCAGCGCGAGCAGGCGGGACGGCAGCACACGTCGCACGAGGGGAGCCGGTTCCTCAGGGGCGCGCGCATCGACCCGACGCCGATCACCGGGCGGGAGTCGGCGGCCGATCTCGTCGACGCGACGTTCGCCGCCTACAACGCGGCGCGCCTGCGCGAGGCGGCGCAGCTGCTCACGCGCAAGATGCTCGAGCCCGACGTCACGATCGGGCTCACGCTCACCGGGGCGCTGACGCCCGCCGGACTCGGGATCTCCGCGCTCATCCCGCTGATCGAGGCGGGATTCGTCGACTGGATCATCTCGACGGGCGCGAACCTCTACCACGACACGCACTTCGGGCTCGGCCTCGCGATGCACCGCGGCAACGCGCAGGCGTCCGACGTCGAGCTGCGCGAGGAGGGCGTCGTCCGCATCTACGACATCTTCTTCGACTACGACGTCCTCCTCTCGACCGACGCGTTCTTCCGGAAGATCATCCAGGGTCCGGAGTTCCAGCGCGCGATGTCGAGCGCGGAGTTCCACTGGCTCTGCGGGAAGTACGTGCGCGAGCGCGAGCGCGCGCTCGGCATCGGGCAGAAGTCGCTCCTCTCCGCGGCGCACGCGGCGGGCGTGCCGATCTACACGTCGTCCCCTGGCGACTCGTCGATCGGGATGAACATCGCGGCGCTCGCGCTCGAGGGCAACGCGTGCACGATCGACCCCAACGCGGATGTGAACGAGACGGCGTCGATCGTCCTCTCGGCGAAGCGCGGCGGCGGGAAGTCGGGGGTGATGATCCTCGGCGGCGGCAGCCCGAAGAACTTCATGCTCCAGACGGAGCCGCAGATCCAGGAGGTGCTCGGCATCGACGAGCGCGGACACGACTACTTCCTCCAGGTCACGGACGCGCGTCCCGACACGGGCGGCCTCTCCGGCGCGACGCCGGCGGAAGCGGTGAGCTGGGGAAAGATCGACCCCGACCGCCTCCCCGATGCCGTCGTCTGCTACCTGGACTCGACGGTCGCGCTCCCGCTCCTCACGTCGTACGCGCTCGCGCGACACGAGCCGCGGCCGCTGAAGCGCCTGTACGACCGCCGCGAGACGATGATGGCGCTGCTGCGCCGCGAGGCGGCGAACGCGGGCGGGGCGCTCCCCTCGGAGGAAACGGACACGGTGCTGCCGCTGCATCGATAGGAGACAGCGCCGAGCGCCGAGCGCCCATCCCGAACCACCCGTGACCTCGCGCGGTGACGTGCGTCACAGCGAGGACAGCACGGACGACCTCGCGACGGACGACGAGCCGTGCCCATACTGGCACGGCTCTTGTCTTGTACAGTCGTGGATTCGCGATGGAGCGATGCATGCCGAAGTTCGACCCGAGATCGCCGCTGCCCCGCCGCGCCGTCTTCGAGATGCGCGCGACCGCCGTCGGTCAGGCGTCTCCCGCGCGCCTGCGCGTCGCCTGCGGCGTGGGGCTGCTGCTCGCGACGGCGACCGTGCTCTTCCCCCGCTGGTGGTGGATCGGCGCCTGGCCGTTGATGCTGGCGTGCTTCTGCGCCTGGGGGCTGGCGATGCAGGGGACGCTGCACCTCGAGGTCGAGGGGATCGAGGCGCCGCGTGCGCGGCTGCTCTACCGTCTCGTGCGCGGGGCGGCGATGGTCGTCGGCGGCGCGAGCGCCGTGGTCGGGCTCGTCACGATCCTCGCCGCGGGGATGGGGATCGCGCCGCCGACCCGCTGACCGCGGCCGGGCCGGGCGCGGCGCGGGGAGCGCCGCGCGTCGCCAGCACCGCGTCCACGAGCGACCGCCGCCCGTAGTCGCCGGCCGAGAACCACCACGCGGAATCCTCGCGCCCGAGCACCTCGCGCGCGATGGTCCGCGCATCGACACCCTCGTCGGCGCGCCGGTCGATGCGCGCGATCGTCTCCTCCAGCCACTCCGCCTTCGCGAGGAGCGCGGAGACGGGATCGCCGACGAGCCCGCGGTGCGCGTCGAACATGCGGCTCGGGCGCAGCGCCGCGACGCGCCGCAGCTGCCGCGCGTGCTCGCGCGGGTCCTCGTCGCGGCGCGCCACGCGCACCTTCACGCCCACGAAGAGGTCGCCGGAGAAGAGCGTCTCCCGCTCGGCGTCCCAGACGACGTGATGGTCGGGGGCGTGCCCCGGCGTGCCGAGGAGCGCGAGCCCCTCCGGCTCGTAGGGAGGCGGCGCGGCGGTGACGCGCGCCGGAGCGCCCCACGTGAAGCGCCGGTAGAAGCCGATCCGCTCCGGCGCGAGCGCCCACGCGAGCGTCGCGGCCGGCGCCGCGACGGGGAGCGCCCGCGACGCGACGAGCGCGAGGTTCCCGGCGTGGTCCTCGTGATGATGCGTGACGACGACGCCCGCCGGCCGCGTCTCGTCGAGCCAGCGCGCGAGCGCGGCCGATGCCGCCGGGAAGCCGGTGTCGACCAGCGTCCCGCGGGTGAAGTAGGCGCTCACCTGGTAGCCCACCGCGCGGCTTCGCCAGTGCGTCAGGAGGAGCCGTGTGACATCGCCGTGCCGCTCGATGTGGAGCATCAGTGGCAGTCTAGCGGCGCGCCCGCGCGGCGCGCGAGGGTCGGTGGGCGCCGGACGCCGATGCACGGGCGGCCCGTGGACGAGTCCACGGGCCGCGGTGCGGTCGATGGGACGGACGCGCCTAGTAGCGGCGGTAGTGCATCCCCTTCGGCGGATCCACGTAGCGGCGCATGTTGAAGGCGTAGTCGCCGCCGCCGACGTATCCCGTCCAGCTCGTCGCCGCGGTGAGGAGCGCGGGCCGGAGGATCGCCTTGAACTCGATCTCGTCGCCGACCGTCGCCCAGGTGCCGTTGCCGACGTCCCACCGCGTGTCCACGACGTGTCCGAGCGAGTTCACCACGTCGAACTCGTAGACCTCGACGAAGGTGCCGTCCGCGTACATGTCGATCGTCGCGTAGCGGAGGTAGATCGGCATCGGGTTCTCGCCCGCCGTCGTGCCGGTGCGGATCGGCAGCTCCTGCGTCCCGCTCGACGAGGAAAACATCGTCAGCACGTAGCGGCCGGGGATCGCTCCGGAGCTCGGGGCGGCGATCGTCTCGCCGGCGATGCAGCCGGAGAGCAGGCCGGCGAGCGCGAGCGGGGCAATGGCGAGGCGGCGCGAGAGGCGGCGAGCGCTCGCCGCGAACGTGTGGGGACGCATCGGGGAGGTCGCTCCGGAACCCGGCGGCGGAGCCGCGGGGAGCGGGTGGTGGAAGGGGCGCGGCAGGACATCATTGAGACGTCCGAGCGGGCTCCGGCGTCACGCCCGCCCCCGCCGCGATCCCCCGCGGCCGTCACGCGCCGAGGCGGGCCCCTCGGCCCCCTACCATCCGACGGGAGCACGATTTGCGGTAGCTGGGACCGGGTGGTAGCTTGCGCAGGTGAGCGCCCGGCCCGCCAACGGTCGGGCGCTGCCTTTTGTCGTCTCTCACCGTCAGGGTCACATGCTCGAGGAACTCAAGGCGAAGCTGCACGGCGAGGTGGAGCGCCTGCAGCACGAGCTGAACGTCATCCTCCCGAACGAGATCCGCAAAGCGGTCGAGCTCGGCGACCTTCGCGAGAACAGCGAGTACAAGGCCGCGCTCGAGCGCCAGCAGTTCGTGCAGGCGCGCCTCGGCCAGCTCCGGCAGCGGCTCAGCAAGCTCGCGCAGATCGACGAGTCCCAGATCCCCACCGATCGCGTGGGGCTCGGCTCGACCGTCATCGTCGAGGACCAGAAGTCGAAGTCGCGCGAGACGTACGAGCTCGTCTTCGGCGACGGCGGGGACTTCGAGGACGGACACGTCAGCATGGCGTCCCCGATCGGCCGCGCCCTCGTCGGCAGGGAAGTCGGCGAGACGGTCGTCCTCAAGCTGCCGGCGATGACGCGCACGCTGAAGATCGTGGAGCTGAAGACGATCCACGAGGCGACGAAGGCCTGACGAGGCCCGGGCTGCGGGGAGGCGGGGGACGGGGCGCGTCGGCGCCCGTCCCCCGCCTCCTTCGTTCTCACCCCTCGTCCACGCCGAACATCCGCCGCGCCTCGCGCTCGTAGGCGGCGACTTCCCGCGCGACGTCCGCCGCCGTCCAGCCGAGCCGCTCCGCGACGATCCCGGCCGCGACCCGCGCGGCCGCGCGCCCCTGGTCCCTCGTCTCGAAGGCGACCTGCGTCCGCCTGACGAGCAGGTCGGCGAGGGTGAACGCCATCTCGTGGTCCACCGCGTGCGCCAGCTCGGCGGCGAGCCAGGGCAGCCCCTCGACGAGCGGACGGGCGAGCGCCGCGTCCCCCTCGGCGAGGCGCCAGACGCGCCGCCACCGCGCGCCGTGCGCCTGCGCGAGGTGGGCGCCGAGGTCCGCATCGCCGGTCGCCAGCGTCGCCTCCCGCACCTCCTCCTCGAGCGGACGCTCGCCCCCGGGGAGCGGGATCGTCGTCGTCGGCGACACGCCGGGCGTGCGGCCGAGCTCGCGCACGACCGCGTCCACGACCTCGGCCGCCATCACCCGATACGTCGTCA
>DASUSM010000030.1:0-19618 GCA_036375115.1 Gemmatimonadaceae bacterium | reverse complement strand
TTAGCCCAGGGCCCGCCTTACCGCTGCACGATGATCAGATACCGCGACGGCGCCCAGAACTTGTTGGCATCCGCGATGTGCAGCCCGCCGCGGAACGTCGCGCGGTCGCGCTCGGCGACGTCGGCCGCGTCGAGGCTCTGGCGCGAGACGATCTGGTAGCGGCGCGTCGAGTCGGGGAGCGGGATGTCGCGGATGTCGCGCTGGTCGATCGGCGTGAACTGCGACGGGTCGAGGAGGCGCGACGGCTGGAGCGTCCGGCCGAGGCGCACGAAGAGCAGGTTCGCGCCGCCCTCGCGCTGGACGATCCCCTTCTCGAGGAGCTCCTCCTCCGTGCCGACCACGTAGTAGGCGCGGTAGTGGTTCGCGCCGAGCGAGCGCATCTCGAGGCCGAGGCTGTCCACCTGCGTCTGGAGGCCGGTGATCTGCACCGTCTGGCGCGTGATCGTCTCGCCGAGGTCGGTGATCATCTGCTGGTCCGCCTCGATGCGCGCCATCAGCCGGTCGTTCGCCGTGCGCAGCGAGTCGTTCTCGCCGCGCAGCGCCGTCTCGCGCTTGCGCGCCTCGGCGAGCGGGTTGGCCGTCGTGCGCGCGCGGGCGACGAGGGCGTTGACGCGCTCGAGCATCTCGCGCCGGTTGTGGAGCTGCTCCTCGATCGGGCTCTCGAGCGGCTGCGTGCGCTTCGACTTCGGCAGCCCCTTCACCGTCGAGATCGTGCTGTCGACGGTGGAGATGAACTTGTCGGCGTCGAGGACGACGTTCGTCAGCGAGTCCTTCTGCGCCGCGAGCTGGTCCATCAGCTGGAGCTGCTCGGCCTGCACGGCCGCCAGCGAGTCGGCGCGGAGCTTGTCGCCGTTGGTGCAGGCGGCGAGGGCGAGCGGGGCGAGGACGAGGAGGGCGGAGAAGCGTCGCATGTGCGGGAGGTATCGACGGGGTTGGGGGCGCCGGGAACGGCCATCGCCGCGGCGCGGACTGCACGCTAGCAGGACGACGCGAATCGAGCGAGGTATCACGTCACATCGGCCTCGTGCACGGGAGGCGCGCGGCGGCACGTGCGGGCGGTGCCGTGCTGCACGGAGCTCATGGAATGCGCATCACAATCCCGCGCCCCCGTCCTCGCCCTTGCCAATAAGTGTGAAAACACCTATATTCCGGGCATGCCGACCACCCTGCGCGACGAGATCCGGCAGACGCGGCCGTTCGCCTCCCCGAAGGAGGAGGCGTTCCTCAGCGTCATCCGCACGGGGGCGCAGCTCGTCGACGGCGTCGAGCGGCTCCTCCGCCCGTACGGGCTCTCGATGCCGCAGTACAACGTGCTGCGCATCCTGCGCGGGGCCGAGCCCGCGGGGCTCTGCCGGAACGAGGTGCGCGACCGGATGCTCACGCGCATGCCGGACATGACGCGGCTCCTCGACCGGATGGAGGCGGCGGGGCTCATCTCGCGGTCGCGCGAGAGCGACGACCGGCGGATGGTCACGACGCGTCTGACGAAGGAGGGGCGGCGGGTGCTCGCGGAGCTCGACCCCGTCGTGACGGCCGAGCACGCGCGCCGCTTCCGCGGGCTCACGACGGCGCAGGTGAAGGCGCTCGTCGAGCTCCTCGCCGCGGTCCGCGGCGGCTGACTTTTTTTTCGTGAAATAGGTGTCGTCACACTCGGCGGCACCACACCCGATACGCCCCGCTGCGCGCCGGCGGGAAGGAGAGGGACCCGATGGAGCAGGACACCGACACCCCGACCCCGACGCTGCACGTCATCGTCGCGAGCACGCGCCCCGGACGCGCCGGCCCCGCCGTCGCCGACTGGGTCCTCGAGCAGGCACGGCGCCACGGCGGCTTCGACGTCGAGCTCGTCGACCTCGCCGACGTCGCCCTCCCGCTCCTCGACGAGCCGGCGCACCCGCGGCTCCGCCGCTACGAGCACGCGCACACGAAGGCGTGGAGCGCGACCGTCGAGCGCGCCGATGCGTTCGTCGTCGTCACCCCCGAATACGACCACGCGCCGCCGGCGTCGCTCGTCAACGCCCTCCAGTACCTCGTGCACGAGTGGGCCTACAAGCCGCTCGGCTTCGTGAGCTACGGCTACGTCGCCGCCGGCACGCGCGCCGTGCAGGCGCTCAAGCCGCTCGTCGGCGCCCTGAAGATGGTGCCGATCGTCGAGGCGGTCGCGCTCCCCTTCTTCACCGCCCACATGGACGGCGAGACCGGCGCCTTCGACCCGGGCGAGCTCCAGGAGCGCGCCGCCGCCGAGATGCTCGACGAGCTGCTCCGCTGGTCGAGCGCGCTCCGCCCGCTGCGCGAACCGGTCGCCGCCGGCTGATCCCGGCCCTTGTGCCGTCCCCGGAGACGCGTTCACTTGGGGCGTCGGACCCGCCCGGCCCGCCGGGCTCCCGCGAGCACCCCACCGAGAGGACCGCATGTCCCATCGATCCGGAGCGCGCACGCCGCTCGTTCTCCTCCTGGCGGCATCCGCCGCCGCGTGCACCGTCGTGCAGGAACCCGATCACGAGGTGAGCATGAGCGCGTCCGACAGCGGCGCCGCCGCGGGACAGGTCGGCGCCGCCGGCGAGTGGCGCTCCCTCTTCGACGGAGCGACGACGAGCGGATGGCGCGGCTACCGCAAGGACTCGGTCGCCGGGTGGCAGGTCGTCGACGGCGCGCTCACCCGCGTCGGTCCGGGCGGCGACATCATGACGACGGAGCAGTTCGCGAACTTCGAGCTCGAGCTCGAGTGGAAGGTCGCGCCGGGCGGGAACAGCGGCATCATGTACCGCGTCACCGAGGCGGCCGCGAACCCGTACGAGACGGGCCCCGAGATGCAGGTGCTCGACGACTCCGGCCACGCCGACGGCCGCTCGCGCCTCACCTCCGCCGGCGCCGCGTACGGCCTCTACCCCGCGCCCGAGGGCGTCGTGAAGCCCGCCGGCGAGTGGAACGCCGTGCGCCTCGTCGTGAACGGCAGCGACGTCGAGCACTGGCTCAACGGCCAGAAGATCGTCTCGTACCAGATCGGGAGCCCCGACTGGGAGGCGAAGGTGAAGGGAAGCAAGTTCGCCGACTGGCCGGGCTTCGGCCGCGCCGCCCGCGGCCACATCGTCCTCCAGGACCACGGCGACCGCGTCGCCTACCGGGGGATCAGAATCCGGGAGCTCAGATGAGCGGGAAGGATCGGACCGGAGAAGCTGGCCGGCCCTCGGCCCTCGGCCCTCGGCACTCGGCGGGGGCTTCGTCGGAGGCCGAGCGCACCCGCCCGCCTTCGGCGGGCACCCGGCCGAGTGCCGAGCCCCGGCCGTACAGCCGCCGCGACTTCGTCTCCACCCTCTCCAGCGCGGCCGCCTTCACCATCGTCCCGCGCCACGTCCTCGGCCGCGGATTCCGGGCGCCGAGCGACACGCTGAACATCGCCTGCGTCGGCGTCGGCGGGATGGGGCGGCAGGACGTCAACGGGCTGAGCGGGGAGAACCTCGTCGCCCTCGTGGACGTGGACTGGCAGCGCGCCGCCGACACCTTCGCCGCGTACCCGAAGGCGAAGCGCTACCGCGACTGGCGCGAGATGCTCGACAAGGAGGGGCGGAGCATCGACGCCGTCGCCGTCTCGACCCCCGACCACACGCACGCGACGATCGCGATGGCGGCGCTGCGCGCGGGGAAGCACGTCTACTGCCAGAAGCCGCTCGCGCGCACGATCGGCGAGGTGCGGGCGATGATGGCCGAGTCGGCGCGCCGCCCGAAGCAGTCCACGCAGATGGGGAACCAGGGGCACGCGGGGGAGGGGACGCGGCAGATCCGCGAATGGATCGAGGCCGGGACGTTAGGCACGGTGCGCGAGGTGCACTACTGGACGAACCGCCCGATCTGGCCGCAGGCGATCGAGCGGCCGACGGAGATGCACGCGCCGGATCCGCGGCTGAGCTGGGACCTCTGGCTCGGCCCCGCGCCGGAGCGCCCGTACCACCCGGCGTACGTCCCCTTCCGCTGGCGCGGCTGGTGGGACTTCGGCACCGGCGCGCTCGGCGACATCGCCTGCCACGCGATGGACGCCGCCTTCTGGACGCTCGACCTCGGCTACCCGGAGCGCATCGAGGCGGAGTCGACGACGCTCTTCACCGAGACGGCGCCGGCCGCGTCGCGCATCGTCTACAGCTTCCCGGCGAAGGGGAGCCGCCCCGCGGTCCGCGTCGTCTGGCGCGACGGAAGCTTCCTCCCCGCGCGTCCGGCCGCGGCCGACCCATCGCTGCCGTGGCCGCCGCACCCGGAAGGCGGGCAGCTCTGGATCGGCGACAACGGGCAGCACCTCGTCGCCGACATGTACGGCCGGAACCCGCGCCTCCTCGACGCGGCGCGCGACGCGGCGGTGAAGGCGAGCCCGCCGCCGCAGAAGTACCCGCGCCTCGAGAACGTCTACAAGGAATGGACGGATGCGGCGAAGGCGGGGACGCAGGCGGGCTCGAGCTTCGCCGGCCACGCCGGCCCGCTCACGCAGATGGTCCTGCTCGGCAACCTCGCCGTGCGCGCGGGTCGGCCGATCGACCTCGATCCGGCGACGGGCGCGGTGAAGACGACGGGGATCCCGGAGGAATGGATCACGCCGGCTTACCGGACGGGGTGGAAGCTGTAGGAGGCTGGCGCTCGGCGCTCGGGCACTCGGCGCTCGGCGGGGCGGACGGGCTCGTGGGCAGGGGGAGGCATCTCTTCGGGGATGGCTCCCCCTGTTGCCTGGTGGTTCACGCGGAGGCGCGGATATCCGCGGAGGACTGCCGCTCGGGCTGGCATCGACCAGCGCACGGAACGACGGCTTGGCGGGCCGGCATCGACGAGAAAGGGGAATCGGATGCATCCGATCGATCGGATGCATCCGATTTCTCTTGCGTACGACTCGGACAGATGCGCCGGGGCGTCGTCGCGGCGGGGCCAATTGGTGTTGGGGGGTGCGCCCATACGGACTCGTGCGCCGGCGCGATGAGGGCTGACTGAAGAACAGTTCCCCGAAGCAGTTCACGGCTCGTGGCGCGACGCGCTCGCCCCGCACACGGCACCTTGCTCCGCGGATCTCCGCGCCCTCCGCGTGAAACACACCGCCAACAGTCGGAGCCGTCCCGCCGACGAGCCCCGCCAGGCGCACCGGCCGCGCCGCCCCGCCGAGCGCCGAGTGCCGAGCGCCGAGCCCCGGCCTCCCCCCACCACGATCTTTCCCGCCCCCCTGGCACGCTCCTGGCTCGTCAGGCACCCGACCCCAGCAGCGAAGGCCCCATGTTCGCACCGCGTACTCCGCACCGCGCCATGGCGGCCATCGCCATGCTCGGCGCATTCGCCGCCTGTGACTCGCCGCTCGCGCCCGAGCCCCACCCCGTCGCTCCCCTCGCCGTCGCGCCGACCGAGGACCACGCGCTCGCCATCTCGGCGAACATCCGCGCGCTGCACCTCCCGCACGGCACCATCGTCGATCCCGTCTTCGCCTCGTCCGATCCCGCGTCGCCCGACTACTCGCGCGTCGTCGGCTACTCGCGCGCGGGGGACGCGGCGATCTGGACGGGGCACTACCTCGCCGCGGAGGCGATTCGCTGGCGGGTGACGGGGGACCCCGACGCGCTCGACAACGCGCGCGCCGCGCTCGACGGGATCCGCGGGCTCGTCGAGGTCACCGGGAACGGGCTCCTCGCGCGCTTCGCGCTCCCCGTGACGTCGCCCTGGGTCGAGTCCGTCACCGCCGAGGAGGGGGCGAAGCACGGGCGGTACGAGGGGACGGTCGGCGGGGAGCCGTACTACTGGTTCGGCAACACGTCGCGCGACCAGTACTCCGGCGTCTTCTTCGGCCTCGCCATCGCACACGACGCGATCGACGACGACGCCGTGCGCGCCGAGATCCGCGCCGTCGTCTCGCGCATGCTCGACTTCCTCCTGCGCAACGGATGGAACGTGCGCATGCCCGACGGGAGCTACAGCACGACCTTCCTCCAGCGCCCGGATCAGCAGCTCGCCTTTCTCCAGATCGGGCGGCGCGTGAACCGCGCGCGGTACGGGCTGCTCTACCTCGCGCACCGCAGCGTCCTCGGCACGCAGGTCCGCACGCCGATCCAGGCGGAGTGTCTCGACACGCACGGGAGCTACTACAAGTTCAACCTCGACCACATCAACCTCTTCAACCTCGTCAGGCTCGAGCCGGCCGCGTCGCCGTACCGCGCCGTGTACGCGGAGGCGTTCGCGCTCCTCCGCTCGCCGCAGTGCACGGGGACGCACCCGAACGCGCACTTCCGGACGCTCGAGCGCGGGCTCACGGGGAACGCCGCGCTCGACGCGCCGATCGCGAGCCACCTCGCCGACTGGCTCGAGCGCCCGCGCCGCGACTACTACATCGACCACCGCGGCAATCCCGAGTATCCGCCGTGCGGCGAGGACCGGTCGTGCGTGCCGATCGCGATCGAGGAGCAGGTGAACACCGACTTCCTCTGGCAGCGGAGCCCGTTCCTCCTCTACGGCGGCGGCGACGGGACGCGCGAGACGGCGGGGATCGACTACATCCTCCCCTACTGGATGGCGCGCTTCTACGGCATCGCCGGGCTCGACGCGGCGGCCCTCGCGGCAGCGGAGGTGGAGCCGTGAGAGCGCGGATGCTCGCCGCGGCGTGCACGGCGCTCGCGATCCTCCCGTCGGCGTGCACCGACGGCTCGCCCCCGGTCGCGCCCGCCGAGTCGGAGGTGCTCGGCGCCGACCTCGGCGCGTGGGTCGGGGGGCTTCCACGGCACCCGTGGCGCGCGCCGAGCGGGCCGCCGGTGCTCGTCGGGGCGGGGGACATCGCGCGCTGCTACGACCCCGAGGATCCGACGGACATCACGCCGCCCGCCGCGACCGCGGCGGAGGCGACGGCGCGGCTCCTCGACCGGATCCCCGGGACGGTGATGGCGATCGGCGACAACGCCTACGAGTTCGGCTCGCCGCTCGACTATGCGCTCTGCTACGAGCCGACGTGGGGGCGCCACCGCGGGCGCACGCGCCCGGCGGCCGGGAACCACGAGTACCTGACGCCGGGCGCGGCGGGGTACTTCGCCTACTTCGGCCTCCGCGCCGCGCCGCCCCTCGGCTGGTACAGCTACGACCTCGGGAGCTGGCACGTGGTCGTCCTCAACAGCACGCCGCAGGTCTACGCCTGCTGGCCGCCGGAGATCGAGGAGGGACGTCCGCCCGACTTCCCCTCGCCCCCGCCGGTGCCCGACGAGCCCGGCCCGGCGGCGGGGCGCGCCTGCGCGGGAGACGTCGCGCAGCAGGCGTGGCTCGCCGCCGACCTCGCGGCGAACCCGGCGCGGTGCACGGTCGCCTACTTCCACCATTCGCGATACAGCTCGGCGCGGCACGGCAACCATTACCAGATGCAGCGCATCTGGGACATCCTGTACGCGCACGGAGTCGACGTGGTCGTCTCGGCTCACGACCACGTGTACGAGCGCTTCGCGCCGCAGGACTCGGACGCGCGCCTCGACGAGACGCGCGGGATCCGGCAGTTCGTGGCCGGCACCGGCGGCGCCGAGCTGTACGAGTTCGAGGAGATCGAGCCGAACAGCGAGGTCCGCCTCGACGACACCCACGGCGTCCTCGCGCTCGCGCTCGGCAGGGGACGGTACGGGTGGGCGTTCGTGGCGGTGGACGGCGGAGTGAGGGACTCGGGGACGGACGAGTGCACCTGAGCGAGGCGATCGGCGGCTGACCGCCGTCGATCGACCGACGGAGGAGACCGGGGACGGCGCAGACGCATGAGGCCGCACGGCCCCGTCGCGCTACTCCGCCCGCAGCGCCTCCGTCGGCTCGATGGCGAGACCGCGTCGCGCCGGGCCGAGCGCGGCGAGGAGCGCGACGATCGTCATCAGCAGCGCGAACGCCGGCAGCAGCACCGTGCCGCGCCCGCCGAGCAGCTCGCCGCCGCTCGCCCCCTCGAAGAGCGCGGCCGCGCCGACCCCGAGCGCGAGGCCGAGCGCGACCTGCCGGGCGACGCGCGCGAAGATGCTGCGCAGCACCTGGCGCGGAAGCGCGCCGAGGGCGACGCGGATCCCGATCTCCTTCCTTCGCTTCGTCACCGCGACCGACGTCAGCGCGTACACGCCCGCCGCCGAGAGGAGGAAGACGCTCAGCAGGACGAGCCCGATCGCGAGCGCGACGAGACGCACGGCGAGGCGGTCCTGCCGCTCGAGCTCGTCCACCGTCCGCGCCATCCCGAGCCGCAGCGACGCATCCACCTCGAGAGCGATCTCGCGCAGCCGCGCGGCGACGTCCGCCGCCGTCGCGCCGCGCAGGCGCGCCTCGATGAACGCGTCCTCCGCCTGGGCGGGCCCGACGGGGTGGTACAGCCGCGGCGTCACGAGGTCCGGATCCAGCTCGTTCGCCTCGAGGTCCGCGGCGACGCCGACGATCTCGTACCAGCGTGACGGCTTCGCCTCCCCGGCGCGCGCGCGCCGGTCGTTCGGCACGTAGCGAACGCGCCGGCCGAGCGCGTCCGCGCCGCCGAGCACCTGCCTGACGAACGCCTCGTTCACCACGACCGCAGTGGCCTCGGGGCCGAGATCGCCCGCGGCGAGCCCGCGACCGGCGAGGATCGGCGCGCCGTAGAGCGCGAGGTAGTCGGGCGCGACGCCTTCGGGGTAGGCGCGGTGTCCGCCGGGCGTCTCCTCCGGGTTCGCCGCTCCCTCGACCTCGACGCGTCCGATCGGGCCGGGGACGTTCGCGGAGTACGAGACGTCGGCGACCCCGGGCTCGGCCTCGAGGCGGCGGATCACCTCGACGAGGCGATCGCCGAAGCGCGCCGTGTCCGCGCGCGGCTCCGTGCCGGGCGCGGCGAGCTCCGCGTCCGCGGCGAGCTCGGGACGCAGCGGCACCATCATGTAGTCCTGCGCGGCGTATCGGGGACGCGTCGTCGCGTGGCGGATCTCCTCCCACCCCATGTTCACCGCCGCCGGGAGCGCGGCCACGGCGATCGCGACCTGCGCGACGACGAGCGTGCTCCACGTCTTCCCGAGCCGGATGCCGGTGCCGCCGCCGAGCTGGCGGAGGCTCGTCTGCAGGCTGCGCCCGGTGACCTGGAGCGCCGGGAGGACGCCGACGATCACGGCCGCGAGCACGGCCAGCCCCACGGTGTACAGCACCGTCGTCGGCTGCAGCGAGTAATCCATCCAGAAGGGCACCGCCGCCGACTCCATCGCCATGATGCGATTGCCGAGCTCGACGCCGACCTGCGCGATCCCCAGCCCGAGCGCCGCGGAGAGGAGCGCGAGGACGAGCGCCTCGGCAAAGAGCTGGGCGACGATGCGCCGGCGGCTCGCGCCCATCGCGGTGCGCACCGCGATCTCGCCCTGCCGGGTCGCCGTCCGCGCGTAGACGAGCACCGCGACGTTGAGGGCGACGACGACGAGGAGGAGACTCATCATGAGCTGCATCTGCACCACCGCCCATGCCGAGAGCCCCTGGATGTCGGTGAGCGAGTGCGTGTACGGCATGACCATCGGGCGGAGCGTCGCGTTCGACGCCGGGAACTCGGCGGCGGTGCGCCGGCCGATCGCCTCGAGCTCCGCCTGCGCCTCCGCCATCGTCGCGCCGGGCGCGAGTCGCCCGAAGATGAAGATCGACGGCCCCTCGCGGCGCGGGTACGCCGCGGGATCCGCGCGCAGCGGCGTCCAGTACTGGTGGCTCATCGGAAAGGCGTAGCCCTCCGGCATCACGCCGACGACCGTGTGCGACACGCGGCCGAAGCGGATCTCGCGGCCGACGATGCCCGAGTCGCCGCCGAAGCGACTCCGCCAGACGTCGTGCCCGATGACGACGACCGGCGGCGCGCCGGGGCGCTCGTCGTCCTCGAGCAGGTACCGGCCGAGCAGCGGCGGGACGCGCGAGACGCGGAAGCCCGACGCGGTCATCTCCGCCGACTGGACGAGCTCGGGGGGCGCGTCGCCGAGCACGAGGTTGCGGCCGACGTTGCGGAAGGCGCCGAGGTCGCGCACGGACGTCAGCTCGTCGCGCCAGAGGACGAAGTCGTGCAGCGACCGCCGCTCCTCGTTGTCGATCTCGATGTCGCGGTTCTCGAGCGCGACGATGCGGTCCCCCTCCTCGAGGGGGATGTCGGGATAGACCATGTTGACGGCGAAGGCGAAGAAGCCGACGCTGACGGCGATCCCGACGGCCATCCCGAGGCCGCCGACGAGGGAGAGCGCGGGGTGCTTGGCGAGCATCCGCAGGCCGAGCTTCACGTCCAGCCACGACATCCCTGTACGCACGGGGCCTCCCGAGAACCGAGTCACGAATCCGCCGAGTCCGTCGGCGGGCGGAGCCGCGCGCTACTCCTCGCGCAGCACTTCCATCGGCTCGACGCGGAGCGCGCGCCGCGTCGGGACGATGCAGGCGAGCAGGCAGACGAGCATCATGAGCAGCGCGTAGCCGACGACGAGCGCGACGTGCCGCGGCGCGAGCACGTTCCCCTCGACCGCGGCCATGAGCAGCCCGACGAGGAGCGTGCCCGCGGCGATCCCGCCGGCGACCTGCGCCAGCGGGCGCCGGAAGATCGCCAGCACGACGCCGCGCCGGCTCGCGCCGAGCGCCACGCGGATCCCGATCTCGCGCGTGCGACGGGCGACCGCGAACGCCATCACCGCGTAGATCCCGGCGAGCGACAGGAAGAGCGCGATCACGCTCGCCGCGATGAGAAGCCGGAACCAGAACGCGAGGAACTGGACCTCCGTGCGGTTCACCTCGTCGAGCGGGCCGAGCTCGTGGAGCCGGAGCCCCGGGTCCACCGCCGTCGCCGCGGCGCGCAGCCGCGGCGCGAGCGCGGCGGGGTCGCCACGCACGTGCACCGCGAGGCGCACCGGATACGCGGCAGCCGGAGAGACCGGATGATAGATCCCAGCGACCTTCGGGTCGCCCCCCTTCCCCTGCCCGACGTCGGCGCCAACGGCCATCCCGAGGTCGGGGACGACGCCGACGATCTCGTACCAGGCGCCCGGCCTCATCGGGTCGGTGCGCTCCCACTCCTCGAAGTGCACGTAGCGGATGCGGCGGCCGATCGGATTGCGTCCGCCGAGCACGAGCTCCACGAACGGCTCGTTGACGATGACCACGCCGCCCCGGCCCCCGGCCGAGTCCGCGCGCGCCGCGGGGTCGCCCGCGACGTCGGGGGCGCGCGTCGCGGACGTGGCATCGGCCATCCGGAATCCGCGTCCCGGGTGGACGCGCGCGCCGAGCGCGTCGAAGAGCTCCGGGTCCACCGACGCCGAGCTCACGCGGTACGCCGGCCACTCCGGACGGAGCGGGGCCGCGCCCCCCGAGTCCACCTCGATCAGGCGGTGCGGGTGGTACGAGCGCGGGAGGCGGTGACCCCAGGTCACGCCGAGGACCGCGGCCTCCGCCGTCAGGCGCCGCTCGAGCTCGGCGAGCCGCGTCTCGTAGCGCGCGAGGAAGGCGGCGCGGGAGGTGTCGGCCGCCGCGCCGCTCGGCGCCGCGTCGTCCAGCTCGATGCGGACGGTGAGGTACTCGTCGTCCGGGAAGCCGACGTCCGCGGTGCGGATTCGCTCCGCGTCGCGCCGCAGATAGAACGCGGCGGCCGGAAAGGCGACCGTCACGGCGATCTGCGCGACGATGACCGCGGTCCACACGCCGCCGAAGCGGATCCCGCCCCCGCCCGCCGTCGCCTCCCGGAGGCGCGAGCCCAGTCCGCGCGTCACCTTGAGCGCGGGGACGACGCCGGCGACGACGGCGCCGAAGATCGTCAGCCCGACGGCGTACAGGACCGTCGCCGGCGACAGCCGGCCGCTGTACCAGAAGGGGAGGCGTTGCCGGTCGATCGTCTCGACGACGTCCATGAGCCACGCCAGCCCCGCGCCCGCCGCGGCGAGCCCGAGGACGGCTGCGACCCCGCCGAGCACGAGCGCCTCGGCGAAGAGCTGCATGACGATCCGCTTCCGGCTCGCGCCGAGCGCGCTGCGCACGGCGAGCTCTCCCTCCCGAGACGCCGCGCGCGCGAAGGTCAGGAGCGCGACGTTCCCGCAGACCAGGACGAGGAGCATCAGCAGGGGGAGGTTGATCGTCGTGGCGATGAACCATTCCGAGCCGCCGACGTTCACGATCGAGTGCGCGTGGGGCAGCACCTGCGGGCGGAGCTGCTCGTGCGTCTCCCTGAACTCGGCGGACGCGCGGCGGCCGAGCGTCGCCAGCTCCGCGCGCGCCTCCTCGAGCGTCGCGCCGGGGGCGAGCCGGCCGAAGACGCGCACGCGCGGCCCCTCGCGGCGCGCGTGGTCGAGCGCGCGCAGCCGGAGCGGGACCCAGAGGCTCTGCGCGATGGGGAAGGCGAATCCCTCGGGCATCACGCCGACGATCGTCGTCGGCACGCCGCCGAGTCGCACGCTCCGCCCGACGACGGACGGATCGGCGTCGAAGCGGCGCGTCCAGACGTCGTGGCCGATGACGGCGACGGCGGGCGCGCCGGGCCGCTCGTCGCTCTCGACGAGGGCGCGTCCGAGGAGCGGCGGGACGCGGACGAGGCCGAACGCGGAGGCGCTGATCTCGGCGACCTCGACCGGCTCGCCGTCGCCCGCGCCGAGGACGAGGTTGCGCTCGAGGGTGCGAAAGGCGCCGATCTCCCGGACGGTCGTCATCTCCTCGCGCCAGTCGAGGAAGTCGTGGAGGACGCGATGGTCCACGCGGCTCGTCGCGACGTCCCAGTTCCTGAGCGCGACGATGCGATCGCCCTCCGGAAGCGGGATGGAGGGGGCGACGATCTGCCGCACGAGCTCGAAGCCGCCCGCGCCGACCCAGATCGCGAACGCCATCGCGAACCCGGCGACGAGCGAGAGCCCCGGATAGCGGGCGAGCATGCGCACGCCGAGCTTGACGTCGAGCCAGGAGAAGCGCAGGTCGTCGAGCCAGCGGAGCCCGCGCGCGCGGCGCCCCTCGTCCTTGTACCACTCGGTGCTCCCGAACTCGGCGTGCGCCAGCCGCATCGCCTCGTGCTCGGGGACGCCCTGCCTGACGAGGTCGTCGGCGCGCATCTCGATGTGGAGGCGGAACTCCTCCTCCATCTCGGCGTCGGACGCGGTGCCTCCGCGGATGCCGCGCAGGAGGGAGCGAGCGCGGGCCATCGCGCCCGCGAGGATCCCCGGGATCATCGGACCTCCCGGGGCGTCGCGGCGAGGGCGAGCGCGATGGCGGTGGCGAGCCGGTTCCAGCTCGCCGTCTCCTCGCCGAGCCGGCGGCGGCCGGCGGTCGTCAGGCGGTAGTACTTCGCCTTCCGGTTGTTGTCGGACGTCCCCCACTCGCTCTCGATCAGCCCCTGGTGCTCGAGCCGGTAGAGCGCGGGGTAGAGCGCCCCCTGCTGGATGCCGAGCGCCCCGCCGGAGATCTGCTCGATGCGCAGCAGCACGCCGTACCCGTGCAGCCTGCCGAGCGAGACGGCCTTGAGGATGAGCAGGTCGAGGGTACCGGGGAGGATCCCGGACTGGGCGGTCTGGTCGGCCACGGCTTCTCCTGAGCGGGTTAGGAGAAAATGGGGCGCTCTCCTAAGCTGTCAAGGAGAACGGACCGGGGCGGTTCCGGGTTTCAGGCGTGCCGGGGCCCTGTGGCCGTGGGTTCCACGGTGAGGCGCGCCGGGGCCCTGTGGCTGTGGGTTTCACGCGGAGACGCGGAGATCCGCGGAGCAAGGCGCCGTGCGCGGGTCGAAGGCGTCGCGCCACGAGCCGTGAAGGCTTTGGGGGAACGGCTCGGCGCTCACGCCCTCGCGCCGGCGCACGAGGCTCGAAGGCGTACCCCCCAAACATTCATTGGCCCCGCCGCGACCAGGCCTCGTCGCGCTTCGTCCGAGTCGTACGAAAAAAAAATCGGATGCATCCGATGGATCGGATGCATCCGATTCCGATTTCGTCGATGCCGGCCCGCGCGGCCGTCGTCTACCGCGCTGGTCGAGGCCGGCCCGAGCGGCCGTTTCCCGCGGATCTCCGCCGCTCTGCGTGAAACCGACAGCCCGAGTCGCTCAGCGCCGCCCCGGATGCCACGCCCCGCGCGCCACCGCCGGGACGAACTGGTCGATCCCCTTCGGCGGGAAGTCGAGCGTGCGACCCTCCTCGGCCGACTTGTACGCCGTCATCAGCAGCCGCACGACGTCCACTCCGTCGTCGAACGTCAGCGCCGGCGCCTCCTTGCCGAGGAACGCCCGCACGAAGTGGCGGTTTTCCGCCTCGTAGCCGTAGACCGACGCCTCGTTCGGGACCACCGGCATCAGCCCGACCTCGGCGTTCTGCTTCTCCACCAGGTCCTCCCCCGCCTTGCCGCGCACCTCGCGGCTGAAGAAGACGCGGAGCCCCGAGTCGAGCGAGTTCCAGGACATCGAGTACTCGGGGCCGAGGAGCTCCGCGGAGAGGCGGAGCCCCGCGCCGACGAACGACCACGACGTCGAGACCTCGCCGAGCACCGTGCGGCCGTCGGCCGTCTCGAACTCGATCGTCGCGCTCGCGAAGTCCTCCGACGGCGCCTTCTCGAAGTCCACCTCCGGCCCCATCTGCTCGCGCAGCCGCTTCGCGTACTCCGGCCGCGACCACTTGAGGCTCGCGATGTGCGCGCCGACGCGCACCGGGCGCACGGTCGAGAGCGGCTCGCCGGGCTTCACGAGGAGGTGCCTGACGACGAGCACCGAGTGGCACATCATGTCGTTGAGCACCCCGCCTCCCTGCAGCTCGCCGCGCCAGAACCAGGGCATGTGCGGCCCGCTGTGCTCCTCGGCGGCGCGCGCGAGGTAGGGGCGCCCCGTCGTCGCCGCGCCGCGCGCCCAGAGCAGGGCGCGGCCCGCCTCGACGTGCGGCGCGAAGCACTGGTCCTCGAGGTAGCCGTGCGCGAGCCCGACGCGCTCGACCAGCTCGCGCACCCGCTTCGCCTCGGCGACGTTGCGGGCGAGCGGCTTCTCGCAGGCGATCCCCTTCAGCGTCCCGCGCCCGCGCTCGATCGCGTCCACGATCTCCTCGACGTTCTCGACGCGCGCGTGGTTCGGGCCGCAGAGCCAGATCGCGTCGATCCCGGGGTCGGCGACCATGTCGGCGATCGTGTCGTAGGGCTTCGCGTCACCGACGTCGAGCGACCGCGCGTACGCGGCGGCGCCCTGCGCGTTGGTCTTCGTCGGGCTCCAGACGCCGCAGACGTTGCCGTCGCGCACGCCGCGGAAGGACTGGATGTGGAAGCGGGTGATGAAGCCGGATCCGACGAAGCCGACGCCGAGGCGGGTCTGGGGTGCGGTCATGAGTCCGGGTCGTGAGGGTCGGGCGGCGCCGCGGTTGGAAGGGGCGCGGAGGGATGCAATCGCCGGTCCGCCGGCTGCAAGAAAGCACGCCGCCGCGCTCCCGGACAGGGTGGCCGGCGTGGCGGTTCTCCGCGCTCCCCGCGTGCTCCGCGAGAAACAGCGGGGTCGTGAATCCCCGCGATGCCCTCAGCGCACCGGCACCGCCCCCGGCGCCGCGGCGTCGACGAACCGCTCGATCACCGGCCCGATCTCGTCGGGAGCCTCCTCGGGGACGAAGTGGCCGCTCGACGCGACCTCGTGCACCTCGGCGGCGGGGAACTCCTTCCGCCACCGCTCGAGGTAGGCCGGCCCGAACGCCGGGTCCTTCATCCCCCACACGAGGAGCATCGGCTTCGCGCGCAGCACGTCCCGCTGCGCCCACAGCGACTCGTACCACCCGCTCGCGCCGAGCAGCGCGCGCGCGAAGCCCCACGCGCCCATGCGCTCGTCGGGCGTCGCGAGCGGGGCGAGGTAGTGGCGGTGGATCTCCGGCGTGAGCGTCCGGCGGTCGCCGAACGCCGACGGCATGATGACCCTCGGCGAGAGGTTGAGATGGCGGTAGAGGAATCGGCCGAGCGGGCTCGCGAAGAGCTTCCCGCCCTTCGCCATCTTCGGGTCGCCGGCGACGGACCACATCCACGTGTCGAGGAGCACGAGCCGCGCGATGCGCTCCGGGCGCGCGAGCGCGGCGGCGAGGCCGATCGGGCCGCCGAAGTCGTGCACGACGAGCGTCGCGCCCGTGACGTCGAGGGCGTCGAGCAGCGTCGTCAGGCGGCGCGCGTGGTCGGCCGGCGCGTACGGCGCATTCGCCGGCTTGTCGGAGAGGCCGAAGCCGAGGTGGTCCGGGGCGACGACGCGGTGCCGAGCGGCGAGGCGGGCGATCAGCCGGCGGTAGAGGAACGACCAGGTCGGCGTGCCGTGCACGAGGACGACGGGCGTCCCGGCGCCCTCGTCCACGTAGTGCATGCGGCCGTCGGGCGTGTCGTGCCAGCGGCTCGCGAAGGGGTAGAGCGAGCGGTCGAGCCAGGGCGGGGCGAAGGAGGACGTCGCGGACGCGAGTGTGGCGGTCACGGGATTCACCTCCGGGTCGCCGGCGCCGCCGGGGCGCGGCAGAAGTGCCTGACGAGACACTCCGCCGTCGTCTCGAGCGGGTAGGCGGCGGGGTCGAGGACGTAGTGCTGGGAGACGCCGTCGATGGCGGCGAAGAGGACGCGCGAGAGGGCGGGGGCGTCGGCGTGGCCGACCTCGCGCAGGAGCGACTCGAGGTGCTCGCGGACGCCGGCCGTCCACCCGGAGAGCTCGTCGCCGAGCACCTCGACGGTGCGCGGGTGGTGCCGGAGCATGTAGGAGAGCTGCCAGAAGTCGCGTCGCTCCTCGACGAGCTCGAAGCTGCGGCGGATGACGCGCTCGAGCCGCTCGGCGGCGGTGCCGGCGGCCTCGCCGGCGGCGAAGGCCTCGCCGACCTCGCGCGCGCCGGCGCGGAAGACGGCGCGGAGGAGGTCGTCCTTGCTCCGGAAGTAGTTGTAGAGGAGTCCCTGGGCGACGCCGGCCTCGGCGGCGATGTCGCGGATCGTCGCGCGTTCGACGCCGAGCCGGGCGAAGGTGGTTCGGGCGGCGTCGAGAAGGTGACGCTCGCGGTCGGCGCGGAGCTCCTGGGTCTGCTGTCTGGTTCTGGGCATCGTTTATTGACTGAACGCTCATTCAATCTACGGGCGCGGGTTCGAGGCGCAAGGGCGGCTGGGGGCTGTGGGGCTCACGCGGAGGGCGCGGAGGAGACTGAGAGGTCGGAGAGCACGGCGTCAGTACGGCGGAAGTGCGGCGGAAGGACGGCCGAAATTGCGGCGGAAGCTCGGCGCCGGACCACCCGCTTGACAGGCAAGTCATCACTTGCCTATCATGGCCGCCAATGGCCGACGTCTACGAGGCGCTCGCGGCGCCCGCGCGCCGGGCGATCCTCGACGAGCTGCGGGAGCGCGACGGGCAGACGCTGTTCGAGATCTGCACCCGCCTCACGATGAAGCGGAAGCTCCATCTGTCGCGCCAGGCGGTCTCGCAGCACCTCGACGTGCTCGAGGGCGCGGGGCTCGTGCGCACGCGCAGGGAAGGTCGCTACAAGTTCCACCACCTCGACACCGCCCCGCTGCGGGCCATCGTCGAGCGGTGGCCGGTCCCCGACGACGAGGAGAGACGCGAATGACGCTGCGGATCAACGTGACGAGCGTGATGGTGGACGACCAGCGGAAGGCGCTGGCGTTCTACACGGGAGTGCTCGGCTTCGTGAAGAAGACGGAGATCCCGATGGGGGAGGTGAGCTGGCTGACGGTCGTGTCGCCCCTCTCGCCCGACGGGGTGGAGCTGTCGCTCGAGCCGGACTCGCACCCGGCGGCGCGCCCGTTCAAGGAGGCGCTCGTGGAGGACGGGATCCCCTTCACCTCGTTCGCGGTGGACGACGTGCGCGCCGAGTACGAGCGGCTGCGCGCGGCCGGCGTCCGCTTCACCCAGGAGCCGACGGAGCTCGGCGCCGTGACGGTGGCGACGTTCGACGACACCTGCGGGAACCTGATCCAGATCGCCAGCATGGGCTGACGATCGGCGGGCGGCGCGCTCGCTCGGCGCGCCGCTCCCCCGTCAGACGTGGCGGGGCAGGTGGACCGTGAAGGTCGTGCCGTCGGCCTCCGACGACTCGACGTCGATGTGACCCTCGTGCGCGTGCACGATACGCTCGGCGATGTACAGCCCCATGCCGAGGCTCCCCGACGGGCCGCTCGCGGGTCCCCCCTTCGGCCGCCCCTTCATCGGGTTGAAGATCCCGTTCAGCGCGTCCGTCGGGATGCCGGGGCCGCCGTTGTGGATCGCGATCGCCACCTCCCGGTCGTTGCCGCGGATGTGGACGTCCACCGTCGTGCCGTCGGCGCTGTGCTGGACGGCGTTGCCGATCAGGTTGGAGAGGGCCTGCGAGATGCGCGCCGCGTCCCACTGGCCGCGCTCCGTTCCGCGCGTGTCCACCCGGATCGCGCGCTCGGGGTACACCGCCGCGATCTCGTCCACGACGTCGTGCACGACGCGCCCCATGCTCGTGTCGGCGCGGTCGATCGGGATCCCGCCGCCGAGCCGGCTGCGGGTGAAGTCGAGGAGGTCTCCGACCATCCGGACCGCGCGCGTCGAGGCGCTCGCGATGCGCGCGGCGAGCGTGCGGTGCGGCTCCTCGAGCTCCCCCGATTCGAGCATGAACTTCGCCGCCATGTCGATGGCGCCGAGCGGCGTCCGGAGGTCGTGGCCGAGTATGGCGAGGAAGAGCTCCTTGGAGTGCTCGAGGTCCTCGCCGAAGCGGGCGACCGACTCGGCGAGCGACTGGTCGATCGCCTCGTTGAAGCGCGTCAGGTCCTCGAGGTCGGGCGTCTCGAGGCGTCCCTCGTGCTTCGTCCAAAGGCGGATGACGCTGGCGCGGAGGGCGCGGTACTCGGCGACCATCTGCTCGACGGTGAAGCCGCTCGCCGCCCGGCCGGCGCCGTGCTCCTCGGCGGCCGTGTCCGGCTCGTTCGCCGCGGCCGGCGCTTCCCCCGTCCCCTTCGCCTTTTGCTCGGCGCCGCTCTGGCGGGTGCGCAGGTCGGCGGCGATCGCGGTGAGCATCGCGTTCGCGTGGTCGCGCAGCGCGACGACGTCCATCGTGCCGGCGGCCGGGGTGCAGGTGCGCGCGAACGCCTCCCACTCGACGAGGATCGGCTCGCGGTTCGCGACGATGAAGTCGGCCAGGCGCATTCGGGTCGTACCTCCGGATCGGGGCCCCCTGGGCGGCCTCCGTCGCAAGAGCTAGTCCGTGTAGGACACCCCGAGCTTGGCCAGCGCCTCCGGCGGGCAGCCGGTCCATTCCGGGACGAAGGCGTTCCCCATCCACTTCAGGTCCTCGTAGCCCATCGCGCTCGAGAAGAAGCCGGAGGCGGTGAGGTCGCGGAAACGGTTGAAGAAGGCGACGCCGTGGCTCATCTCCGGGCGCGCCTTCGCCGGCCAGGCGATGTCGTCGAGGACCGCCCGGCGCCGGGCGTCGGCCGCGTCCACGAAGCGCGTGCCGAAGCGCTCCGTGCACTCGGCGTCGAGCCAGGCGAGGCCGCCGCGCACCCCGTCGCGCGCGCTCTCGCTGGCGTCGGCGTCGGCGAGGATGAAGTCCATGAACTCCGGCACCTTCGCGTCGGTCGCGCTTCCCGAGCGGTCGTCCTTCGGGATGACGTAGTCCACGAGGACGCGGACCGTCTCCCACTCGCGCGCGCTGAAGAACGCCGGCGCGAACTGCGTCCCGGACGACGGCGCGAGGGCGGCGACGCTGCGCGCCGCGCG
>DASUSM010000029.1:0-12300 GCA_036375115.1 Gemmatimonadaceae bacterium | reverse complement strand
GCCTCGGGGACGCTCACCAGGCCGTGACGATGACGGGCGCCTCGCTCAGTGCGAGAAGTAGAGCCAGATCACGAGGACGACGACGACCAGCCCGCCGCTGAGCAGCAGGTCGGAGCGCCGGCCGGCCGACTCGGCGCGCGCGAGCTCCGGCTCCGCCGGCGGCGTCGTCGCGAACGTCAGCCCGGCGAGCTTCTCGTCCGACGGCGGCGGCGCCGAGAGGCTCGCCAGCACGAGCACCGCGACCGAGACGACGAAGAGGATGATCGCGAAGTGGAGGAAGTTGATGTCGGCGAAGCCGAACATCCACCCGCCGGGATCGAACTTCGACTTGTTCAGCTCGGCGACGAGCCGCAGCGCGCCGAGCACGCCGCCGACGATCAGCGCCGCGTTCGCCCCGCGCGCGTTCACGCGCTTCCACATGATGCCGAGCAGGAAGACGGCGGCGATCGGCGGGGAGATGTAGCCCTGCACGCTCTGGAGATACGTGTAGAGCTGCCCCGAGATGAGCTGCATGAGCGGGATCCAGAGCAGCCCGAAGCCGACGAGGACCGCCGTCGCCGCCTGGCCGACGAGGACGAGCCGGCGCTCGCTGGCGTTCGGGTTCAGCTTCCGGTAGACGTCCCACGTGATGAGGGTGGACGTCGAGTTGAACACCGACGAGAGGGAGCTCATGAGCGCGGCGAGCAGCCCGGCGACGACGAGCCCGCGCACGCCGATCGGGAGGAGCTGCGCGATGAGCGACGGGAGCGCGGCGTCCGGCCGGTCGAGCGTCAGCGCGCCGCGCTGGGCCAGCGCATAGGCAATGAGCCCCGGCAGGACGAAGATGAAGAGCGGGAGCAGCTTCAGGAAGCCCGCGAAGATCGTCCCGCGCCGCGCATCGGTCGGCGTCCTCGCCGCGAGCACGCGCTGCACGATGAACTGGTCGGTGCACCAGTACCAGATGCCGAGGATCGGCGCGCCGAAGAGGATCCCCGTCCACGGGAAGTTCGGGTCGTTCGACGGCTTCCAGAGATCGAGGAAGCCGGGGCCGACCGTCCGCGTCAGCTCCCCCCAGCCGCCGACGGCGTCGAGCCCGATGAGCGTCACGGCGACGGCGCCGCCGACGAGCACGAACATCTGCATGAGGTCCGTGTAGAGCACCGCCCGCAGGCCACCGAAGATCGTGTAGATCCCCGTCGCGATGACGACGATGAGCGCGCCCGTCCAGAAGTCGATCCCCATCAGCGCCTCGAAGACGATGCCGCCGGCGGCGATCGTCACCGAGATCTTCGTCAGCACGTACGCAACGATCGAGATGACCGCGAGGTACCAGCGCGCGCCTGACGAGTACCGCCGCTCGAGGAACTCCGGCATCGTGAAGACGCCGCTGCGCAGGTAGAACGGGACGAAGACCCAGCCGAGCAGGAGCAGCATGAACGCCGCGAGGATCTCGAACTGGGCGACCGCGACGCCGCTCGCCGCGCCCGTGCCGGCGAGCCCGACGAGGTGCTCGGAGCCGATGTTCGACGCGAAGAGCGATCCGCCGACGAGGAACCATCCCGCGTCGCGACCGGCGAGGAAGTAGTCGGCGGAGCTCTCGCTCCCCTTCCGCTCCCGCCACGACGCCCAGACGGCGACGACGAAGACGACGACGAAGTAGATGGCGATGATCGCCCAGTCCAGCATCGCGAGATTGCTCAAGGCTCCCCCGGGGTGTGTGCCGGTACGCGAGGCATCCAGGAACTGCCGGAATACGACGCGGCCGGTCGCGTCACGCGACCGGCCGCCTGCTCATCGGACCGCCTCGCACCCGTGCGCGACGGGTACGGGGCGGCCATCCATCGTCTCGAACCGGAAGCGGGCTTCGGTCGTCGTCGCCGAGCTGCCGCCGACGAGCACGCGGAAGGCGCCGGGCTCCGCGACGCGGCGCATCGCGCCGTCGAGGAAAGCGAGGTCCTGCACGTCGAGCGCGAAGCGTACCGTGCGCCGCTCGCCGGGCGCGAGACGCACGCGCTGGAAGCCGCGCAGCTCCATCAGCGGGCGCGTCACGCTCGCGACCTCGTCGCGCAGGTAGAGCTGCACGACCTCGTCCCCGGCGACTCGCCCCGCGTTCGCCACCTCGACCTCGACGTGCAGCGTGTCGCCCGGGCGCATCGTCCCGGCGCTCAGCCGCGGCGCGCCGTGCGAGAAGGTCGTGTAGCTCAGCCCGTGGCCGAAGGGGTACAGCGGCGTCCACGAGACGTCGATGTACTTCGACGTGAACCTCTGCTGCTCGTCGGGCGGTCGCCCCGTGTTCTTGCGGTTGTAGTAGATCGGCACCTGGCCGGTCACGCGCGGGAACGTCACCGGGAGCTTTCCGCCCGGCGCGTGATCGCCGAAGAGGACGTCCGCCGTCGCCGTTCCCTGCTCCACGCCGAGGAACCACGTCTCGAGGATCGCCGGCGCGTGGTCGTGCAGCCACTGGAGGGCGAGCGGGCGGCCGTTCATGAGGACGACGACGACCGGCTTCCCGGTGGCGAGCACCGCCTCGGCGAGCGCCTGCTGCGACGGCGGCAGCTCGACCGAGGCGCGGCTCGCCGCCTCGGCGCTCATCCCCGGCGTCTCGCCGACGACGAGGACGACCGCGTCCGCCTGACGAGCGACGCGCACCGCCGCGGCGATCCCGCTCGTGTCCTCGCGCTCCGGGTGCGCGCCGGCCGCGTGGAGCACCCGCGTGCCCGTCGAGACCGCGCGGCGGATCCCGGTGAGTACCGAGACCGCGTCTGCGGCGCGCCCGAGCCCCGCCCAGTTGCCGAGCGCGGCACCGGAGTCGGCGGCGAGCGAGCCGATGACGGCGAGCGTCCCGAGATCCCTGCGCAGCGGCAGCACGTTCCCGTCGTTCTTCAGGAGGACGATCGACGCGCGCGCGACCTCGCGCGCGGCCGCCCGATGCTCGGCCGTGAGCATCGTCGCCGCCTCGCGCGCCGCGTCCGAGTAGCGGTACGGGTCGTCGAAGAGCCCGAGCCGGTACTTGAGCCGCAGCACGCGGCGCACCGCCTCGTCCATGACCGGCTGCGGCACGCGCCCCGAGCGGACGAGCGGCCCGAGCTCGCGGTAGATCTCGCTCACCATGTCCACGTCGACGCCGGCCTCGAGGGCGAGCTCGCCCGCCGCCGCGCGGTCCTCGGCAACGCCGTGCGCGAGCAGCTCGAGGACGCCCGTCCAGTCGCTGACGACGAGCCCGTCGAAGCCCCACGCGCGGCGCAGGATCGAGTCGGTGAGGAGCGGGCTCGCGTGGGCCGGGACGCCGGCGATCTCGTTGAAGCTCGACATCAGCGTCTGCACGTTCGCGCAGACGGCGGCGTGGAACGGCGGGAGGTAGACCTCGTGCAGCGTGCGCAGTGGAATGTCGGCGATGTTGTAGTCGCGTCCCGCCTCGGCCGCGCCGTAGGCGGCGAAGTGCTTCGCCGTCGCGGCGATCGTGTTCGGCGCGGCGAGGTCGGCCGGCGCCGCGCCCTGGAAGCCGCGCACGCGGGCGACGGCCGCGACGCGGCCGAGATACGGGTCCTCTCCCGCCCCCTCGACGACGCGTCCCCAGCGCGCGTCGCGCGCGACGTCCACCATCGGCGCGAAGGTCCAGTGCACGCCGCCCGCGGCGGCCTCCGTCGCCGCGACGCGCGCGGAGCGCTCGAGCAGCGACGGATCCCACGTCGCCGCCTCGCCGAGCGGGACGGGAAAGGTCGTGCGGTAGCCGTGGATGACGTCGAGCGCGAAGAGGAGCGGGATGCCGAGCCGCGACTCCTCGACGGCGATGCGCTGCAGCGTCCGCGTCGTGTCGGCGCCGACGATGTTGAGGAAGGAGCCGATCTCGCCGCTCCGGATCTGCCCGGCCCGCGCAGCGGTCCCGCCGGGACCGGTCGGGTCGCCCATGCCCGAGAGCTGGTTGAGCTGGCCGAGCTTCTCCTCGAGCGTCATCAGCGCGACGAGGGAGTCGACGAAGCGGTCCTCCGCCGTCCGCACGGGCATCGCGGCGGGTGCCGCCGCCGGGGTCGCCGCCGGCGTGGCCGGCGGCGTGGCGACGGGCGTGGTGCACGCCGCGAGGACGGCGAGCGTGCCGAGCGCGCGCCTGACGCGCGTCGGTCGGGGCTGGCGACGGCTCATTGCGGGTTCCGCTCCTTGGCATTCTGCATCTTCGCCGTGCGAATCTACCGACGCCGTTCGGCGACGCAACCACGATCTCGCCGGGACGAGCGGCCGATCAGGGCATCGCGACGACGACGCGCTCGTGCGCCGAACGGCGCGCCGCCTCGATGACCTCGAGTGCGGCGACCGCGTCCGCCGGGTCTACCGGCGGCGGCGCGCCGGTGCGCAGCGACTCGGCCACCACGTCGTAGAAGCGCGGGTACGCGCCCGGTTCCGTGCGCACCGGACGCGCCTCGTCGCCGACGCCGAGCCGTCCCCACCGCTCCTCCGGCTCCTCGCCCCACCCCGGGCCGGGTCGCGCGCCGCCGCGCAGCGCCTCCTCCTGCACGTCGAGACCGTGCTTCACGTACGACCCGCGGCGGCCGAGGAGACGGAAGCGCGGGCCCGTCTGCGCGGAGACCACGTTCATGTGCAGGTGCGAGCGCGCGCCGGTCGCGTGCTCGAGCGCGACGAAGGCGTCGTCGTCCGTCCGCACATCCGGCCGACGCCGGTCGAGCTCGGCGTAGACGCGGACCACGGGACCGAGGAGGAGCAGCGCCTGGTCCACGAGGTGGCTGCCGAGGTCGAAGAGCAGCCCGCCGCCCTCCGCGGGGTCGCCGCTCTCGCGCCAGCCGGGCTTCGGCGTCGGACGCCACCGCTCGAAGCGCGACTCGAGGCGCAGCGGCTCGCCGACCGCCCCCTCCGCAACGAGGCGGCGCATCGTCAGGAAGTCGCCGTCCCACCGACGGTTCTGGTAGACGGTGAGCATCCGGCCGCGGCGGCGCGCCTCGGACACGAGGGCGCGCGCGTCGGCGGCGCTCGTCGCGAGCGGCTTGTCGACGACGACGGCGAGCCCCGCCTCGAGTGCCGCCATCGCGAGGGGCACGTGCGTACGGTTCGGCGTCGCGACGACGGCGAGGTCGAGCGCCGCGGCGCGCGCGAGAAGCGCGTCGGCGTCGTCGAGGATCGCGGCGCCGGGGTGCTCGCGCCCCGCCTGCGCCCGGCGCGCGGGTTCGCGCGTCACGATCGCGGCGAGGCGCAGCCCGGGCGTCGTCGCGATCAGCGGCGCGTGGAACGCCGCCCCCGCGGTGCCGAAGCCGATCAGTCCGACGCGCAGCTCCGTCGCGCCGGCTACCACTCTCCCCTGCGCTGGCGGTCGAGCACGAGGACAAGCTCGCCGATCCGCCGCCCCATGTCGAGGCCGACGTCGCTGTCGAAGCGGTAGTGGATCCCGCCGTACAACCGCGACATCGCCGCCTCCTCGGCCATTGCCCGGAGCGCGCGGCGATGGGAGGGGAATTGCGCGCCGAGCACCGCCGCCGCGGCGCCGGAGAACGTCGCGTGCCCCGACACGTACGACGGGAAGTTCGGCAGCCCCACCGGCGTCGTGATCGCGCCGTCCGCCTGCGACGGGCGGAGCAGCCAGTACTCGTACTTCGAGTCCCAGCACGCGATCCCGGCATCCATCATCGCCATGTTGAGCAGCGCGAGCACGTGCGCGGCGCGCTCCGCGCTCGCGTCCTGCCTCGCGAGGAGCTCGGCGGCGATCTCGTTCCAGTGCCCCGGCGGCGTCGAGGTCCCCGCTCCGTCGGCCCAGACGTGGGCGATGCGGAGCTGCTCCGCGGTGCGCTCGTCCGAGTAGCGGCGCACCTCGGCGATCGCCGAGGCGAGGGCGGGCGAGCCCCACGCGGGCGGCGGCGGCGGGCGGAAGTGATCGCCGGAGCGCATCGCCCACGGCCGAACCGAGCCCCATGACGGGCGGAGCGGCGCGGCGATGGGGCTCGCGCTGCTGAACCAGCGCCCCGGCCCGACCGGGATCACGCCGCTCCACGCGCGGTCGGAGCCGTCGGTCGCCGCCTCCGCGAGGACGCGCTCCGCGACCTCGTGCCCGATGACCGCGCCGGCGCTCGCGTCGCCGTCGGCGACGGCCGGCACGGGGTGCGCGGCGACCGCGCCGGCATCGCCGGGGAAGAGGGCGCCGAGCACGCGGACCGATGCCGACGCGAGCGCCGCGGACGGCGATGGCGCGCCGCGGCGGCCGCGGCCGCCGCCGTGGTCGGGGACCGCGTCGAGCGCCGCGCGGACGGCGCGGTGCTGCGCGACGGCCAGCAGCGCGTAGGCGCGCGAAGCCATCGGCGGGTCGATCGCGCGGCGCGCGACGAGCGTCCGCGCGAGCTCCTGCCACGCGAGCACCGCCCGCGCGTCGGCGCGTGGCGTCCAGCGCGCGTCGCCCGCCGCCGGTGCGCGCGCGGCCGCGGCATCCTCGATGGAAGGCGCCGTGACCGCATCGCTCCCGCAGGCGGCGAGCGCGGCGAGCGCGGCGAGCGCCGCCGCCGTGCCCGCGGCGCGCAGACGCCGCGGACACACGCCGATCCGTGTCATCGGCACCCCCTCCGGCCGGGCGCGCCGCTCAACGTCCGCCACTCGCGTTGTAGCCCGCGAGCACGTCCGCCCACTGCGCGAGCTGCGCCTCGCTCACGAGCGCTCTGTGCTCGGGCCACAGCGCGAGGTAGTGCCCCACCGCCGAGCGGACGTCGCGCACCGACTCGGACATCGGGGCGCCGCTCGCGAGGTTCAGCGTCGCGGCGATGTACTCCTGCGACAGGCGCTCGTACGTCGTCGACGGCTTGTGCTTCAGCGCCTCGAGCCACGTCAGTCCGGTGTCGAAGAAGGGGAAGTCCTGGAGGCGATAGTCGCTTCCCCAGAACTGGTGCGGCGGCCACCCCGTCCCCTTCCGCCACTGCTTCACGCTCTGCACCGGCGCCGTCCCCGGCGCGCACTCCGGCGTGTGGATGTCGAAGGCGTCGCTGGCGAAGTGGCGGTCGTTCCCCGCCCCGAAATCCCCCGTCCCGCTCTCGACGAGGATCGCGGTGTTTGTCAGCTCGTACGTGTCGCCGCACGCATACAGATTGCCGACATCCACCATGTAGTCGAACGTCGCGCTGCCGGAGAGATGCCAGCCGTCGATCTCGCCCGCCGCCGTGCAGAAGAAGAGGGGCCAGAGCGCCGCGCACCCGCCGCGCTCGTACGAGCCCGGGACGTTGGTCGGGTTGGGATCGTAGACGAAGGCGTCGGCGTCGCGCGTGACCTCGCGCCGCGCCGACGGGATCGAGAACCCGGCCTTGATCCCGCCGCCGTTGTAGGCGGGCCCGCTCGGCACGCCGAGGCTCCCCGAGTGGTTCGTGATCGTCACGAACGCCGTGTTGCGGTACTCGCCGGCGCCCGGCGCGAGGAGGATCTCGTAGGGGTAGCAGTGCGACTCCCCCGACGCGAGCACCGGCTTCGCCGACACGTCGATGTCGACCGAGGCGACATCGGTCCACTCGCCTCCGACCTTCCGCTGGACCACGTCGCGGATCGCGAGCCCTTCCGTCGGGCGGTCGCCGGCGTTCGTCACGCAGACCTCGCCGCGGACGCCGCTTTCCTCCGTCACGACCGGCGCGCCGCGCGTCGCCGTGATCCGGTAGTCGAGCCACTTGATCGTGCGCGGGGCGAGCGTCGTCTCGGTCGTCGACGGCTCCGGCACCATGTGCTCGTCCATGATCGAGACGAGCTCCTTCTCCAGCGTCCAATCGTACTCGGTGCGCGTCTCGTTGAAGCCGCTGGCGGTCTTCGTCGCCGTGAGCGTCGTTCCCGCTCCGTTCCTTCCGCCTTTCGCGTTGCGTGCGAGCTCGGTGCCGAGCTGTGGTGCGGTCGGGGCATCGGCGCAGGCGGCGGCGAATGCCAGCCCGGCGGCGATGGCCGTGCGGTGGACGATGCTGCGCATGGGTACTGCTCCTTCCACGACAGGGGGGGTACGGCGTCGCGATGCGACTCGAGGAGGGCTCCGCGTGGCGGCGGGGTCCGGGTTGGGGATCGAGCCGGTAAACATGCATTCACCATGCCACCTGCATCACCATTTCCTCGTGATGTGGTGCACGAAACCGCCTTGCCGCGACCGGCGTACGGGACGTCGCCGATCCGTCTGCGCCGACCTGCCGGCAAACGGTTCGGCGTCAGCGGATGTCCCACTCGACGACCCCAGCGGAGGAGCCCGTGCGGAATCTGAAGTTCGCCCTGCGCACCTTGTTCAAGGCGCCGTTCGTCACCGCCGTCGCGGTGCTTTCCCTGGCGCTCGGGATCGGCGCGAACGCGGCGATCTTCTCCCTCTTCGACCAGATGCTCCTGCGCCCGCTCCCCGTCTCGGAGCCGGAGCGCCTCGTCAATCTCGCGGCGCCCGGGGTGAAGGCGGGCTCGACGTCGTGCAACCAGGCGGGCGACTGCGACGTCGTCTTCAGCTATCCGATGTACCGCGACCTCGAGCGGACGCAGACCGTCCTCACCGGCCTCGCCGCGCACCGCTCGTTCGGCGCGAACCTCGCCTTCCGCGGCGAGACGATGAACGGCGAAGGGATGATGGTCTCGGGCTCGTATTTCCCGACGCTCGGCATCCGGCCGGCGCTCGGGCGCCTGCTCGCGCCCGCGGACGACGAGACGGTCGGCGGGCACTTCGTGGCCGTGCTCAGTCACGACTACTGGGTCAACCGGCTCGGCGCGAGCCCGGCGGTGCTCGGCGAGGCGCTCGTCGTCAACGGACAGCAGATGACGATCGTCGGCGTCGCGCCGCGCGGCTTCTCCGGCACGACGCTCGGAAGCGACCCGGCGGTCTTCGTCCCGATCACGATGCGCGGGCTGATGGATCCGGGCTTCGACGGCTTCGACAACCGGCGCGCCTACTGGGTCTACGTCTTCGGGCGCCTGAAGCCGGACGTGGACCTCGAGCGGGCCCGCAGCGGGCTCAATGCGCTCTATCGGCCGATCATCAACGACGTCGAGGCGCCGCTCCAGGAAGGGATGAGCGAGACGCGGATGAAGGAGTTCCGCGAGCGGGAGATCGCCGTCGAGGCGGGGCACCGCGGACAGAGCTCGACCCACGCCGAAGCGCGCACGCCGCTGATCCTGCTCTTCTCGATCACGGGGATCGTCCTCCTCATCGCCTGCGCGAACATCGCGAATCTCCTTCTCGCGCGCGCCGCGAATCGGTCGATGGAGATGGCCGTGCGCCTCTCGCTCGGCGCGAGCCGGTGGCAGATCGTCCGCCAGCTCCTCACCGAGTCGCTCCTGCTCGCGATCATGGGCGGGGTCGCCAGCCTCCTCGTCGCCCGCTGGACGCTGGCCGGGATCGGCTCGATCCTCCCCGCCGGCGCGGTGGACACGCTGCAGCTGACCCTCGACCCGACGGTCGTCCTCTTCGCCGCCGGGCTCTCCATCGCGACCGGGCTGCTCTTCGGCATGTTCCCCGCCCTCCACGCGACGCGCCCCGACCTCATCACGACGATGCGCGCGAACACGGGGCAGCCGTCGGGCGCGCGCGCGGCGGCCCGCTTCCGCACCTCGCTCGTCACCGCGCAGATCGCGCTCTCGATGGCGCTCCTCATCTGCGCCGGCCTCTTCGTCCGCAGCCTGACGAACGTCAGCCGCGTGGACCTCGGGCTGAAGATCGAGAACCTGGTGACGTTCGGCGTCTCGCCCGAGCTCAACGGCTACGAGCCGGCGCGCACGATGGCCTTCTTCCAGCGGGTCGAGGAGGAGCTGGCGGCGATCCCCGGCGTCACGGACGTCGCCGCCGGTCGCGTCCCGCTCATCGCCGGGAGCAACTGGGGGAGCGACGTCTCCGTCGAGGGCTTCGAGCGCGACCCCGACACCGACGCCAACGCGCGCTTCAACCAGGTCGGGCCCGGCTACTTCCGCACGATCGGCGTGCCGCTCCTCGCCGGCCGGGAGTTCACGCGCGCCGATCTCGCCGGCGCGCCGCGGGTCGCGATCGTCAACGAGGCGTTCGCGAAGAAGTTCGGCCTCGGCCGCGACGCGGTCGGCAAGCGGATCGGCTACCGCGGCAACGACGAGCTCGACACGGAGATCGTCGGCCTCGTGAAGGACGCGAAGTACAGCGAGGTGAAGCAGGACGTCCCGCCGCTCTTCTTCACGCCCTACCGGCAGGACACCACGATCGGCGCCGTCTACTTCTACGTCCGCACGGCGATGACGCCGGAGCAGGTCGTGCGTACGATCCCGGCGGTGATCAAGCGGCTCGACGCGAACCTCCCCGTCGAGGACCTGAAGACGATGCCGCAGCAGGTGCGCGAGAACGTCTTCCTCGACCGAATGATCAGCACGCTCTCCGCGGCGTTCGCGGTGCTCGCGACCCTCCTCGCGGCCGTCGGCCTCTACGGCGTCCTCGCGTACACCGTCGCGCAGCGCACGCGGGAGATCGGGGTGCGCATGGCGCTCGGCGCCGACGGCGGACGCGTGCGCCGGATGGTCCTGCGCCAGGTGGCGCTGATGACGGTGATCGGCGGCGTGATCGGGATCGCGGCGGCGCTCGCCCTCGGGCGGTGGGCGCAGTCGCTCCTCTTCGAGCTCGAGGGGAACGACCCGATCGTCGTCGTGCTCTCCGCCGTCCTCCTCACGGCGGTGGCGCTCGGCGCCGGATACATCCCCGCGCTGCGGGCGTCGAAGGTGGATCCGATGCGGGCGCTGAGGTACGAGTGAGGCTGGCCTTGGGCCCGGGGCCCTGGTGGGGCTCGGCGCTCGGCGCTCGGCGAGGTGATGAGCGATCGGTGATCGGTGAAGGGGGGGCGAGTGGTGAGGGGTGACGCATGGCGGGTGCGGGCGGCCGGGGGGATCGGGCGCTTGCACCCGCCGGTCGCGTCGGCCAGTATGCCCCGATGCCCGACGCGCCGGCGACACGCCCAGAGGACCAGCCCCTGCACGACGACGTCCGGCTCCTCGCCGATGCGCTCGGCAGGGTCATCCGGCGGCTCGAGGGGGAGCAGGCGTTCGAGACCGTGGAGTCGCTGCGCGTCGCGAGCCGGGCGCGCCGCCGCGGCGATGCCGGCGCCCTCACGCTCGACGCGCTCCTCGACCGCGTCGCCGCGCTACCCGTCGAGTCCGCGGCCGTCGCGGCGCGCGCCTTCACCCTCTTCTTCCTGCTCATCAACACCGCCGAGCAGGTCCACCGCGTCCGGCGCGCGCGCGACTACGCGCGGCAGGGCGACGCCGAGCCGCAGCCCGCGTCGGCGCGCTGGACGATGCGGCAGCTGCGGCGCGCCGGACGCTCGGCGGACTCGGTGCGCGAGGGGATCGCGCGCCTCGACGTCCGGCCGGTGCTCACCGCGCACCCGACGGAGTCCACGCGCCGTACCCTGCTCTCCCTCCAGGCGCGGGTCGCCGAGATCCTCCTCGCGCGCGACGCGGCGGCGGCGGGTGAAGGGGCGCTCGACGTCGCCCTCGATGCCGAGGTCGAGCTCCTCTGGCTCTCCGCCGAGGTGCGGCGCGACCGTCCGTCGGTGCGCGACGAGGTGGGGACCGTCCTCTGGTACCTCGAGACGCGCCTGCTCGACGCGGGCGCCCGCGCGCGCGAAGCGCTCCTCCGCGCATACGAGGACGAGTACGAGACCTCGGCCGACCCGCTCTGCGACGCGGTCCCGCTGCACATCGGGACGTGGGTCGGCGGCGACCGCGACGGGAACCCGTTCGTGACGGCGGACGTCACCGTCGCCGCGGCGCGGCGCGCCGGGCACGCGATCCTCGGGCACTACCACGCCGAGCTGCGCCGGCTCGTCGAGCGGCTCTCCCTCTCCGCGTCGATCGCGCCGCCGACGGAGGCGCTCCGCGAGTCGCTCGCCGCCGACCGTGACGCGCTCCCCGACGTCTGGCAGGCCAACCGCCGGCGCAACGCGGACGAGCCGGTCCGCCTGAAGCTGAGCTTCATGGCGGCCCGCATCGATGCCGCGCGGCGCGTGGTCGCGGCGCGGGATGCGGGCCGCCCCGGCTTCGAGCCCGCGGCCTACGCGGACGCCGGCGCGTTCGAGCGGGACCTCCTCCTGATCCGCGACTGCCTCGCCGCCGCCGGCGCGGACGCGGCGCGCCGCGCGATGCTCGACCCCTTCCTCGCCACCGTGCGTGCGCACGGCTTCCACGGCTTCCGCATGGACGTCCGCGACCACGCCGACGCGCACGACGGCGCGGTCGGCGACATCGCGGCGCGGCTCGGCATCGGTGCGCTCGACGGCGACGCCCTGCGGCGCGAGCTGCGCGGACGGCGGCCGCTCGTCGCGCCCGATCTCGAGCACGAGCTCGCGGACGACACGCGCCGCGTGCTCGACACCGTGCGCGCCG
>DASUSM010000028.1:0-7280 GCA_036375115.1 Gemmatimonadaceae bacterium | reverse complement strand
GCTCGGAAAGTGGTTCCAGGACGTCGGGCAGACGTTCCTCGAGGGCGCATCGCACACCAACCTGGTGGACACGCCGCTTTGGATCGTCTGCCGCGACGCGAACACCTTCCATCCGAACGTCGCCGGGGCGAACCGGTACTTCGAGCGCATGCGCGACTCGCTCCAGCAGTCCCCGCCGCCGTTCATGCGCCCGACGCCGCGGCTCCGCGTCGTCGTTCAGGGGACGACGTCGGGCGAGTCGAAGGTCGTGACGGTCACGGCGTTCGACCCGAACACCGGGCAGCCGGTGAACGGCACCGTGTCGGTCGCCGGCGTGACCGGCCAGACGGGCGCGGCGCTCACGTACGACGCGGCGTGCGGCGGCTCGAGGACGCCGGGGACGGTCGAGCCGGTGGAGGTACCGGCCGGACCGCGCGGCGCCGCCAGGCGGCTGCCCGCGCGGACGGTGACCCCGAAGGCGCCGACCGTCTGCAGCGGCACCGTCACCGCGCCCGGCTACCTCGATGGCACCTTCCGCTACTGAGGACGCCGCCATGCATCGCACCCGACGAGGCCCCGGACGCGCGGCGGCGGGCGCCGCGCTCCTCGCCCTCGCCGCGCCGCTCGCGACGTCGCTCGACGCGCAGCGGCCGGTGCCCGCGCCGCGCCGTCCCGCCACGGTGTCGCGTCCCGCCGCCCCGCCTCCCCCGGCGACGGCGTCCACGCCGAAGACGGAAAGCTCGGCGGCGCGCGGCCGCTATCGCGTCCTCCTCTCCGGCTTCCACATCCGCTCGGAGACGTACGACGATCCGCTCCAGCTCGATGGCAAGCGCGACGAGGTCTACATCTCGGTCGGCGTCATGGAGACCGACCGGCACGGCAAGGCGCTCCTGCCGGGCGGGACGGCGAAGGTCGAGTCGAGCGTCCTCGGCGACGTCGGCGGCGCCTTCGGCGGCAGCGGCGGCCACAACGGGCGCGTGCGCGCCGGCTCCGCGTCGTCGAACGGCGGGTTGCGCACGGGGGACAGCTACCCGACCCGCGAGCCGTGGCGCGTGGAGCCGGCGTCACGGAAGGGCGCGCGGCGCGCCGACCTGCTGCCGATGGAGCTGTGGAGCGGCGAGCTGGTGCGCGGCGAGAACGTCGTGCTCCTCACCCCGACGATCTGGGAGTACGACGCGCCCGACCTGCGCGAGGCCTATCGCGGATGGCAGCAGTGGCTGGGGAGCGCCGCGACCCGGCTCGGCGACGACCAGACCTTCACGTCACTCGTCACGGCATCCTTCCCCGAAGCGCCGCTCGTCCTCTCGCTCGGCCAGCTCGGTCCGAGCCTCGTCGTCAGCGGGATGGATGCGCTGGGACGGATGGGGAACCGCCCGATCGGCATGCAGCTCCGCACGACGGGCGGCACGGAGGAGCTCTCCTTCGAGCCGAAGACGGTCGTCCTGAACTACGACAACGTCGAGCGGATCCTCTCGGGGAGCACGATCGGCGGCAAGCCGGGCGCGGTGATGGTGGACTACGTCGAGAGCCATCCGAAGCTCGGCGGGAACTACCATCTGTACCTCGTCGTCGAGCGCGTGCCGTAACGGCGGGCGCGCGGCGCCGGCGGCCTAGGAGAACTTCACCTTCGCCACCGCCAGCGCCGCGTTCATCGCCACCATGCCGGCGTTCGTCGCGACGACGGGCCAGTCGCGGAGCATCGCGCCGTAGACCATCCACATCGTCCCCGCGCAGACGAGCAGCGCGAAGGTGCCGAGCGAGAGGTCGCCCGTGCGCCTGGTGCGCCACGCGCGGACGACCTGCGGCAGGAACGAGCCGACCGTGATCAGTCCGGCGATCGTGCCGAGCCACTGGATCATGCGGCCGGCTCGATCGTGCCCGCGACCGCGGAGTTGTCGCGGATCGTGAGCCAGTCCGTGCGCACGCGGTCCCACTCCTGGATGAGCAGCCCGTGCGACTCGAAGAGGCGCCGGATCGCGCCCGCGTCGTACCCGCCGATCTCCTCCAGCACGGGGACGAGGACGCTCAGCGCGTCGTCGCTGATCACCGTGCGTCGCGCGATCTGCGCGATGTGGCGCGCTTCCGACGCCGCGATCGTCAGCCCGTCGCCGCGGTTGACGTGCATCATGACGTGGATGTCGGAGCTCCCGTCGCCGACGTAGACGACGCGCTCGCGCGGCACGCCGAGACGGAAGCGCAGGTCGTCCACCGCCGCCACCTTGCCGTAGCCCGCCGGCACCCCCTCGACGGTATCGATCTCTCCGGTATCGGGGTGGAAGCCGAAGCGCGTCCCGATGATCCGCTCGGGCGGGACGAGCCCGGCGAGCGCGGAGTGCACGACCGCCTCCGGCGCGGCGGAGACGACGTAGAACTCGAACTTGAAGCCGTCGATGCCCTCCTCGAGGAACTCCATGAGGAGGCCGATGTTGCGCTTCAGGCGGATGCGCCGCCCGACCTCGAGGAGGTCCTCGCGCCGCACGCGGCGGTACGCCGGGTCGTGGCGGAGGAGGTAGGTCAGCTCCGCGCCGGACTGCACGAGGTTCAGCCGCGACAGCCCCGCGACCTTCTCCTGGAAGTCGCCGATGCCGAGCATCTCGCTCAGGGCGTGCCCCGAGTCGTTGAAGCTCAGCGTCTGGTCGAAGTCGCTGACGAGCAGGTAGTGCTTCTTCATGGTGGTGCGCTCCTTCTGCAGCAGTGCGGGCCGGGCCGTCGCGCCATCGCGCGTGCCGGGCGTCCCGCCAAAAGACGACGCCCCGCATCCGGGAGGGACGCGGGGCGATTCTCCATCGTCGCGACGTGCGCTCAATCGCATCGCATCCGCATCCAGCGCCCCGAGCCGCCCGTGAAGCGGCGGCACGCGGACATCGGATTGACGGGAAGTCGACGGACGAGCATCACGAGATCTCCTGCCGGTCTCGCCGGCGGTGGTGCGTTCGCGCACGCAGCGGTGCGCACCCGAAAAGCTAGCGCGCCCCGCACGACTGTCAACGCGACGCAGGTCACATCGCGGTCACGAACATTCGCATCGCGAGCGGACGAATGCATTCGCACCGCGAGCGGACGAATGCGTGCCTAACGTGGCGACGGATCGAACGGGCGCTCGAGGCCGCTCTACTCGCCAGGCGGGGGAGAAGCCGCTCGGGACGCTCAACCGACGAGGGTGAACCGCGGATCACGCGGATTCAACGGATTCCGCGGATCGTTCCCCGAGGCGCGAGAGACCGTCGTGGCAGGGCCGATGAATTGATTGGGGGTCCGCCTGCACGGACTCGTGCGCCGACGCGAGGCGGCTTGAGCGCCGAGCAGTGCCCCCAAAGCAGCTCACGGCTCGTGCCACGACGCACTCGACCTGCACACGGCGCCTTGCTCCGCGGATCTCCGCGCCTCCGCGTGAACCACACAGCCACCAGGCGGAGCCGTCCCGCCGACGTGCGCCGCCAGGCGCGCCGGCCTCGCCGCCCCGCCGAGCGCCGAGCGCCGAGCGCCGAGCCCCCCCTCACTCCGCGCGGATCGCCATCAGCGGATCCACCCGCGTCGCGCGGCGCGTCGGGACGATGCAGGCGGCGAGCGCGACGACGACGATCACGCCGGCCACCGTCGCGAACGTCGCCGGGTCCGCCGGCGACACGCCGTAGAGCAGCGACGTCAGCAGCCGTGAGAGCGCAAAGGCGCCGGCGATCCCGAGCACGATCCCGATCACCGCCATCGCCATCCCCTGCCCGAGCACGAGCCGCACGACCTGCCCCTGCCCCGCGCCGAGCGCCATCCGGATCCCGATCTCGCGCTGCCGCTCCGTCACGAGGTACGAGAGGATGCCGTACGTCCCGACCGCGGCGAGCACGAGCGCGACGATCGCGAACAGCCCGAGGAGTTGCGACAGGAAGCGCTGCCGCGTCACCGACGCGCCGAAGACGTCCTCCATCGTCCGCAGCTGCACGATCGGGAGCCCCGGGTTCCGCGTCGCCACCGCCTGACGAATCGCCGGCGCGAGCGCGGACAGCGGACGGTCCGAGCGCAGCACGAGGTTCATCTGCGCCGGCGCGAAGCCGACGTGCCGCGGCGCCTGCTCGTAGTTGAAGTACAGCTCCGTCCCCGGCTGCGCCTCGAGCCCGCCCTGCTTCACGTCCTCGGCGACCCCGACGACGGTGAACCACGGCACGTCGGGCCCGAACGGCGGGCGGATTCGGCGGCCGAGCGGATCCTGCCCCGGGTAGAACCGCTTCGCCAGCGCCTCGTTGATCACGACCACCGGCGCGCCGTCGGCGTCCGTCGCCGTGAAACCGCGCCCCGCCACGAGCCGGATCCCCATCGTCTCGAAGTAGCCGGCCGTCGCCGCCTGGTAGTAGTCCACGTTCTGGATCGGCTCGCCCGGACCCTGCGGCACGCCCTCGAACTCCGTGTCGTTGGCGTTCACCTGGCGGAAGGGAGGGAGCCCCTGCATCGCCGCGACCCCCTCCACCCCCTGCACCTCGGCGAGGGCGCGCATCAGTTCGGTCACGAACTGCACGCGTCCCTGCCCGTCGGGATACGTCGCCTGCGGGAGCACGACGCCGAACGTCACGAGCTCGGCCGGGTCGAAGCCGGCATCCACGCTCGTCAGGTTGCGGAAGCTGCGCAGGAGGAGCCCCGCACCGATGACGAGCGTCACGGCGAGCGCGATCTCCGCGACGACGAGCCCGCGCCGCACGCGGTTGCGCACGGTCGTCGCCGTCGTGCGCGTCCCGCCCTCCTTGAGCGCGTTCGCCATCGCCTCGCTGCTCGTGTGCAGCAGCGGCGCGAGGGCGAAGATCAGACCGGTGAGCAGCGCGATCCCCGCCGTGAAGGCGAGCACCGACGGATCGAGCCCGATCTCCGCCGCGCGGGGGATGCTCTCCGGGTTCGCCGCGAGCAGCGCCCGCAGCCCCCAGTGCGCGAGGACGAGCCCGACCGCCGAGCTCACCGTCGCGAGCACGAGCCCCTCGACGAGGAACTGCCGCAGGATCCGCCCGCGCCCCGCGCCGAGCGCGGTGCGGATGGCGAACTCCTTGTGCCGCGACTCCGCGCGCGCGAGGAGCAGGTTCGCCACGTTCGCGCAGGCGATGAGGAGGACGAGCCCCACCGCGCCCTGGAGCACCCAGAGGGCGGTGCGCACGTTCCCGATCACCTCGTCGCGCAGCGACGTCATCTGCACGCGGTGCGTCGAGTCGTTCGGGACGTGCGTGTCGGGGTTGAGCTGCCCCCACTGCCGGAGCTGCCCCTCGAGGTCGGCGTTGGCCTGCGCCGTCGTCACCCCGGGCTTCGTCCGGGCGACGAGGTAGAGGCCGTGCGAGCCCCGGTTCTGCCGGTTGGCGGGATCGAGGCCGAGCGGCATCCAGACCTGGGCGCGCGCATCGTGGAGGTCGAAGCCCGGCGGCGCGACGCCGACGATCGTCGTCCGCACCCCGTTGATCTCGACCGTGCGTCCGATCACCGAGCGGTCGGCGGCGAAGATGCGGTTCCACAGCTCGTACGAGAGGACGACGACCGGATCGGCGCTCGGCGCGTCCTGCGCCGCCGTGATCGGCTGGCCGAGCATCGGGCGCACGCCGAGCACGTCGAACATGTTCGCCGTGACGAAGAGCGCGTTCACCCGCTCGGGCTGCGTCCCCTCGCTCAGGTTCACCGCGCCCGCGCGATAGGCGGCGATGTCCTCGAACGAGCGCGAGCGCTCGCGCAGCTCGAAGTACTCCGGCGGCGAGATCCAGAACTTGGCGAAGCCGAGCGTCGGGAACTGGCTCGTCAGGTAGACGAGCCGGTCGGGCTCGGGGTAGCCGAGCGGCTTCAGCGCGACGCCGTTGATGACGCTGAAGATCGCGCTGTTCGCCCCGATCCCGAGGGCGATGGTGAGCACGGCGACGGCGGTGAAGCCGGGCGAGCGCGCGAGGAGCCGCAGGGAGTGGCGGAAGTCCTGGGCGGCCGCCTCGAGCACCGCCCCCGCGCGCGCATCGCGCACCTCGTCCTTCAGGCGCTCGACGCTCCCCGCCTCGAGCCGCGCGGCGCGCCGGGCCTCGTCGGGGGAAAGCCCCGCGCGCTCCTTCTCCGCGGCGAGGAGGTCGACGTAGGTGTTCAGCTCCTCGTCGAGGTCGCGCTCGACCTCGGGGCGCGCGACGATGTTGTGCCAGAGCCTGCGCATGCGGGAGAAGAGCGGCATCGGAGTCCCCTCGATGGTGGGGTCGGCCCGCGGAGGACCGGTACGGGTCAGGTCGCCTGGAGGGCGTGGGTGATGGCGAGCGCGATGCGCTTCCACTCGCCGACCTCGGTGTCGAGCTGTCGCCGGCCGGCGACGGTGAGGCGGTAGTACTTCGCGCGCCGGTTGTTCTCCGACGCCCCCCACGCGGCGGCGAGCCACCCCGCCTCCTCCATGCGGTGCAGCGCCGGGAAGAGCGACCCGGGCTTCACGAGGAAGGTCCCGCGCGTGAGCTGCTCGATGCGGCGCGAGACGCCGAGTCCGTGCAGCTCGCCGAGGGCGAGGGCCTTGAGGATGAGCAGGTCGAGCGTCCCCTGCAGCAGGTTCGCGGGTGCGTGGGCCACGATGGGTTCCTATCGGGTGTCTATACGGGGCGAGGGGTGATTATGTGTCGATCGTATAGGATGTCAATAGGAGAGAGGCTCGGCCCTGGGCCCTGGGCCCTGGTGGCGCTCGGCGCTCGGCACTCGGCGCTCGGCGGGCGGCGGGGGGGGCGGCGCTTGGCGGGGTGGGTGGGGGTCGCGGGGCGGACGGGCGGCATCAACGAAGCGGCGGGGACGATCGTTGATCTGCGCGGGACACGGCGCGATGCTACCCTTCGGCGATGGCCGCCGGGCGCGCGGAGACGTGCCCCGCCAGCCCAACCACCGTTCGCCGGAGGTCCCCGCGATGCTCACCCGCCGTCTCGCGATGCGCGTCCGTCCCGCGGCGCTCGCCGCCCTCGTCCTCCCCGCCGCGCTCCCCGCGACGCTCTCCGCGCAGGGGTCGAGCGCGCCCGACAGCGGCGCGTACGTCACCCGGCTCGGCAGCGACACGCTCGCCCTCGAGCGCTTCGTGCGCACGCCGCGCCGCGTCGAGGCCGACGTCGTCCTCCGCGTACCGACGACGATGCGCACGCGCTACGTGCTCGAGCTCTCTCCCGGCGGCGAGCTCGCGCGGCTCGAGGCGGTGACGACCGATCCGCGGGGCGTACGCCCCGGGCGCCGCGAGGTGATCACGCGCGCCGGCGACTCGCTGCGCATCGAGACGACCGTCGGCGATTCGTCGCGCACGCGTACCGTCGCCGCCGACGCCGCCGTGCTCCCCTTCATCGACA
>DASUSM010000027.1:0-8698 GCA_036375115.1 Gemmatimonadaceae bacterium | reverse complement strand
CCCGCGCCCGGCCGGACGGCCGGGGCATCGGCGCCATCCGCGCCGGGCCCCGCTCCGCGCACGCCGCAGGACGCGCGCTACCTCTTCGCGGACGTCATCGGCGACGGCGAGCAGACGGCGCTGCTGCTCGACGAGCAGGGGCTGGTGATGGCCGGCGCGTACGTCTCCGCGGACGGGCGCGACGTCGCGCAGGACGTCGGCGCGGAGCTGAGCGGGGTGAGCGACGAGGCGCGCCGGGCGATGCGGCATCTCGACCTCGGCAACTGGACGGCGATCGTCTTCGAGACCGAGGTCGCGACGGTGGCGATGGCGCCGGCGCCGCAGGACGGCCTGCTCCTCGTCGCCTCCTCGCGCGAGGCGCCGCTCGGCTTCGTCCGCCGGCTGCTCGACCGGGCGTCGGAGCGGACGCGCCTGTGGCTGGGGGTGGCGTGAAGACCCCCTTCGCCGACCTCCTCACGACCCTCACCCGGCAGCGTGGCGTGCTGGGGAGCCTCGTCGTCTCTGAGAGTGACGGGATCATCGTCGACTCGAATCTCCAGATCGGCGTCCGCGGCACCGCGGTCGCCGCGCTCGCCGCCTCGCTCTACCGGAAGGCACGTCTGTCGGCGCGCGCGGCGGGGCTGGGCGAGGCGGCGTTCCTGCAGCTCGAGGCGGAGCGCGGCTGGGTCTGCGCGGCGGGACGGAACGATCTCGTCGTCGTGACCGTCGCCGAGTCGCGCGCCAACGTGGGACTGATTCGTGTCGAGATGCTCCGCTCGCTGGAGGCGCTGCCGTGAGGGCCGCCGTCGTCGAGCCGTGGGTCGAGGAGCCGCTCAAGCACTTCGTGGACGATGCGCGCGTGCGTCTCGCGCTGCTGCTGCATCCGAGCGGGCAGGTGCTCGCGCAGTACGGCTTCACGCGGGCGGTGGACGTGATGTCGGCGTGCGCGCTCGCCGCGGCGATCCACGCCTCGGCGGGGGAGCTGGGCAAGATGCTCGAGGACAAGCCCTTCGGGGCGCTGCACCACGCGGGGCTCGAACGGCAGATCTTCCTCTCGCAGGCGATGACGCCGCGCGGTCCCTACATCTTCCTGTCGGTGTTCGACCAGGCCAGCTCGCTCGGCCTCGTGCAACTCTACTTCGAGGAGTTTCGTGGCCGCCTCGCCAGGGCGGCGCCGCCGAAGGAGCCCGACCGGCCGGTCCTCCCCGAGTCGTTCGAGCGCGACCTGAACCAGAATCTGGCCGCGCTCTTCGGCCGCGCCTGACCGTCACCGACGCCCCGCGTCCAACCCGTCCCGCCGTGTCACTCGTCAACTACTCGACCCGCGAGATCACCTGCAAGATCGTCTACTACGGCCCGGGGCGGTCGGGGAAGACGACGAACTTGCACTACATCTACGGGCAGGTGCCTGACGACCGGAAGGGCAAGATGGTGTCGCTGGCGACGCAGACGGACCGCACGCTCTTCTTCGACTTCCTGCCGCTCGACCTCGGGTCGATCTCGGGGTTCACGACGAAGTTCCAGCTCTACACCGTGCCCGGGCAGGTCTATTATCAGACGACGCGGAAGCTCGTCCTCCAGGGCGCCGACGGCGTCGTCTTCGTCGCCGACAGCCAGGCGCGCCAGCTCGACGAGAACATCGAGAGCATGCAGGACCTGCACGCCAACCTCGCGGAGCAGGGGATCGACGCGCGCGCCGTGCCGCTCGTGATCCAGTACAACAAGCAGGACCTGCCGCGGGACCTCGTGCTCAGCGTGGCCGAGCTCGACGATGCGCTCAACTTCCGCGGCGTCCCGCACTTCGCCGCCGACGCGCTCCACGGTCCCGGCGTCTTCGAGACGCTGCGCTCGATCTCGGAGCTCGTGCTCAAGCGGTTGAGCGCCGGCGCGACCGCCGGACGATAGCGTGCTCCCCGACGGACGCCTCCGCTTCGAGAACTTCGTCGTCGGCTCGGCCAACCGCCTCGCCGTCGCGGCGGCACGCGCGGTCGCGGAGGCGCCGGGAAGCGTCTACAACCCGCTCGTCGTCTACAGCGGCTCCGGCCTCGGGAAGACCCACCTCCTCGCCGCCGTCGGCAACCACGCGCGCCAGCTCAACCCGGCGCTCCGCGTCGAGCTCACGCCGCTCGACGAGCTCGTCGAGCAGCTCCACGCGGCGATCTCCGCCGGCGAGGCCGACGCGCTGCGCAAGCGCTACCAGGAGGCGGATCTCTTCCTCCTCGACGACGTGCAGTTCCTCACCGGGCGCCGCGAGACGCAGAGCGAGCTGCTGCGCCTCCTGAACGCGCTCCAGTCGGGCGGCCGGCAGATCGTCATGACGAGCGACCGCCCGCCGTCGGAGATCGCCGACCTCGACGAGCGCCTCGTCACGCGATTCGCCGGCGGGCTGACCGTGGACATCGGCGCCCCCGACTACGAGACGCGCGTGGCGATCCTGCGCACGCGCTGCCAGGAGCGCGGCGCGCAGCTGCGGCCGGGGGTCGCCGAGGAGATCGCGCGCATCGACTTCGTCAACGTGCGCGAGCTCCAGGGGGCGCTCAACCGCGTCATCGCGCACGAGGCGCTCGGCGAGGGGCGCGTCGAGGCGGCGCACGTGCACGGCATCCTCGGCCTCGCCGGCGTGCGCCGTCCGACGCCGGCGCTTCCCGCGGCGCGCAACGAGTTCGCCAGCTTCCTCTCGGACGTGGCGACCGTCGTCGCGACGCAGGTCGAGGGGTGGCGCGTGCGCATCGGCGAGGCGGCGGCGTTCTGGAGCGGCGAGGGGTATCGCACCGGCGTCCTCCAGCGCGCGCTCTCGCTCCCCGCGGAGCCGGACGTCGACGGGCTGCTCTCGATGTTCGCCGCCGCGGTCGACCGGCTGAAGGCGCTCGAGGAGCAGATCACCGCGGTGGACGCGCAGCTCGGCGGCGACGAGATCTTCCGCGACCCGGAGCGCGTGACCGAGGCGGAGGAGATGGTCGCGCGGGCGCTGAGCGGCGAGACGCCGCCTTCGGGACCGGAGTCCGCCTTCGCGCGCGGGGCCTTCGAGGTCGGTCCCTCGAACCAGCTCGCCGTGCGCGCGGCGGACGCCGTCGTCGAGGCGCCCGGCCAGCGCTACAACCCGCTCTTCATCCACGGGCCGAGCGGGGTGGGGAAGACCCACCTCGCGCACGCGATCGGCAACGAGATGGTCGACGCGAGCGGCGGCGCGATGCGCGTGGCCTGCCTCGGCGCACAGGCGTTCGTCGACGAGCTCATCTCGGCGCTCCAGGACGGCAACATCGAGCGCTGGCGGAACCGGCTCCGCGCCGCCGACGCCCTCGTCGTGGACGATGTGCAGTTCATCGCCGGGAAGGAGCGCACGCAGGAGGAGCTGTTCCACGTCTTCAACGCGCTCGTCGCCGAGGGGAAGCAGCTCGTCTTCACGTCGGACCGGACGCCGAAGGACATGCCCGAGCTCGAGGAGCGGCTGCGCTCCCGCTTCGAGGGCGGCCTCATCGTCGAGATCCAGGCGCCGGACCGCGCGCTGCGCGAGCGGCTCTACGCGCGCTACCTGGAGAACCACGCGCCGGAGGCCGCGCTGCTGGCGTTCCTCGCCGAGCGCCCCGCGGCGAGCGTGCGCGAGATCATCGGGACGGCGACCCGGCTCGTCGCGGCGGCGGAGCTCGCCGGCGTGCCGGTCGGTCTCGATCTCGCGCGCGCGGAGCTCGAGGGTGCGGGCTCCGCCCCCGCCGCGGCGCCGAGCGCGCTCGGCGCCGGCGTCGACGCGTTCTTCCTCGACGACGAGAAGGTGGTCTGGGACTGGCCCGACGTCGGCGGCCGCGCGATCGAGGAGCTGCGCTGATGGCGATCAAGGGAAGCCTCAAGGAGGCCAGCCTCCCCGACGTCCTCCAGCTCCTCGCGATGGGGAAGAAGACCGGCTGCCTCAGCGTCACGCACCGGAGCAACTTCGGCTACATCTACTTCGACAAGGGGCGGATCTGCTACGCCTCGATCGTCAACCGCCGCGACCGCATCGGGGACATCCTCGTCGCGAGCGGGCTGATCGCGCAGTCGCAGCTCGACGCCGCCGTCGCGGCGCAGGCGCAGCAGCGCGACAAGCGCATCGGCGAGCTCCTCGTCGAGCAGAAGGCGATCACGCGCGAGGCGCTGCACGGCCAGATCAAGATGCAGATCGAGGAGGCGGTCTACTTCCTCTTCACCTGGTCGCAGGGGAGCTTCAACTTCGAGGCGGAGATCCGGCCGGAGGAGCAGGACTTCCTCGTCTCGATCAACCCGGAGTCGCTCCTCCTCGAGGGCGCGCGTCGCGTCGACGAGTGGAGCCTGATCGAGAAGAAGATCCCGAGCTTCGACCTGGTCTTCGACGTCGACGCCGGGAAGCTCGCCGAGTCGAGCCCCTCGCTCTCACCCGAGCAGGAGATGCTCCTGCCGCTGATGGACGGCCGGCGCGACGTCGCTGCGCTCATCGACGAGTCGGGACTCGGGGAGTTCGACGTCGGCAAGGCGCTCTACGGCCTCGCGATGGCGGGCTTCCTCCACCGCGTCGGGAAGACGAAGACGGCGGAGCCGGTCGTCCCCGACGCGCGGGTGGACGAGCACCGCAACCTCGGCATCGCCTTCTACAAGGCGGGGATGCTCGAGGAGGCGCTGCGGGAGTTCCGCCGCGTCGCCGAGCTGCGGGCCGAGGACCCCGGGGCGCGATTCCACCTCGGACTCGTGATGATGCGGCAGGGGAAGTGGCCCGATGCGGCGAACGCGTTCCACGAGGCCGCGTCCCAGCCCGGGGCCAAGGCGTCGGTGTTCCACAATCTGGCCTACGCGCTCGAGCGGCTCGGCCGCTACGAGGAGGCCGCCGCCGCGCTCGACGAGGCCGTGAAGCGCGGACTCGCGGACGATCCACGCGTGAAGACCTCGGTCGGCGTCCTCGCGCTGCGGCGAGGCGACGTCGCCGGGGCCGACGCCGCGCTGACGGAGGCGCGCCCGCTCTGGGGGAAGCGTCCCCCGCCGGCGGCGTGGTTCCACTACGCCGCGCTCGCCGCGGCGCTCGGCGGCGACGCGGTGCGCGCCGTCGAGCTGCTCACCGAGGGGATCGGCGTGCACCCGCACGCCGGCCCGCTGTTCAACAACCTCGCCGTCGCGCACGAGCGGCGCGGCGACTTCCGCGAGGCCGCCCTCGCCGCCGAGCGCGGTGTGCACGAGGACGCCGGCCTCTCCCAGCTGCACAAGAACATGGGTGATCTGCACTACCGCTCGCAGAAGTACGACGAGGCGCTCGACGCCTACCAGCGCGCCGTGAAGCTGCACCCCGCGCTCGGCGAGGACGTCTACTTCAAGCTCGGCAACATCCGCTACCGCCGGAACGAGCGCGAGGAGGCGATCCAGTGCTGGGAGCGCGCGCTCGAGCTCGAGCCGACGAACCAGATCATCCGCACGAATCTCGAGGCCGTCCGGCGGGTGATGGCGTGACCGCGATCGAGACCGACCCGGGGTTCGCGCTGCTCACCGAGAAGATCTCGCGGGAGCGCGGCTTCGGCTGCGCGAGCTACAAGGAGAAGTGCCTCCGGCGGCGGATCGCCGTGCGCATGCGCGCGAAGGGCGTGCACACGTACGCCGACTACATCGCGCTCCTCGATCGCGAGCCCGCCGAGTACGAGCGGCTGCTCGACGCGCTCACCATCAACGTCACGAAGTTCTTCCGCAACTGGGAGACGTACGAGGCCATGGCGCGGCACGTCGTGTCGCCGCTCTGGTCCGCGGGCGGGCTCGCCCGGGCGTGGAGCGCGGGGTGCTCGTCCGGCGAGGAGCCGTACTCGCTCGCCGCGCTGTTCCACGCCCACGCCGAGGCGCGCGGCGAGCCCGCCCGGCTCGCCTCGCGCATCTCCATCGTCGGCAGCGACATCGACCGCGAGAGCCTCGCCGCCGCGGAGCGCGGCACGTACGACGAGGCGGCGTTCGCGGACACGCCGCCGGAGATGCGCCGGCGCTACTTCACCGCCGCCGCCCCGTTCGCCGTCGTCCCGGAGCTCCGGCAGGTCGTCCGCTTCGAGCGGCGCGACCTGCTGCGCGAGCCGCCGCCGGGCGCGGGCTTCCAGCTCATCACCTGCCGGAACGTGATCATCTACTTCGACCGGGGAACGCAGGAGGCGCTCTTCGAGCGCTTCTTCGACGCGCTCGCGCCCGGCGGCTTCCTCGTACTCGGCAAGGTCGAGACCCTGCTCGGCACCGCCCGCTCCCGCTTCGTCTCGGTCGACCCGCGCGAGCGCATCTTCCGGCGGCCCTGATGGAGCACCGCGTCAAGGTCGCCGACTATGCCGTCGCGCGCGGCGCCGAGGAGGTGATCGTCACGATCGGCCTCGGATCGTGCGTCGCCATCGCCCTCTACGACGCCGCGGCGCGCGTCGGCGGCCTCGCCCACGTCCTCCTCCCGAGCGAGGGGCTGTCGCGCGACCGCACCAACCGCGCGAAGTTCCCGACGACCGCGGTGCCGCTCGTCGCCGCGGAGATGCGGCGGCTCGGCGCCACCGGTCCGCTCACCGCCAAGATCGTCGGCGGGGCGAGCATGTTCAGCGCGCTGCTCACCTCGAACGCGATCAACATCGGGGAGCGCAACGTCCTCGCGACGCGCCACGCCCTCGAGAGCGCCGGCATCGCCCTGCGCGGCGAGGACGTCGGCGGCGACTACGGCCGCAGCGTCTTCTTCCACCTCGCGGACGGGCGGGTCGACGTCCGCTCCCTGAAGCATGGCGAGCGGACCCTCTAGCCGCCACGGCGTCCTCGTCGTGGACGACAGCGCGTTCATGCGCAAGTTGATCAGCGAGCTGATCGACTCGACGCAGGAGTTCCGCGTCGTCGGCACCGCGCGGAACGGTCTCGATGCGCTGAAGCAGATCCACGCGCTCGACCCGGACATCGTCACGCTCGATATCGAGATGCCGGAGCTCGACGGGATCCAGGCGCTCGGCTACATCATGAGCGAGACGCCGCGTCCGGTCGTCATGCTGAGCGCCACCGACGCGCGGGGGAGCGAGGACCTCACCCTTCGCGCGCTGGAGCTCGGCGCGGTGGACTTCGTGCGCAAGCCGTCGGGGCCGATCAGCCTCGACCTCGCCACGGTGAAGGAGCGGCTCTTCGAGGCGCTGCGCGCGTCCACGGTCGTGAACCTGCGCGGCGTCGGCGCGCTCGCGCGGCCGCGGATCGGGATCGGGGCGCGTCCGCGCGCCGAGGGCGACGAGGGCGCGCGGCGGGCCGTCGTCGTCGCCGCATCGACCGGCGGCCCGCGCGCGCTCGCCGAGGTCATCCCGCACCTGCCGCGCGGGCTCGACGCCGCCGTCCTCGTCGTCCAGCACATGCCGAAGGGATTCACCGCCTCCCTCGCCCAGCGGCTCGACACGATGAGCCGCCTCCCCGTCGCCGAGGCGGCCCACGGCGACCGGGTGCGCCACGGCCGCGTCTACATCGCACCGGGCGGGTCGCACATGCGCGTCGTGCGCGGCGAGCTCGGCGCGACCATCGCGCTCGACGATTCCGCGCCGATCTGGGGGGTGCGTCCGTCGGCGGATCCGCTCTTCCGCTCCGTCGTCCGGGCATTCGCGCCGGACATCGTCGGCGTCGTGCTCACGGGCATGGGCCGCGACGGCGCGGACGGGCTGCGCGCCATCCGCGAGGCCGGCGGCGGCGCGATCGTGCAGGATCGCGACACGTCCATCATCTACGGGATGCCGCACGCGGCGCTCGCCGCCGCCGGCGCCGACCGGGTGCTGCCGCTCGGGCAGATCGCCGCCGCGATCGCGGAGCTGGTGGGCCACGGGAGGGCCGTCGCATGATCGAGCGGCACTGGGGGCTCGCGCGCAAGCCGTTCTCGAACACGCCCGATCCCGACTTCATCTACCACTCGCCGGCATTCGACGAGGGGTTCGCGCGCCTCCTGTACGATGTGACCGAAATACGGGGTGGACTGTCCCTGGTGACGGGGGAGATCGGCTGCGGGAAGACCATGCTCGCGCGTGCGCTCATCGGCCGGCTCGCCGGCTCGCCCCACGAGGTCAGCGTCCTGCGCACGCCGACGCTGAGCCCCGTGCAGATGATGCTCGCCGTGGCCTGCGAGCTCGGGATGGCGAAGCCGCCGCGCGCGAAGCACGCGCTCGTCGGCGCGCTCGGCGCGCACCTGGCGGCGCTCCACGACTCCGGGCGCCGGCCTGTCCTGCTGATCGACGAGGCCCAGCTCGTCCGGAAGTCGCTGCTGGAGGAGATCCGTCTGCTGACGAACTACGAGGACCGCTCGCACAAGCACCTGCACGTCGTGCTGCTCGGCCAGCCCGAGCTGCGCGACCGCGTCGTGCGCGAGCCCCAGATCGATCAGCGGGTCAGCCTCCGCTATCATCTCGACCCGCTCGAGGGGGACGAGGTGGCGTCGTACGTCGCCCACCGGCTGCGCGTGGCGGGGGCGGATGGACGGACGATCTTCGCCGCCGACGCGGTCGAGGCGCTCGCGGCGCGCACCGCCGGTGTGCCGCGGCTGGTGAACAACGTCGCGACGCAGGCGCTCTTCGTCGGTGCGATGCGCGGCGCCGCGGCGATCGACGCATCGCTCGTGGACGACGTCGCGGACGACCGGGCATGACGAGGAAGCGCTCGAAGATCAGCTTCCGCGAGCTGCTCGCGCCGCCGCCGGCTTCGCCGGCGGCGACGGCGGGGGAGCAGGCGGCCGCGGAGCAGCCCGGTGAGCCGGCAACAGCATCGG
>DASUSM010000026.1:0-24205 GCA_036375115.1 Gemmatimonadaceae bacterium | reverse complement strand
CACGATTGCAGGGGTCGAGCGGCAGCCGCTGACCTATCTCGTCCTGATCGGCGACGCGCTCCACAACTTTCTCGGCGGCCTCGCCGTCGCCGCGGCCTTCATCGCCGACGTGAGGCTCGGTATCGGCGCCTGGCTCGCCGCAGCGGCGCACGAGGTCCCGCAGGAGCTCGGCGACTTCGGCGTCCTCGTGCACGGCGGATGGAGCCCGGCGAGGGCGCTCCTCTACAACGTGCTCTCCGCATCGACCTTCCTCGTCGGCGGACTCGCCGCGTACGCGGCGTCCGCGCGCGTGGACCTCACCTTCCTCCTTCCCTTCGCGGCGGGGAACTTCATCTACATCGCCGCCTCCGACCTCGTCCCCGAGGTCAAGCACGACCACGGCGTCCGCGACAACGCGATCCATCTCGCGGCGATGATCCTCGGGATCCTGCTGCTGTACGTCCTCCGCGTGGCGCTCGAGGGATGATGCCGCGCGGGCTGCTCCGGACGCTCCTGCTGGCCGGCGCGCTCGTCGCGGCCGCGCCCTCGGCGCGCGCCGCCCCGGCGCAGCAGTCGCCCGACGTCGAGGTCTTCGTCCGGCACGGCTGTCCGCACTGCGACGAGGCGGCGCCATTCGTCGAGCGGCTGCGGCGCGAGCGCCCGGATCTCGCGATCCGCGTACGCGACGTCGGCGAGGACGCGGGCGCGCGGGGACGGCTCCGGGAGCTCGCACGCGCCCGCGGCATCACGGCCGGAGTGCCGGCGTTCCTCGTGCGTGGCGAGCTGCTCGTCGGCTGGGCGCCGGACGGGCGGACGGGCACCGCGATCCTCCGTCTCCTCGTGCGCGGCGCGGATTCCGCACGTCCCGCGGACGCGCGCGCGCCGCCCGACGCCGGCGAGATCCGCGCGCCCCTGCTCGGGACGGTCAGTGCGACGCGCCTCGGGCTCCCGGTCTTCAGCTTCGTCGTCGGCTTCCTCGACGGCGTCAACCCGTGCGCGATGTGGGCGCTGCTCTACGTGCTCACCCTCCTCGTCACGCTGCACGACCGGCGGCGGATGCTCGTCCTCGGCGGGACTTTCGTGGCCGTCGGCGGGCTGCTCTACTTCGCGTTCATCGCGGCCTGGCTCGAGCTCTTCCTGCTGGTCGGCGTCTCGCGCGCCGTGCAGGTGGCGCTCGGCGCCGGCGCGGTCCTCGCCGGCGCCGTCCACGTGAAGGACTTCGTGGCCCTCGGGCGCGGCCTCTCGCTGCGGATCCCCGATGCGGCCAAGCCTCGCCTCTACCGGCAGGCGCGGCGGATCCTCACCGCCGAGAACCTGCTCGGCGCGATGGCCGCGGTCGCGCTGCTGGCGGTGCTCGTCAACCTCGTCGAGCTCCTCTGCACGGCCGGCCTCCCCGCGGTCTACACGCAGGTGCTCGCCTCGCGCGACCTCGGACGCGCGGCGTACTACGGCAACCTGGGGATCTACGTCGCCGCGTACGTGCTCGACGACGCGATCGTGCTCGGACTCGCGGTCCTGACGCTCTCGCGGCGCCGGCTGCAGGAGCGCGCCGGGCGCTGGCTCGAGCTGCTCGGCGGGCTGCTGCTGCTCTCGCTCGGTCTCGTCCTGCTCTTCCGGCCGGGGTGGCTCGCCTGAGGCGGCCGGTCGCGCCGAACGCGGCCGCGTTCGTGGACCGGAGCGTGCACGCCGAGCGCGTTCGCGGGCGAGCCGTGCGGGGACGATTGCCCATCCGCGAACGGTGCGCCGGCTTCGCCGGTTGATTCGCTCGCCCGCGCCCGTCGTCACCGATGCGGCCGCCTCGTCATCCACACTCCTCGGACCCCATGCCCAGATTCGCGAACATCCTCGAGACGGTCGGCAACACGCCCGTCGTCGAGGTCGCCAGGCTCGCCCCGCCCGGCATCCGCCTCTTCGTCAAGGTCGAGGCGTTCAATCCGCTCGGCTCGGTGAAGGACCGCCTCGCCCTCGGCGTGATCGAGGACGCCGAGCGCCGCGGCGCGCTGTCGCCGGGGCAGACCCTCGTCGAGGCGACGAGCGGAAACACCGGCATCGGGCTCGCCATGGTCTGCGCGCAGAAGGGCCATCCGCTCGTCGTGACGATGGCCGAGTCGTTCAGCGTCGAGCGGCGGCGGCTGATGCGCTTCCTCGGCGCGAAGGTCGTCCTCACCCCGGCGTCGGCGGGCGGCACCGGGATGGTGCGGAAGGCGGAGGAGCTCGCACAGACGCACGGCTGGTTCCTCACGCGGCAGTTCGAGAACGAGGCCAACGCCGACATGCACTCGCGCACGACGGCGCGCGAGATCCTCACCGACTTCGCCGGCGAGCGACTCGACTGGTGGGTGACCGGCTTCGGTACGGGCGGCACCCTGAAGGGCGTCGCGCGCGTCCTCGCGGCGGAGCGGCCGGAGACGAAGGTCGCGCTCGTCGAGCCGGCGGACGCGCCGATGGTGTCGAGCGAGACACGCCAGGAGCGGAACGGCGACGGATCGCCGGCGTCGCGGCACCCGGCGTGGAAGCCGCACCCGATCCAGGGGTGGAGCCCGGACTTCGTCCCGAAGCTCACCGGCGACGCCGTCGAGGCGGGACTCGTCCACCGCGTGATCGCCGTGACGGGGCCGGAGGCGATGCACTGGAGCCGGCAGCTCGCGCGGACGGAGGGGATCCTCGTCGGCATCTCGGCCGGCGGCACCTTCGCGGCGGCGATGAAGCTCGCGGCGGAGGCGCCGAAGGGATCGACGATCCTCTGCATGCTCCCGGACACCGGGGAGCGCTATCTTACGACGCCGCTCTTCGCCGACATCCCGGCGGAGATGAACGAGGACGAGCAGGCGGTGCTGCGCTCGACGCCGATGTTCGGCGATGTGGCGTCCGTCTCGGGGATGTCGTCGCTGTGATCGGCGCGGCGCCCATCGACGCGCTCCTCGCGGCCGTCACGTCACGACACGCATGACCGCCGTCGCCTCCTCCGCGCTCTCCGCGCCGGACCTTCCGGTCCTCCGGCGCCTTTCCACGCTCGACCGCTTCCTGCCGCTCTGGATCTTCGCGGCCATGGCGCTCGGCCTCCTGCTCGGCCGCATCTACCCGGGACTCGGCGCCGCGCTCGATCGCGTGCAGGTCGCCGGCGTCTCGGTGCCGATCGCGATCGGGCTGCTCTGGATGATGTATCCGGTGCTCGCGAAGGTGCGCTACGAGACGATCGGCCGGCACGTCGGCGACACGAGGCTCCTCGGCAGCTCGCTCCTGCTGAACTGGGTGCTCGGGCCGATCGTGATGTTCGCCCTCGCCTGGGCGTTCCTCCCCGACCTGCCCGCGTACCGGAACGGCCTCGTGCTCATCGGGCTCGCCCGCTGCATCGCGATGGTGCTCATCTGGAACTCGCTCGCCTGCGGGTCCAACGAGCTCGCCGCCGTCCTCGTCGCGCTCAACTCGGTCTTCCAGATCCTCACCTACAGCGTGATGGGCTGGTTCTTTCTCACCGTCGTCCCGGGATGGCTTGGCGCCGAGTCGGCGGTCGTACGTGTGTCGATGTGGTCGATCGCGAAGAGCGTGCTGATCTTCCTCGGGATTCCGCTGCTCGCGGGCTACCTGACGCGGCGCGTCCTCGTCGCGCGCCGCGGCGAGGCGTGGTACACGGGCACGTTCATGCCCAGGTTCGGGCCGACCGCCCTCGTCGGCCTGCTCTACACGATCGTGCTCATGTTCGCCATGCAGGGCGACCGGATCCTGCGCCTCCCGCTCGACGTGCTGCGGATCGCGCTGCCGCTGCTCGTCTACTTCTTCGTGATGTTCGGTCTCGCCTTCTGGCTCTCGAGGCGGCTCGGCTTCGGCTACGAGGAGACCGCGTCGCTGTCGTTCACCGCGGCGGGCAACAACTTCGAGCTGGCGATCGCCGTCGCGGTCGCGACGTTCGGCATCGGCTCGGGGGAGGCGCTGGCGGCGGTCGTCGGGCCGCTCATCGAGGTCCCGGCGCTCATCGGCCTCGTCTACGTCTCGCTCTGGGCGGGGCGGCGCTGGTTCGGCGTCGATCCGCGCGCCGCGGCGCGTGCGGAGGCGGCCCGATGACGCACGACGCGGAGCGCCGCTTCCGCGTGCTCGTCCTCTGCACCGGGAACTCCGCGCGCAGCCAGATCGCCGAGGCGCTGCTGGCGGCGCGCGGCGCAAGACGGATCGAGGCGGCGAGCGCGGGCTCGCGGCCGGCGGCGCGCGTGAACCCCTTCGCCGTCGAGGTGCTCCGCGACCACGGGATCGCGTGGGAGGGGCGGACGCCGAAGAGCCTCGACGACGTGGCCGGCGAGCGCTTCGACCTCGTGATCACCGTCTGCGACAACGCGCGCGATGCGTGTCCGTTCTTCCCGGGGGCGCACGCCCAGGCGCACTGGGGGCTCCCCGATCCCGCGGAGGAGACCGATCCGGAGGCGGCGCGCCGCGCCTTTCGCAAGACGTACGACGCGCTCTCAGGGAGGGTGGACGCGCTCCTCGCGCTGCCGCTCGAGCGGCTCGACGCGGCCGCGCTGCGCGAGCGGGCGGCCGCCATTCACGAGGAGTGATGCCCCACGAGAGGTGCCGATGACGACCGACCCGAATCGCGTGCGGACCTTCCACGCACTGCACGAGACCGGCTGCTTCGTGATCCCGAACCCGTGGGACATCGGTAGCGCCAGGCTGCTCGTGCAGCTCGGCTTTCCGGCGCTCGCGTCGACGAGCTCGGGGTTCGCGTGGTCGCGCGGGAAGCCGGACAATCGCGTCTCGCTCGAGGAGGCGCTCGAGCACTTTCGCGCGCTCAGCGCCGCCGTGCCCGTTCCCGTGAGCGCCGACTTCGAGGGCGGGTTCGCGGCGGATCCGGACGGCGTGCGGGCGAACGTGGCGCTCGCCTGCCGGACGGGGGTGTCGGGACTTTCGATCGAGGACAGCACGGGCGACCCGGCGCACCCCCTGTTCGAGCGCGAGCTCGCGGTGGATCGCGTCCGGGCGGCGCGCGCGGCGCTCGACGAGAGCGGGACGGGCGTGCTGCTCACCGCGCGCAGCGAAGGCTTCATCGCCGGCCGTCCCGACCTCGCGGAGACGATCCGCCGGCTCCGCGCCTTCTCGGACGCCGGGGCCGACTGCCTCTTCGCGCCGGGACTCCGGACCCTCGAGGAGATCGGGGCGGTGGTGTCGGCGGTCGCGCCGACGCCCGTCAACGTGCTGATGTCGAGCGGCGCCGCGACGGTCGCGGCGCTCGCCGCCGCCGGCGTTCGCCGCATCAGCGTGGGTGGCGCGCTCGCCCGCGCCGCCTGGACCGGGTTCCTCGCCGCCGCCCGCGAGATCGCGGCGACGGGGAGCTTCGCGTCGCTCGCCCGCGGCGTGACGTATGCCGAGATGAATCGGGCATTCGGCGAGGGCTGACGTCGCCGAGAAGTCGCCCGCGAGCACGACCCATGACGATGTCCTGCGGCCGCGCTGCCGCGACGATCGCGACCTCGGCCGTGCCGATGTTCGCCTGATGAACTCCGGAGTGAGCCAATGCGAGCCGCATCGATCGCGCTTCCACTCATCCTCGTCGCGGCGGCGTGCGCGTCCGGGCAGACGCCCGCCGCCGCGACGACGTACCGCGATGCGACGGCGACCCACGTGCCGCCGGCGCCGGAGCTCCACGCGCTCGACGCCGCCTTCACCGACGTGGACGGCGACGACGATCTGGACGTCGTCGTCGCCGTCGAGGGCGGCGCGAACCGCCTCTATCTCAACGACGGGCGCGGCCGCCTGACGTGGCGCGAGGGCGCCTTCGGCACCGCCGCGCACGACAGCGAGCACGTGCTCGCCGCGGACTTCGACCGCGACGGGCTCCTGGACGTGATCTTCGTCGCCGAGGACGACATGGCGCATGCGTTCTTCCTCGGCGCGCCGGGCGGCCGGTTCGTCGATGCGACGGAGCGGCTCCCGGCGCGGAGCGAGGGGAACGGCCTCGCCGTCGGCGACGTGAACGGCGACGGGCTCCCTGACGTCGTCGTCGGCAACTCGGGGTCGCGCGCGGGGCGGTCGGGGCAGAACTTCCTCTGGCTGAGCGACGCCGCGCGCCCCGGGCACTTCGTCGACGCGACCGCGGCGAGCCTGCCGGCGGTCGACGACGACACGCAGGGGGTCGCGCTCGCGGACCTCGACGGCGACGGCGATCTCGACATGGTCGTCGCCAACGAAAACCCGCCGAACCGCCTCCTGCTCAACGACGGGCGGGGGCGCTTCACCGAGCATCCCGAGCGCCTCGACCTGCGCGTGCCGCTCGAGACTCGTCAGGCGCACGTCTTCGACGCGACCGGCGACGGCGCGCCGGACGTCCTCTTCCTGAACCTGACGAGCAACGCCGGGCGGCGGGAGAAGGACCCGCGCATGCGGCTGCTCGTGAACGACGGCCGCGGCGCCTTCCGCGACGAGTCCGAGGCCCGGCTCCCCGCGACCACGTTCTCGACGTGGGCCGGGACGCCGGTGGACTTCGACGGCGACGGGGATCTCGACCTCGTCGTCGGCGCGATCGACGTGCCGGGCTTCCGGCCGATGCGGGTCCGCGCCTACGAGAACGACGGAAGCGGCCGCTACACCGATGCCACCGACCGCGTGATTCCGCCCGAGACCGTCGGGCGAAGCTGGGGGATGGCGGTGGGGGACCTCGACGGCGACGGCATCGAGGACATCTTCATCGGCGGGTGGGGGACGCAGGCGAGGCTGCTGCTCGGAAGCGGCGGCTCGCGCTGACCCGGGCGCGACCGGTTACACTCCCGCATGGACAACGTCACCCACACGCTCGCCGGCCTCCTCCTCGCGGAGTCGGCAGTGCGGCTCCGCGCGCGACGCACCGGCGAGGCGCCGTCCGCGCGCTTCCGTGCGGTCGCGGCCGTCTCGTCCGCGATCGCCGCGAACCTGCCCGACGCGGACCTCTTCTACACCGGGGTCGGCGGCGACCGGCTGCTCTACATGCTCCACCACCGCGGCCACACGCACACGGTGGTGCTCGCGATCCTCGGCGCGGCGCTCCTCTGGGGCGCCGCGTGGCTCGTCTGGCGCTGGCGCGCCCGCGCCGCGCCCGCTCGGGACGATGCGCGATGGCTCCTCGGGCTCCTCCTCGCGAGCGCGGCGAGCCACATCGTGCTCGACTGGACGAACAGCTACGGCGTGCACCCCTTCTGGCCGTTCGATGCCCGATGGATCTACGGCGACGCGGTGTTCATCGTCGAGCCGTGGCTCTGGGTGGCGGCCGTCCCGGCGCTCGTCGCGGCGAGCACGCGCCGCGTCGCGCGCGTCCTGCTCTCGCTCGTGCTCCTCGCCGGGCTCGCCCTCGCGTGGCGCGTGGACCTCGTCTCCACCGTCGCGGCGGCCGCGCTCACCGCCGGCGCGGCGCTCTCGATCCTCCTCGCGCGCGCGCTCCGACCGGGGCCCCGCGCGGCCACGGCGGTCGCCGCGTGGGTCGCGGTCACGCTGGCGATGGCCGCCGGCACGGCATCGGCGCGCGACGCGGCCGTGCACGCGGTGCGCGACGCGGATCCGTCGGCCGAGCTGCTCGACGTGGTCGTGTCGCCGCTGCCGGCGAATCCCGTCTGCACGACGGTGATCACCGTCGAGCGCGCGGGACAGGCCTACCGGGTGGCGACGGGTCGCGCGAGTGCGGCGCCGTCGCTGGTCGAGGCCTCGCGCTGCGGGACGCGCGACCGGTCCGGCCCGCTCTTCGCGGCGTCGTCGCGCCGCTCCACCCGCGCCGTGCAGTGGGACGCGGAGTGGACGGCGCCGCTCGCCGAGCTCGCGATCCTCGCGCGCGAGAGCTGCCCGGCGCTCGCGGCGCTGCGCTTCATCCGCGTCCCCGCCTGGCGCGCGCTCGACGACTCGACCGTCATGCTCGGCGACGTGCGCTACGGCGGCGCGTCGGGAAGCGGCTTCTCCGACGTGCGGGTGCCGCGTCGCTCGGCGACGTGCCCCGACGCGGTGCCGCCGTGGACGCCGCCGCGGGCGGACCTGCTCGGTGCGTGGGCCGACGCCGAGTGAGCGTGTCGGGCGAAACCGCTCGCGTGAGGCGTCGTAGGTAGGCGTACCGCGTGCGCGGTCCGCGGTCAGGCGACGGAGGAGCCGTGTACTCGACCTGCATCTTCTGCAACCAGCCGCTCGGCGCCAACGACGCGCTCGAGTCGTTTCCGGTCGGCCGCCGCCTCGCCTTCGACGCGGCCAAGGGGCGCCTCTGGGTGGTCTGCCGGAGGTGCGAGCGGTGGAACCTGACGCCGCTCGAGGAGCGGTGGGAGGCGGTCGAGGAGGCGGAGCGGCTGTACCGCGACACGCGCCGGCGGGTGGCGACGTCGGAGATCGGCCTCGCGCGGCTCGCCGGCGGGACGGAGCTCGTGCGCGTCGGCGCGCCACTCCGCCCCGAATTCGCCGCCTGGCGCTACGGCGATCAGTTCGGCCGCCGGCGCACGCGACAGATGCTGCTCGCCGGGGCAGGGCTCGCCGCGCTCGGCGGGATCGCCGTCGGCGGCGCCACGATCGGCGTCTCGATCGGCGGCTTCGGGTGGATGCTCGCGCAGCTCGGCCGCTCCGCCATCCACGGGGGCGAGGAGACGATCGTCGCCCGCATCCGCACGGCGTCGGGGGAGGTGCTCCCGGTGCGTCGCCGGCACCTCGCGGAGAGCACCCTTGCGCCGGCGAGCGGTGGCGCGCTCGCGATCGAGCTCCGCTACAAGAACGGTCAGACACGGTTCGAGGGACCGGAGGCGCTCCGCGTCGCCTCGCTCGTGGTCCCCGCCGTCAACCGCTTCGGCGGGTCGCGGCGCGACGTCGCGGAGGCGGTCGGTGAGATCGAGCAGACGGGTGGACCGGAGCGCTTCGTCGAGCAGCTCGCCCGGCGCGCCGCGGTGATGACCGCCGTGCGCGGCCGTCCGAGCCGGTGGGGGCGACGCGGGCGCATCGGCCGCACGGGGCTCTACGGCCTCCTGCCCGTGGATCGCCTCGCGCTGGAGATGGCGCTGCACGAGGACGCCGAGCGGCGGGCGATGGACGGCGAGCTCGCGCAGCTCGCCGCGGCGTGGCGCGACGCCGAGGAAATCGCGGCGATCGCGGACGACATGTTCGTCCCGGCGGGGGTGCGGACGACGCTCGAGCGGCTGCGCGGACGCTAGCGCGGATCGTCGCGCCCGCCGCGGGTACAGGCAACCCTCGCGGGGAGGAGCGGGTCCAACGAACGCGCCGTCGATCGAGTACTCGCGCCCGCTCGGCGCGAAACGCTTTCAACTCTCGTACAACCTCCGTCTTGTCGCTCCGGGTCGCGCCGTCAGCTTAGGTGGCCACGCGAGGTGGATCGTCGCGACCGCGCGTCGCGAGGTGCGATGCGGCGCCGACGATCCACCAAACGTGAACCCCGGCGATGGTGCACCTCCCCGACGAGCGTCGGATGGCTGGCCGTCCCCCGAACCCGTCGCGCACCATGCCCCGCACCCGCGCCGTCGTCGTCCTCGCCCTCTCGCTCCTCGTGCCGTGCGCCGGCGTCGCGGCGCAGACCGGAGCCCCACCGGCCGGGCCCGGCGCGAACGCCGCCGGCCGCGGGCTCGTCCCCCAGTCGCCGGGAGAGATCGTCGGCAGTGTGCTCGCCGCGGCGACGAGCCAGCCGATCGCCTCGGCCTCGGTCACCGTGCGCGTCCCCGGTGACTCCGCGCTCGTCGCCGGGGCGCTGACGCGCCCCGACGGCTCCTTCCGCATCGAGGGGCTCCGCCCCGGGCGCTACGCGGTGCGCGTGCGGATGCTCGGCTTCGCGCCGGTCGTGCGCGACGTCGTCGTCGCCCCCGACGCGGCGCGCGCGGACCTCGGCCGCATCGCACTCGAGCCCGTCGTCGCCCAGCTCGCCGGCGTGCAGGTGGACGCGGAGCGCGAGGCGACGGTGCTCGCGCCCGACCGCAACAGCTACGCGGTGAAGGACATGCCGGCGGCGTCCGGCGGCACGGCGGTGGACGTGCTGCGCAACGTGCCGTCGATCGAGGTGGACGGCGACAACCGCGTGAGCCTGCGCGGCAACCAGAGCGTCGTCGTCCAGATCAACGGACGCGCGACCCCGATGCGCGGCGAGCAGCTCGGGAACTACCTCGCGCAGCTCCCGGCGAACCTCGTCGCCACCGTCGAGGTCGTGTCGAACCCGTCGGCGAAGAACGATCCCGAGGGGATGGCCGGGATCATCAACATCGTGCTGAAGCAGGACACGGAGCTCGGCACGAGCGGCGGCCTCTCGCTCGGCGGCGGGAGCACGCGGCAGATCAACGCGAACGGCAACCTCGGCCACCAGTCCGGTCCGTGGACGCTCTTCGCCAGCTACGGCTTCATGCGCGACCGCCGGACGGTGGATGGGTTCAGCACGCGCGAGGTCGTCGATGGCAGCGGCTCGCTCGAGTCGAGCCTCGCGGGAATCATGTACCCGAAGTCGCACAATGCGACGCTGAACGCCGAGTACAAGGTGAACGCGACGCACAGCGTCGGGAACAACCTCGTGCTCAACCTGCGCCGCTTCGCGCGCGACAACGGCACCCTCTACCGCGACCTCGACGACGCCGGCGCGGTGGTCGGCCGCACGAACCAGCTCACCGACCAGACGGACCGCGGATTCAACGCCGACTACGCCCTCACGTGGCGCCGCACCGTGCACCCGCAGCGGAACGCCCTCGTCGTCGAGGGGCGCGTCAACCACTCGACGGGCGACAACGACGTCCTGTTCACCGGGCAGACGCCTGACGACGCGTCGGACGTGGACGCGCTCGAGCGGAACGCGACCGACGACACGAACACCGGCTACACCGCGCAGCTCGACTGGACGCGCGAGCTGCGCGCCGGGACGAAGCTCGAGACCGGCTACAAGGGGACGTTCCGCACGCAGCGCACCGACTTCCTCGTCCTCACCGGAGACGCCGGCGGGCCGATGACGCCGGACGCCGGGCGGAGCAACGCCTTCGACTTCGACGAGCAGGTGAACGCGGTCTACGGCGTCGTCAGCCAGCAGGCGGGCCCGGTGACGCTCCAGGCGGGGCTGCGCGCGGAGATGGCGGACACGCGCTTCGACCTCCGCACGACCGGCGAGAGCTACGACCACGACTACCGCAGCCTCTTCCCGAGCGGGATCGTGAGCTGGGACGTCACGCCGCAGCGCCAGCTCAAGGCGAGCTACTCGCGCCGCATCCAGCGGCCGTGGCCGCAGCAGCTCAACCCCTTCGGCTTCCGCGAGGATGCGCTCACCGTCTTCGAGGGCAACCCGGCGCTCCGCCCGGAGTACACCGACTCGTACGAGCTCGGCCTCCAGCAGCAGCTCGGCGTCGGGAGCACGCTCCAGCTCACGCCGTACGTCCGCCGCACGACGGACGCCGTGCGGCAGTACAACTTCGTGGACGACGACGGCGTGCTGCACATGCGGCCGCGCAACGCCGCGACGGTGGACCAGTACGGCGTGGACGCGAACCTGAACTTCCGCGCCGGCCCGCTCTCGGGCTTCGGCGGGGCGAGCGCCTGGCGGAGCGAGGTGGACGTCGGCGATCTCGACGACGCGCAGAACGTGACCGCCGGGGCGTGGTCGGGACGCACGAACCTGAACTGGAAGGCGACGCCGACGCTCGACGTCTCGGGGTTCGTGATGTACCGCTCCTCGATGCGCACGGAGCAGGGGCGCTTCTCCGGCTTCACCTTCACGAACTTCGCCCTCAAGCAGAAGCTGCGCGGCGACAAGGCGACGGCGACGCTCCGCGTGATGGACCCCTTCGGCACGATGGGGTGGCGGATGCGCACCGACGACGGGCGCGTGCTCCAGCTGATGGATCGCGAGTTCGGCGCGCGCGGCGCGTACCTCTCGTTCAACTGGTCGTTCGGCCAGGCGCCCCGGATCCGGCAGCGGCCGCAGGAGGATCAGGGGGCGGGCGGACAGCCGGGGATGCCGGGGATGCCGTAGGCGGCTGGCACCGACGAGTGGAATCGGATGCATCCGATGCATCGGATGCATCCGATTCCTGTTCGTGAAGGCTCGTGCCGGTCGCACGGGCCGGCGCCCGCTCCGCGACCGACGTAGATTCACGGCGTGACCGCACCCTTCGCCCTCCGGCGCCTGACGGCCGCCTGCGCCGCGTCCCTGCTGCTCGGCGCCTGCCACGCGTCGACGCGTCCTCCGTCGGAGGCGCCCGCTCCGGCGTCGCCCGCGCGCGCGGCGACGCCGGCCGCGAGCGGGATGGCCCACGCGCACGGCGCGGCGAGCGCGCCCGTCACGATCCCGGCCGGCGCGACGTACACCGAGGCCGACGTGCGCTTCATGCAGGGGATGATCGCGCACCACGCGCAGGCGATCCACATGTCGCGCATGGCGCCGGAGCGCGGCGCCGATCCGCGGCTCGTCCGCTTCGCGAACAAGATCGACCTCTCGCAGGCCGGGGAGATCGCGCTGATGCAGGGGTGGCTGCGCGCACACGGCCAGCACGCCCCCGACACGTCCTCCTGGCGCACGACGACGATGCACGGCATGCTGACCGCCGACGAGCTCGCGAGACTCGAGGCGTCGCGAGGGGCGGCGTTCGACCGCCTGTTCCTCGAGTACATGATCCGTCACCACGAAGGCGCGCTGCGGATGGTCTCCGAGCTGTTCGCCACGCCGCGCGCCGCGCAGGACGTCGACGTCTCCGTGCTCGCCAACGACGTCGAGCAGACGCAGACGGCCGAGATCGGCCTGATGCGCCAGATGCTCGCCCGGCCCTGAACCCCCGCCCCAGGAGCAGCGCACGATGAAGCTCGCCCGCCTGACGTCCGTCGCCGCGTCGCCGCTCGCCTTCGCCCTCGCGATCACGTTCGCGCCCCCGCTCGGCGCGCAGTCCTATCCGCCCGGCGGCGACCCGCGCGACGGGCTGAAGGCCGGCCTGCACGACGCCGGCGTCGCGATCAGCGGAATGCGGCTCGTGTCGTCGGCGCCGAAGCCGGCCCCCTTCGACTCGATCGGCGGTCTCACTTTCGTCAACTCCGACCTCGCCTTCCGCGGGAGCCTCGTCTACCAGGGGAACTTCGCCGGCTTCTCGATCTGGGACGTGAGCGATCCAACGAAGCCCGCGATGCTCTCCGTCGTCGAGTGCATCACGTCGCAGGGCGATCCCTCGATCGTCGGGAACCTGCTCTTCGTCTCCGCCGAGGGGGGCGGTAACCGGAAGGACTGCGCGGCGGGAGGAGTGGAGGATCCCGCGGACCACATGGCGGGGGTGCGCATCTACGACGTCTCGGACCCGCGTGCGCCGCGGCTCGTGAAGAACGTGGAGACGTGCAAGGGCTCGCACACCCACACGGTCGTCCCGCACCCCACCGACCGGGACGTCGTCTACATCTACGTCTCGGGGAATCAGAGCGCGCGCCCCGAGACGGAGCTCGCCGGCTGCCGCAACGGCGGCGACCCCGCGGACGAGACGAACTCGCTCTACCGGCTCGACGTCATTCGCGTGCCGCTCGCGCGGCCGCAGGACGCGGCGGTCGTGACCGGCGCCCGCCTCTTCACCGGGCTCGGTCCCGCGCCGGCGCGCGGCGGCCGCTCGCGCGCGCCGCGCGCGGTGCAGGGAGCGGACAGCGCGATGGTGGCGCAGATGGCGGCCGCCGGGCCGCGCAACTGTCACGACGTCACGGCGTATCCCGCGATCGGCCTGCTCGCCGGCGCGTGCGCGAGCTACGGACTGCTCGTCGACATCTCGGATCCGGAGAAGCCCGTCCGCCTCGACGCGGTGGCGGACACGAACTTCTCGCTCTGGCACACGGCGGTGTTCAGCAACGACGGCTCGAAGGTCGTCTTCACCGACGAGTGGGGGGGCGGCACGTCGCCCAACTGCCAGGCGACGCACCCGCTGGAGATGGGCGGCAACACGACGCTCGTCATCGGCGCCGACCGGAAATTCCGGCAGCACGCCTACTTCAAGATCCCCACGGCGCAGAGCGCGGAGGAGAACTGCGTCTCGCACAACGGCTCGCTGATCCCGGTGCCGGGGCGCGACATCATGGTGCAGGGGTGGTATCAGGGAGGCGTGAACGTCATCGACTTCACCGACGCCGACCGGCCGCGCGAGATCGCGTACTTCGACCGCGGGCCGGTGGACGCGCCGCCGGCGGCCGACGGGGACGGCGGCGCCGCGGACTTCGTGCGCCGGACGATCGGCGGCTCGTGGGGCGCCTACTGGTACAACGGCCGCATCTACTCGTCGGAGATGGCGCGCGGGCTCGACATCCTCGAGCTCGTCCCGTCGGAGCACCTGTCGGCGAACGAGATCGCCGCGGCGAAGCTCGTCCGCATGGAGGAGTTCAACCCGCAGAGCCAGCCGCGGATCGTCTGGCCGGCGGCGTTCCCGGTGGCGCGCTCGTACCTCGACCAGCTCGTGCGCGGAGACGGGCTCGCCGCGTCCCGGACGACGGCGATCGGACGCGCGCTCGACGCCGCCGAGCGGCAGTCGGGAGCGGCGCGCCGGACGGCGCTGACTCGCCTCGCCGCACGGGTCGATGCGGACGCGCGGGGCGCGCGGGACGCGGCGCGCGTGCGGGCGCTGGCGGCGGCGATCCGGGACCTCGCGGCGGCGACACGCTAGCGAGCCGCGCGGCGACGGACGGCGCCGTCCGTCGCCGCTACGCCGTGACGAGCCGGATCGGCGCGCCTTCCGCCACGTGCCGCATGCTGACGGAGTTCATGCAGTAGCGCAGCCCCGTCGGCGGCGGTCCATCGGGAAAGACGTGGCCGAGATGCCCGTCGCAGCGCGCGCAGCGCACCTCGGTGCGCACCATGCCATAGGCGCGGTCCTCGTGCTCCGTGACGGCGTCCGGCGACACCGGCTGCGTGAACGACGGCCAGCCGGTCCCCGACTCGAACTTCTCCCCCGAGCGGAAGAGCGGGTTGCCGCACGCCGCGCAGACGTACGTGCCCGGCTCCTTCGTGCCGAGGAAGCACCCTTCCCACGCCCGCTCCGTTCCGTGCTCGCGCAGTACGCGGTACTCCTCGGGCGACAGGCGCTTCCGCCACTCCTCCTCGCTCAGCCGCAGCTTCTCGACCATGGTGCCTCCGTCGGTGTCCGTCGCGGGGACCGGCAAGAGTGGTTCCGCCGCGGAGGACCTCCGGCCGCGGCTCACTCCACCCGCAGCGCCTCGGTCGGCTCCACCCGCAGCGCGCGCCACGTCGGGACGATGCAGGCGACCATGCACACGCCGAACATGAACGCGACGTAGCCCGCGAGGGCCGCGGCGTTCGTGAGCGAGAGCACGCCCGCGCCGACCTGCCGCGAGAGGCCGTCGCTCTTCAGCCCGGACAGCGCGAACGCGCCGGCGGTGATGAGGAGGCCGCCCGCCACGACACCGATGCCGACCTGCGTCAGCGGGCGCCGGAAGATCCCCGTCACGACACGGCGCCGGCTCGCGCCGAGCGCCACGCGCACCCCGATCTCCCTCGTGCGCCGTGCGACGGTGAACGACAGCACCGCGTAGATGCCGGCGAGCGAGAGCAGCAGGGCGACCGCGCTCAGCACGATGGTGATCCGCAGCCACATCCCCATGACCCAGAGCACGCTGTTCGACACCTCGTCGAGGCGCTGGAAGTCGGAGAGCCGGAGCGTCGGGTCCACCGCGGTGGCGACGGTGCGGAGCCGCGGCGCGAGCGTCCACGGGTCTCCGCGCACGTGGACCATCATGTGCACCGCGCCGCCGCTCGCCGCGGTCCCCGGCGCCGCCGGCAGGTAGAGCCCCGCGGGCCGCCCCATCTGCGCGACGTGCCCCATGCCGAGATCGTCGACCACGCCGACGATCTCGTACCACCGGATCGTCGCTTCCGACTCGAGCGGGTCGGGTCTCCGGCCCTCGGCGAGCCGGACGCGCTGGCCGATCGGGTTGCGTCCCTTCGTCACCTGGTCCACGAAGCCGCGGTCCACGATCGCGACGCGCGCGTCGGGTCCGAGCTCGACGGGGCGGAACGCGCGCCCCGCGAGGATCGGCGTCTCGAGCACCTCGAAGTACGACGGGTCGACGAGCGCGGTGCTCACCTCGTAGCCGGTCCGCGCCGCATCGTCGAGCTCGGCCCACTGCTCGCGGTGGTACATGCGCGGCATCCGATCCACGAACGTGACCCCCTCGACGCCCGGCTCCGACTCCACGCGGCGGCGCAGCATCTCGAGCGCGGCACCGAACCGTGCGTGGTGCTCCGCCAGCGCGGCTCCGGTGTCCGCGCTCACCGTGAGCGCCGGGTCCATCTGGAGCCGCACGCCGAGGTACTCCCCGGTCGCGAACGCGGGCTGCTTCGACCGCATGCGCACGATCTCGCTCCGCTCGACGAAGACGATGGCCGGGAAGGCGACCGTCGCCGCGACCTGCGCGACGATGACCGCGGTCCAGACCCCGCCGAATCGCAGGCCGCCCGCGCCGGCCGTGCCCTGCCTGAGGCGTGGGCCGAGTCCGCGCGTGACCTTGAGCGCCGGCACCACTCCCGCGATCAGCGCGCCGAGGACGGTGAGCCCGAACGCGTACGCCACCGCGGTGGGCGAGAGGTGCGGGTCGATCCAGAAGGGGAGCTGCCCGAGGTTGCGCTCGAGGAACGGCGTGCCCAGCGCGCGCAGCCCGTATCCCGCGGCCGCGAGCCCCACCATCGTCGCGAGCCCGGCGAGCACGAGCGCCTCGGCGCAGAGCTGCACGACGATCCGGCCGCGGCTCGCGCCGAGCGCGGTGCGCACGATGATCTCGCCCTCGCGCGTCGCCGCGCGCGCGAAGAGCAGCAGCGCGACGTTCCCGCAGACGAGGACGACCAGCATCACCGCGAAGAGGTTGAACGACATCATCAGCGGTTTACCCGACATGGTCGGGTCGACGTACATGCGGACGTACGACCCGACGCGCGGCTGCAGGTGCTCGTGCGTGGCCGGGCTCTCGGCCGCGGCGCGCCGGGCGAACGCCGCGAGCTCCGCCTGCGCCGACTCGAGCGCAACGCCCGGCGCGAGCCGGCCGAAGATCGTGATCCCCGGACCCGTCAGCGGACCGCGGTCGAGGGGCTCGGCGCGCAGCGGCGTCCACACCTCGTGCGCCACGGGGAACTCGAAGCCATCAGGCATCACGCCCACCACGGTGGCGAACGCCTCGCCGAGCCGCACGCTCCGGCCGACCACCTGGGAGTCGCCCGCGAACCGCGTGCGCCAGACATCGTGCCCGAGCACGATCACGGGCGGCGCGCCGGCCCGCTCGTCCGCGGCGACCAGCGTGCGGCCGAGCAGCGGCGGGTCCGGGGCGATGAGGAAGGCGGAGGCGGTGACCTCCGCCGCCACGACCGGGGCGGCGTTCCCGTCGTCGCCGACGAGGTTCTGCACGACATCGCGGTACGCACCGAGGTCGGACACGGACCGGAGCTCGCGGCGCCAGACGAGGAAGTCGTGCAGCGCTCGCGACTCGGGCTCGTTCTCCGCCACGTTCCAGTAGCGGACCTCCACGATGCGGTCGCCGTCGGGCAGCGGGAGCGACGGGAAGGCGGCGACGCGCACCATCTCGAAGACGACGACGCCGACCCACACGGCGAACGCCATCGCGAGCCCGCCGACGGCCGTCAGCCCCGGGTACTTGACGAGGATCCGGGCGGCGAGCCTGAAGTCGAGCGAGAGCCCGCCGAGCCATGCGAGTCCGCGGTCGGAACGCAGCGTTTCCTTGTGCCGCTCGACGCCGCCGAAGGCGACGAGCGCGCGGCGCCGCGCCTCGACCGCGTCGAGCCCCTCCTCGCGCGCGAGCCGCTCCGCTTCCATGTCGATGTGGAAGCGGATCTCGTCGTCGATGCGGCGCTCGGCGGCGTCGCGAGAGAGCAGGAGGCGAAGGCGCGCGCGCGTCGCGTCGAGCCAGCTCATGGGTGCTCCGGTGCTGCGGTGGGAGGAGGGACCGCGGCGGACGCCGCGGCGAATCCGGTCAGGTGGTGCGGAGGGCGGCCTCGAGGCCGGCGGCGAAGCGGCGCCAGCTCTCCATCTCGTCGCCGAGCGCGCGGCGGAGGGCGTCGGTCCGGGGTCGTTCGGCCACGGTAGCTCGGGGCGGGGGTTCCTGTAGGCGTCTACAGTAAACTGGATCCGGTTGCTGTAGACGTCAAGAGAAAAACGGCGGGCGTGTCTTGCCGCGGGGCGTGACCTACTTTACGTTGCAGAGTCCTTTGCGTAAACGGCTGCGACGGGGCGCGTCTCCCCCTCACGACCACGAACGCACGTCACCCGCTCCGACCCCCATGGAACTGCGCATCCGCGGCGTCTCCAAGCGCTACCCCAACGGCGTCCAGGCCCTGCACGATGTCTCGCTCACCATCCCCCCCGGGATGTACGGCCTCCTCGGTCCCAACGGCGCCGGCAAGTCCACCCTCATGCGCATCCTCGCCACCCTCCAGGACGCCGACGAGGGGAGCATCCACCTTGGCGATCTCGACGTCCTCGCCCGCAAGGACGAGGTGCGCAAAACGCTCGGCTACCTGCCGCAGGAGTTCGGCGTCTACCCGAAGGTCAGCGCCGAGGAGCTGCTCGACCACTTCGCCCTCCTCGAGGGGATCGGCGAGCGCCGCGCGCGACGAGAGATCGTCGAGGCCCTCCTCCGCCAGACGAACCTGTGGGACGTCCGCCGCCAGAAGCTCGGCGGCTACTCGGGCGGGATGAAGCAGCGCTTCGGCGTCGCCGTCGCGCTGCTCGGCGACCCGAAGCTCCTCATCGTCGACGAGCCGACGGCGGGGCTCGACCCCGCGGAGCGCGTGCGCTTCCTCAACCTGCTGAGCGAGATCGGCGAGAACGCCGTCGTCCTCCTCTCCACGCACATCGTCGAGGACGTCTCCGAGCTGTGCACCCGCATGGCGATCATCGACCGGGGGGAGATCCTCCTCGAGGCCGAGCCGCTGCGCGCGGTGAGCGAGCTCCGCGGCCGGATCTGGCGCCGCGTGATGTCGAAGGCCGAGCTGCCCGAGGCGGAGCGGGAGCACGCGGTCGTCTCGACGAAGCTCCTCGCCGGCCGCACGGTCGTCCGCGTCCACGCCGACTCGTCGCCGGACAACGGCTTCGAGCCGGCGGAGCCGGACCTCGAGGACGTCTACTTCACCGCGATGGCCGGCCACATCGGCCGGCGCCGCGAGCAGGAGGCGCCGGCGGAGCGGGTCGCGTCGCGATGAGGCTCGCCGGGATTCTCCGCTTCGAGCTCGCGTACCAGCTCCGCCGAGCCTGGCCCTGGCTCTCGATGGCGGTGCTCGTCGTGTTCGCGCTCGTCAGCACGCGGGTGGCGATCGTCCCCGTCACGCTTCCCGAGGACTTCGTCCTCAACTCGCCGTTCATCATCGCCTCCGTCACGGTGTTCAGCTGCCAGATCTGGCTGTTGGTCGCCCCGGCGGTGGCCGGCGAGGCGGCCGCGCGCGACGTCCACACGGGGATGTATCCGCTCGTCTACGCGAGCCCGGTCGGCAAGGCCGAGTATCTCGGCGGTCGCTTCCTCGCCGCCCTCCTTCTCCATTGCCTGATCCTGCTCGGCGTCCAGCTCGGGAGCCTGCTCGCCGTGCACGGTCCCGGCGCGAACCCCGACGTCGTCGGCCCGTTCCGCCCGGCCGCCTACCTCGCCGCCTACGGCTTCATCGCGCTGCCGAACGCGCTCATCGCGACGACGATGCAGTTCTCCGCGGCGCTCCTGAGCGGCCGGCCGATGGCCGCCTACGTCGGCAGCTTCGCGCTCTTCTTCCTCTCGTATCCGGTCACCGTCTTCCTCTACATCTCGAAGCTGGCGAGGCCGGAGATCGCGATGCTGTCCGACCCGATCGGGGTCTTCGCGATCATGAACGAGATGATGTCGAACTGGACGATCGTCGAGAAGAACGTCCGCATGTTCACCCTCGAGGGGCCGATGCTGATCAACCGGCTCGTCTGGATCGGCATCTCGCTGCTCGTGCTCGCCGTCGTCCACCTGCGCTTCCGCTTCGCGCACCGCACGGCCACGGATCCGGTGAGCCGGCTCCTGCAGCGCTTTCGCGGAACGACGCCGGCGCCCGACGTCGCCGCGCCCGCGCGCATCGCGATCGCCGTCCCGCGCGTCCAGGGTTCGTTCGGCATGGCGACGCGCCTGCGCCAGACGCTGGCGATCGCGCGATCGTCGTTCCGGACGATCGCGACGAGCCTTCCCGGACTCTTCCTGCTCGCCGCGTACCCCGCAATGCTCGTCCTGATCATGGTCATCGAGCTGCAGCAGTGGGGCGTGCCGCTGCTGCCGCGGACCGTCGAGATCGTGTCCAGGTACCTCACCTTCCCGATCACCGACCCGATCAACTACCTGGTCATGGTGCCGCTGCTCGTCATCTTCTTCTCGGGCGAGCTGGTCTGGCGCGAGCGGGATGTGCGGCTCGACGAGAGCGTCGATGCGACGCCGGTGCCCGAGTGGGTCCTCTTCCTCGGCAAGTATCTCGGGCTCGCCCTCGTGCTCGTCGCGCTGATGACGATGATGACGGTGGCCGGGGTGCTCACCCAGACGTTCAGGGGCTACCACGACTTCGAGGTCGATCGCTACGTCACGCTCCTGTTCGGCTTCCAGCTCCCCGAGTACCTGCTCTTCGCGATGCTCGCCCTCGCGATCCAGGTCGTCGTCGATCACAAGTATCTCGGACAGCTCGTCGCGCTCGTCGCGTATCTTCTGCTGATCTTCGCGGACGTGCTCGGGATCGAGCACAACCTCCTCGTCTACTCCGCGGGCCCGGCGTGGTCGTTCACGGAGATGCGCGGCTTCGGCGGGTCGGTGGGCCCCTGGCTCTGGTTCAAGCTCTACTGGGCGGCGTGGGCACTGCTGCTCGCCGTCGCGGCGAGGCTGGCGTGGGTGCGCGGCAGGGAGTCGGGGCTCGCGACGCGCCTGCGCGCGGCGCGGCATCGCGTCACGCGTGCGACGATGCGCACCGCGGCCGCGGCCGTGGCGCTCGTCCTCGCGCTCGGCGGCTTCGTCTTCTACAACACGAACGTGCTCAACGCGCACGTCACCGACGACGAGCTCGTGCGGCGGCGCGCCGAGTACGAGCGCCAGTACGGGACGTACGAGGGGAAGCCGCAGCCCGCCAACGTCCACACGGAGCTGCGGGTCGAGCTGTATCCCGCGCGGCGGGCGGCGACGATGCGCGGCAGCTACCGCCTCGTCAACCGCCACGAGGTGCCGATCGACTCCGTGCACGTCGAGCCGGCGTTCTACGTCGACACACGCGTGACGTTCGACCGCGCGTTCCGGCGGGTGCTCGCCGACGACGTCGCCGGCCACCACATCTACGCGCTGGACGAGCCGCTGCAGCCCGGCGACTCGCTGACGATGGGCTTCGACGTGCGGTTCGAGCGGCGCGGCTTCGGCCACGGCGGCCTGCGCAGCAACGGGGCGGGGCAGGCGATCCTCGAGAACGGCACCTACCTCACGGGGTCCGCGCTCCCGGTCATCGGCTACCAGCCGCTGCGCGAGCTGTGGGGCGCGGAGGAGCGGCGCGAGTACGGGCTGCCGCGGCAGGTGACGCTCCCCCCGCCCGGCGACGTCGATCCGGGCATGGCGGCGGGCGTGCCGGCGACGTTCGACGCGATCGTCGGCACCGACGACGATCAGGTGGCGGTCGCTCCGGGCGCTCTGCGCCGCACGTGGATCGAGAACGGGCGCCGGTACTTCCGGTACGCCAGCGACGTTCCGATCGGCGGGATGCACGTCTTCTTCTCCGCCGACTACGCGGTGCACCGCGAGCAGTGGAAGGATGTGGACGTCCAGCTCTTCCTCCACCCGGGACACACGAAGCACGTCGAGCGCCTGCTCCGCGGCGTGCGAGCCTCACTCGAGTACTACTCCGCGCAGTTCGGTCCCTATCCGTTTCCCTTCCTGAAGCTCGTCGAGCAGCCCGGCAACTTCTTCGGCATGGGCGTCGACGGCAGCGGTGTCATCACGGCCGGCGAAGGCTTCTTCCTGCTCGATCCGCAGGGGAACGGCTTCGATGCGATCTTCGAGGTCGTCGGGCACGAGATGGGGCACCAGTGGTGGGCCGTGCAGCTGAAGCCCGCCTTCGCCGAGGGGGGCGGCGTCATCTCCGAGGGGCTCGCCTGGTACTCGGCGATGCGCCTCGTGCAGCACGTGAAGGGGAGGGAGGCGCTGCGGCGGTTCATGAGCTACATGCGCCAGCCGAACCCGTGGCCGCAGATCCGCACCGGCCGTCCGCTGCTCCGCGCGATCGATCCGTGGGCCAGCTATCGGAAGGGTCCGTACGCGATGTACGCGCTCAGCGAGTACCTGGGCGAGGATCGCGTGAACGGCGCGCTCCGCACGCTGATCCGGAACAAGGCGTCCTCCCTGGCCACGACCGTCGACCTCTATCGGGAGCTCGAGGCGGTGACGCCGGACTCGCTGCGCCCGCTGCTGCACGACCTCTTCGCGGTGAACGCGTTCTGGACGTTCGACACGGAGCGGGCGACGGCGGTGCGGACCGAAACCGGCGCCTGGCGAGTGACGTTGGAGGTCGAGGCGCGCAAGGTCGTCGCGGACAGCGCCGGCGTCGAGAACGAGGTGCCGATCGGTGAGCGGATCGAGATCGGCATTTTCGCCCCCGCGAAGCCGGGCGAGGTGCTCGGAGCGCCGCTGCACGTGCAGAAGCACCCCATCCGATCGGGGCGTCAGACCCTCACGATCACGGTACAGGAGCGGCCGGACCGCGCCGGCATCGACCCGTACAACCTCCTCGACTGGGACGAGGGGGACAACATCGAGCCGATCGAGATCGAAGCTCCAGGAGATCGGGCCGACAGGGAGAGAACCTCATGATGAAGACGCTCGTCGCCCGCATGCGCTCGCTCCGCTCCTCCTCGCTCGACTTCAAGGTCGGGCTCCGTATGCTCGCGCGGTACCCGGGGCTCACCCTCGTCGGCACGGTCGCGATCGCCGTCGCGATCGCGCTCGGCGCCATCTACTTCGAGGCGTTGAACAAGTGGCAGAACCCGCGGCTGCCCGTCCGGGATGCCGAGCGCGTCGTCTCGATTCGGAACTGGGACGCGAACGCGTTCCGGCCGGACGGGCGATCGCTGCACGACTTCGCGATCTGGCGCGAGCAGGTGACGACCGTCGACGACCTCGGTGCGGCGGTCCCCTTCGTTCGCAACCTCGCGACCGAGGACGGAGGTGTGGAGCCGGTGCGGGGCGCGGAGATCACCGCGAACGCGTTCCGAATGCTGGGCGCGCAACCGCTGCTGGGCCGTACGCTGACGGAGCGGGACGAACGGGCGGCGGAGCCGCCGGTGGTCGTCATCGGCCACGCGCTGTGGACGGCGCGTTTCGAGAGCGACCCGGCGGTGCTCGGCAGATCCGTGAAGCTCGGCACGACGAGCGCGACGATCGTCGGCGTGATGCCGGACGGATTCGGCTTTCCGGTGAGCGAGCGCATCTGGGCGCCATTGCGCGTGGACGGCACAACGCTCGTGCCGCGCACGGGTCCGACGGTGTCGATCTTCGGGCGGCTGGCGCCGGGCGCGTCGATCGAGGACGCGCGGGCCGAGCTGGCCGTGCTCGGGGCGCGCATGGCGGCCGCCAGCCCGGAGACGCACGAGCATCTGCGGCCGCGCGTCACGACGTACGCGAAGCCGCTCGCCGAGGGCGGACCCGCGCTCATGATCAGGAACGTGCTGTACGTCGTGAACGGCGTCTTCCTGACGCTGCTCGCCATCGTGTGCGCGAACGTCGCCGCGCTCGTCTTCGCCCGGACCGCCACGCGCAGCTGGGAGATCACGGTCCGCACCGCGCTCGGCGCCAGCCGCGGCCGCATCGTCGGGCAGCTGTTCGTCGAGGCGCTCGTGCTGACCGGCCTCGCGGCGATGGTCGGCCTGCTCGTGGCCAAAGTGTCGCTGAGCTGGGGGCTCGCCCAGTTCGCCGGCGGCGGCGGGATGCCGTACTGGATCGACGACGGCCTGTCGTGGCGGACCGTGTCGTACGCGGCGCTGCTCGCGCTGGTCGGCGCCGCGATCGTCGGCGTCCTGCCGGCGCTGCGCGTCACGAGGATCGACGTGAACGCCGCGCTCCGCAGCGAGGGTGCGGCCCGATCGGGGCTCCGGTTCGGCGGCTTCTGGACCACGGTGATCGTCACGCAGGTCGCGCTCACCGTTGCGCTCCTCCCGCTCGCCGGGGCCGGCGTGTTCGAGTCCAACCGGTTCCGGCAGCGAGCGGAAGGGATCGGCGCGGAGCGCTACATGACGGCGAGCGTCGGCATCGACCGCGAGGAGCACGGCGC
>DASUSM010000025.1:0-35847 GCA_036375115.1 Gemmatimonadaceae bacterium | reverse complement strand
CACGCGCCGTCCCCGCCCCGGCCGCGTGCACGTCCGGATCGGCGCGCCGATCCCCGTCGAGGGAGCGGGGTGGGACGAGGCGCTGCGGCTCCGCGCGCGCGCCGCGGAGGCGATCGCCGAGCGGAGCGGCGAGCGGCGGCTCGAGCACGGCGGCGCAACGCCGTAGCGGCGAGCGCGATCGACTCGTCGGGCCCGCGTCTCCGTCGGTCCTTTCCGCACAGAACCGCCCCCTCGCCCGACAGACCGCCGGCCCCGCGTCGCGCACCTTCGAGTCGCACCTGAAGAACGGTGTCGATCACCACTCAGCAGGGAGGAACAGATGCCCAGCACGAAACTGCCGCGCCGCGCGCAGACCTACGCGCAGCCGCGGACCGCGTTCCGCCCGATCGAGGAGATGCGCAGCAACCTCGACCGGTTCCTGGGGATGCCGCTCAGCCGCTTCTTCGAGGAGTCCTTCCCCGCCGACCCGTTCGCGCAGTCGGTCGGCGTCATTCCCGCGATCGAGGTCGCGGAGAACGCCAAGGAGTTCACGGTGACGGCGGAGCTGCCGGGGATGAAGCAGGGCGACATCCACGTGGAGTTCGAGGACGGCATGCTCACGATCCGCGGCGAGAAGCGGGAGGAGCGGAAGGAGGGGGACGAGGACAAGCGCTACCTGCTGTGGGAGCGCTCGTACGGCGCGTTCCGGCGCTCCTTCGCGCTGCCCAGCGCGGTCGACGGTGCGAAGGTCGCCGCCCAGTTCGACGATGGCGTCCTGACGGTGCACCTGCCGAAGGCGACGGGGACCGCAGCGCGCGGCCGCGAGATCGAGATCGGCTCGAAGAAGTGACGCGGCGACGCCCTGGAACGCTCGACGGGCGCGCGGCCGATGAGGCCGCGCGCCCGTCGAGCATCGGCGCGGATCCCGTCAGGTGGTGATGAGGAGCTTGTCCTCGACGTACGTCACGCCCGGCGCGCCCCACGCGGCGCGCTCGGCGTCCTGCCGCTCCGCCCACGAGCGCACGGTGCCCTTGAGCGTCACCCGGCCGTCCGACGTCTCGACCGTGATCGCCTCGGCGTCGTGCTCGGCCGTGCGCCGCAGCGCCTCCTTGATCTTGCTGCCGACCTCGAACGACGAGACCTTCGTCGGCTTCACGGCGATGAGGTTGGTCACGCCCCGGACGCCGGTCAGGTAGCGGACGGCACGCACGGCGGCGGCCTTCTGGTACTGCCATTCCACGTCGCCCTCGAGGGTGATCCACCCGTCGTCCACCTTCGTGCGGATCCTGTCGTCCGGCGCCTGGATGTCCCACCGGAGCGCGTTCACCGCGGCGTGCGCGATGTCCGTGTCGGTGCGCCGCGACGTGCCCGGGAGCGTGACCTCGAGATCGTCGGCGATCGCCCGCACCCCGCTCACCCGCTCGGCGGCGCGCTCCGCCGCGAACTTCTCGGCGTAGCTGTCGACGCGGCCGGAGAGCGTCACGACGCCGTCCTTCGCGGCGACCGCGATGTCGTTGTCCCGGATGCTCGGCTCCCACCTGAGCTCGTCCGCGATGTCTCGCTGCAGCTGCATGTCGGTCTTCATGGTCCGTTCCTCCGATTGATCGTGATGCGGGCGGCGGAACTCGGGATGCCCGTCGCTCGTCGTATCGTCAGGCGGACGACAGCGCCGGCGCGCTGTGTCGCGGCGCGTCGTCGAGCAGCTCGCGCACCTCGGCATCCGTCGTCTGGGAGAAGTCGGCGTACCACGCACCGACGCCGTAGAACGGCTCCGGGGTCACGACGCAGACGCAGCCATCGGCGATGCGCCGCATCTCCTCGCACGTGGACGCGGCGCCGACCGGGGCGGCGACGACGATCGCGGCCGGCTCCTGCGCCCGCAGGGCCGCGATCGCGGCACGCATGCTGGCGCCGGTCGCGAGCCCGTCGTCGACGAGGATCACCGTCCGGCCGCGCACCGCCGGCGCCGGACGGGCGCCGCGATAGAGGCGCTCGCGCCGCTCGAGCTCCCGCTCCTCCCTCGCGAGCACCGCCTCGACCGCCTCGCGCCGGATGCCGAGCTGCTCGATCGTCGCGCGGTCGAGCGCGCGCACGCCACCCGCCGCGATCGCCCCCATCGCCAGCTCCTCGTAGCCCGGCACGCCCAGCTTGCGGACGACGAACGCGTCGAGCGGCGTGCCGAGCGCTCGCGCGACCTCGTGCGCGACCGGGATCCCGCCGCGCGGCAGTCCGAGCACGACGACGTCCGGACGGCCGGCGAACCGCCGGAGCTTCGCCGCGAGCAGCCGTCCGCCCTCGCGCCGGTCGCGCAGCACCGTGACCATGGCCTCCTCCCTCCGCGGACCGCACCCGGGCGGGCGGCGCGGGCCCGCGGCGAACGTCACACGTTGATGACGAGCTTGTCGTCGACGGTCGTCACGCCGGGGGCGGCCCACGCCGCGCGCTCCGCGTCCTGCCGCTCGGCCCACGACCGCACGCTGCCACGCAGCGTGATCCTCCCTCCGGACGCCTCGACCGTGATGCGATCGGCATCGTGCTCGGCGGTGCGGCGCAGCGCGTCCTTGATCTTCCGGCTCACCTCGAACGTCGAGACGACGCGCGGCTTCACCTCGATGAGGTTGCCGACGCCCTTTACGCCCGTCAGGTAGCGCACCGCGCGTGTCGCGGCGTCCTTCTGGAACTGCCACTCGACGTCGCCCTCGAGCAGGACCCACCCGTCGTCCACCTTCACCCGCAGACGCTCGTCGGGCACCTGCGTATCCCAGCGCAGCGCGGCGAGCGCGGCGTGCGCGATGTCGCTGTCCGGACGCTTCTTCGAGGTCGGCAGGCGCACCTCGAGCTCCGTCGCGATCGCCCGCACGCCGCTCACCCGCTCGGCGGCGCGCTCCGCCGCGAACTTCTCGGCGTAGCTGTCGACGAAGCCCGAGAGCGTGACGACCCCGTCCTTCGCGGCGACGGCGATGTCGTTGTCGCGGATGCTCGGTTCCCACCCGAGCTCCTCCGCGACGTCGTGCTGGAGCTGCATGTCGGTTTTCATGGTCGCCTCCTCCATTTCGCGCGATTCGAGCGCCTTCGTCGGCGCATCCTCGAATGTGCGGGCGCCGGCGAGCGCGAGCAGTCGGGCGACCTGCTCACCGGCGTGAGACAATCGCGGACGCTGCGTCGCCGCGATCCTGCGTCGCCGCGTCGGCGCCGAGCAGGCGAGCCGGAACTCCCACGTACGTGCGTCCACCGGCGAGCCGCGAGTGCTTCGCGACGAGGCTCAGCGCGCCGACCTGCGCGCCGGCGCCGATCTCGACGTCGATCCCGATCACGCTGCCGACGCCGATCGTCACGCCCCTTCCCAGCCGGACGGCGCCGGTCCGCACGACGCCGTCCTCGACCGTGTGCCCCGAGAGGTGCACGTCCGAGCCGATGACGACGCCCTCGCCGAACTCGAGCAGGTTGTAGTCGGTCAGCGCGAGGCTGTTGACGTATACCCTCCGCCCGAGGCGCGCCCCGCCGAGACGGAGGTAGAACGTCCAGAGCGGCGTCGCGCGGAGAAGCGCGCCGGCGAAGACGCGCACGACGTGCGACACCGCGATCCCGCGCACCCAGCGCAGCAGCGGCCAGCCGAGGTCGGCGATGCGCAGGCCGGCATCGCGCGGCGTGCGCCAGCCGAGCACCCGCGTCGCGAGTGCGGAGAAGATCATCAGCAGCACGGCGAAGACGAGGTAGCCGGGGCCGAGGGCGAGCGCGAGCGCGACCGGCTGCCACAGCGCCCGGGCGACCGGGGCACGCGGAACGAGCCGCCAGAGGAGCACGACGGGGAGGGCGGCGAGGCCGAAGACGACGGCCTCGACGACGAGCAGCGTGCCGATCGCGAACGTCATCCGCGCGACGCGTCGCGCTCGATCGATCGGCTCCCGGCGCTCGCCCATGTGCCATCTCCCCGGCGAGCCGGCTCGTCCTACGCCGGCTGCTCGCTGCCGCGCCTTGCTGCCGCCGCCGACGTCGGCCCCGCGACCGTCGCCGGCGCCTCGGTCTCGTGCTTCGCCGCGGGGACGGCGACCGGCGGCGTCGTCAGCACCGCGCACCGCGCACCGCGGAGCGTCTTGGCGACGACGCTGCCGAGGAGGATCCGCTCTCCGCGCGGCTTCTCCTGCGCGCCGACGACGACGACGTCGGCAGCGCCGGCCTCGGCGTCGGCGAGGACCTCGTGCCCCGCGTCGCCGCGCATCACCGCCGTCTCGACCGTCACGCCCGCAGACGGCCGGAGGCGCTCGAGCATCTGCTCGAAGAGCCGGGCAGCACCCTGGTCGTACAGCTCGATCCAGCGGTCCTGATTGCGCACCGGGAACTCGACGAGCGGGCGGACGTGCACCAGCCGCAGCACGCCGTCGTCGGCGAGCAGCTCGAGTCCGGCGCGCGCCGCCTCGTGGCTCGAGAGGCTGAAGTCCACCGCGACGACGACGCGCCGCGGCAGCCGCTCGCGGTCCTGCGGCACGGCGAGCACCGGCACCGGGGCGACGCGAACCACCTTGAGCGCGGTCTCGGTGCCGAGAAGCCGGTCGATCGGCTTGTGCCGCCCGATCCCCATGACGACCAGCGTCGCGCGCCTCGCGCGCGCCGCGGCGGCGATCTCGTGCGCCGGGTCGCCGAAGGAGACGTGCACCGGCCAGTCGGCGACGCCGAGGCGCTCGAGCTGCGTGCGGGCGCGGGCCCGCTGCGCCGCCATCAGCTCCTCATCCGACGGCGTGTAGCTCCAGAGGAGTCCCGCGTCGGAGGCGATGCCGGTCATCGGCGGGAGGACCGGAAGGGGCGGCACCACGGTGAGGACTTCGGCGTGTCCTCCATCCCGCTGCACCAGCGCCGCCGCGATGCGCAGCGCCGCGTCGGCGCCGGTCGCGCCATCGGTGGCGACGAGAATCCGCCGCGTGAGCGCGCGCGTCGCGGCCGACCGGGAGCCCGGGCTCGCTGCTCGTGTGGAGCGCTTCATCGCTCGTGTCCTCCGTCGATGGCGGCGCTCGCCGCGGGAGGCTCCCGGAGCCGGCGCCGCGCGTCTCGAGCCGTGCGGACCTGCGGAGATCGCGCGTCCGGCGGCTCTGCTCCAAGCTACGCGCCGTCCGGACGCGCCCAATCGGCGAATTCACGGGTGCGTGTCGGCCGAATCCGCACGGGGCTGCGTGTCGGCGGACCACCGCAGGGAAACAGGCGAACGACCGACAGCGGAGCCGCGTTGCGCCGGCGATCGTGCTGCCGGCGCGCCCCCGCGCGCCTTCCACGAACGCCTGGACAGGAGGGTGCATGAACTCGACGCTGGGACGGGCCGGCCGCATCGCCGGCAGCAGCATCGGCGCCGCCGCGCTCCTCGGGCTCGGCTACGCCGCGCGCACGTGGCTCCGGTACGGGCACGCCGCCCGCGACGGCGCCGGCGACGCGTCGCTCGATCGCTTCATGCGCGAGTACGAGATCGTGGAGCGGCACTCCGTACGCATCCGCGCGCCTGCCGAGCTCGCGTGGGCGGCCGCGCGCAGGCTGGACCTGCAGCGCTCGCCGATCGTCCGGGCGGTCTTCCGCGGACGCGAGCTCCTCATGCGTGGCGCGCGCAGCGAGCCGGCGCCGCGCGAGCCGTTCGTCGACACGGTGCTCCGCCTCGGCTGGCGGATTCTCGACGAGACGCCGGAGCGCGAGCTCGTGTTCGGAGCGGTGACGCGCCCGTGGGACGCCGAGCCGCGGTTCGTCGGCCTCCCGCCGGGCGAGCTCGTCGCGTTCGACGAGCGCGGCTACGTGAAGATCGTCTGGAATCTCGCGGTCGACCCGATCGGACCGACGTCGTCGCGCTTCCGCTCGGAAACGCGAGTCGCGACGACCGACGCCGAGGCGCGTCGGCGCTTCCGCAGCTACTGGACGATGGTCGAGCCCGGCGTGCGCCTCATCCGAATCGAGACGCTGCGTCTCGTGAAGTGCGACGCCGAGCGCCGCGTTCGGGCGGCCGCGACTGGCGACGCGGTAGCCCCCATGCAACCGGCAGGGGCGCCTCCGGGCGCGTGAGCGCCCGGCCGCTCAGTCCGCGGCGAGTCCGCTCGACGCCCGCTGCTCGGCCGGGCTCGCCGCCTGCGCGAGGTTGAGCGCGGTGTCCACGAGGCCGACGTGCGAGAAGGCCTGGGGGAAGTTGCCGGTCTGGCGGCCGAGGCGCGCATCGTATTCCTCGGCGAGCAGCCCGACGTCGTTGCGCAGCGCGAGGAGCCGCTCGAACAGCGCCCGCGCGTCGTCGTGGCGGCCGAGCAGGACGAAGTTGTCGGCGAGCCAGAAGCTGCAGGCCAGAAAGGCGCCCTCGCCCGGCGGGAGGCCGTCGACGCCGGACTCCGTGTCGTACCGGTGCACCAGCCCGTCGACGACGAGGCGCCGCTCGATCGCCTCGACCGTCCCGCGAATGCGCGGGTCCTCGGCGGGGAGGAAGCCGACGAGGGGCAGCATCAGCAGGCTCGCATCCAGCCGCGTCGTGCCGTACGCCTGGACGAACGATCCGATCGACGGGTCGAAGCCGTTCCGGCAGACGTCGGCGTGGATGCGCTCGCGCAGCGCGCGCCAGCGCTCCGTCGGGCCGTCGCGGCCGAACTGCTCGGCGCCTTTGACGATGCGGTCCACCGCGACCCACGCCATGACCTTGGAGTGGACGAAGTGGCGCTTCCCGCCGCGCACCTCCCAGATCCCCTCGTCCGGACGGTCCCACACGCCCTCGAGGTGGCCGACGAGCGCGCGCGCGAGCTCCCACGCCTCGGTGCTCGACGGCAGCCCGCCGAGCCGCGACTGGTAGAGAGCGTCGAGGACCTCGCCGAAGACGTCGATCTGGAGCTGGTCGTAGGCGGCGTTGCCGACGCGCACCGGCGAGGCGCCCTCGTAGCCGGGGAGCCACGGCACGTGCCATTCGGGAAGCCGGCGCTCGCCGCCGATCCCGTACATGATCTGCACCTCCGACGGACGCCCGGCCGCGGCGCGGATCAGCCAGTCGCGCCACGCCGCCGCCTCCTCGTAGTAGCCGGCGTCCATCAGGGTGAGGAGCGTGAGCGTCGCGTCGCGGAGCCAGCAGTAGCGGTAGTCCCAGTTGCGCTGTCCGCCGAGCTGCTCGGGGAGCGACGTCGTCGGCGCGGCCACGATGCCGCCCGTCGGGCGGTACGTCAGCGCCTTCAGCGTGACGAGCGACCGCATGACGGCGTCCGACCACTCGCCGCGGTAACAGCACCGCGACGACCAGTCGCGCCAGAACGCTTCCGTCTCGGCGAGCGAGGCGTGCGGGTCCACCGGCCGCGGCGGCGGCTCGTGCGACGCGGCGTAGGTGAGCACGAAGGCGACCGTCTCCCCGGCGCCGACCGTGAACGAGGCGGCGTGGCTGAGCTGCGACGCCTCCAGCGGCACGTCCGAGCGGAGGATCAGCATGTCGGGACCGGCGATGGCCCGGAGCGAGCCGTCCTCCATGCGCGAGATCCACGGCACCGTCGAGCCGTAGTCGAAGCGGATGACGAGCTCCGTGCGCATGGCGACGCGCCCGCGCCGGCCGACGACCATGCGGACGAGGTCCGAGTTCGTGCCGCGCAGCGGCATGAAGTCGATCACGGTGGCGGCGCCCTCGGCGGTCTCGATCTCGGTCTCGAGGACGAGAGTGTGTCCGCGGTAGCGCCGACGCACGCGCGCCGCCGGATCGGCGGGCGCGACCTGCCAGCGTCCGTGCTCCGGTCCGCCGAGGAGCGCGGCGAAGCAGGCGCCGGAGTCGAAGCGCGGCCAGCAGAGCCAGTCGATCGACCCGTCGCGGCCGACGAGCGCCGCGGTCTCGCAGTCCCCGAGCAGTGCGTAGTCCTCGATCCGGCTCGGCATTCGGCTCCGTCGGTCGGCGTCGGCGGTCAGGTGAGCTTCGCGGCGCGCGCGAGATCCTGGTCGCGGCCGGCGACGAGGAGGGTGTCCGACTCCTTGAGCGGCGCGTCCGGGTCGGGGACGGGGATCATCTCGTCCGTCAGCACGTCGTGCATCGCGATGACGGAGATGCTGAAGCGCTCGCGCAGGGCGAGCTCGCGCAGGCAGCGGCCGATCCACGGCGTCGGCACGGCCATCTCCTGGATGCTGAAGTCGGGTCCGAGCCGGAAGTAGTTCAGGATCGCGGCACTCGACAGGCGCGTCGCGAGGCGGAGCGCCGAGTCGCGCTCGGGGAAGATCGTCTCGGTCACGCCGATCTTCTCCATCACGCGGGCGTGGTCGGCGGAGACGACCTTTACGTAGACCTCCCTCACGCCGAGGTCGCGCAGCGCCATCGTCGCGAGGATGCTCGCGGTGATGTCGTCGCCGGTGCTGACGACGGCGGCGTCGGCCTCGCGGGCGCCGACGCGGTCGAGGACGTCGGCGCTTCGCCCGTCCCCGACGACCGCCCGCGTCACCCGCGACGCGATGCGCTCGACGGCGTCCTCGTTCACATCGACGACGACGACGTCGTGCTGCTGCGCGTACAGCGCCTCGGCGAGCGCGCCGCCGAAGTTCCCCAGTCCGACGAGCACGAAGCGCTTCATGCGTCCGGCGTCCTCCGTTCGAGTTTCATCCGATGACGACGTCCTCGCGCGCGAAGCGGAACTGGACGCGGCGCCGCCGCGCGGCCAGCGCCAGCGCCGCGGCGAAGGTGAGCGGACCGACGCGCCCGACGAACATGAGCAGGATCGTGATCCACCGGCCCGGCGTCGACAGCGTCGGCGTGACGCCCAGCGACAGCCCGACGGTGTTGAACGCGCTCACCGACTCGAACACGACGGAGAGGAAGCGCGCGTGCCCCGGGTCGTCGCCGGTGCGCTCGGTGAACGTGTACAGGAAGATGCAGCCCGCGACGAGCACCGTCGCGACGACCATCAGGCCGACCGCCCGCTGGATCGTCTCCTCGGGGATCGTCCGTCCCGCGACGTGGGTCTCCTCGCGGCCGCGCAGGCGTGACCAGGCGAGTAGCAACACGAGGGCCACGGTCGTCGTCTTGACGCCGCCGGCGGTCGAGCCGGGCGAGCCGCCGACGAACATGAGGAGCATCGTGAGGAAGTTGGTGCTGTCCGTCGCCCTCGAGTAGTCGATGCTCGCGAAGCCCGCGGTGCGCGGCGTGACGCTGAGGAAGAGCGCGTTCACCAGCTTGTGCACGGGCGGCAGCGACGCCAGCGTCGCGTCCCACTCGAAGATCGCGAACGGGACCCAGGCGGCGACGACGAGCGCCGCCGTCGAGATCAGGACGATCCGCGAGTGCAGCGAGATGCGCAGGCGCGCCGCCTCCCGACCCGCCCGCCGCTCCCGTCGCGCGCGCAGCCACATCCGCGATTCCTCGAGCGTGATCGCCCCGAGGCCGCCGGCGACGATGAGCGCCATGACGACCAGCAGCGGTACGGGCGAGCGCTGGAAGCCGACGAACGAGTCGGAGAAGAGCGCGAATCCTGCGTTGCAGAAGGCGCTGACCGAGTGGAAGACGGCGGGCCAGATCGCGCCGGTCCAGCCGAAGCGAGGGATCCACGCCAGGTAGAGCAGCACCGCCCCGACGCCTTCCACGAGGATCGCGAGCCGGACGACGCTCCGGGCCAGGTGATCGGCGCGCACGTGCGGCGCGACGCCCGGCGCCGCGACGAGCGTCTCCTGGCGCAGCGAGAGCCGCCGGCCGAGCGCCAGGATGATCAGCGTCGTGAAGGTGATCATCCCCAGCCCGCCGAGCTGGATGAGCAGCAGCAGGAACGCCTGGCCGGCGAAGGTGAAGTGCGTGACCGGATCGAGGACGACCAGGCCGGTGACGCACGCCGCGCTCGTCGCCATGAAGAGCGCGTCGAGCCAGCCGGGCGGCGCGCCCCGGGAGAACGCCGGCACGAGGCGCAGGCCGAGCGTCCCGAGGAGGACGAGGAGCGCGAAGGAGGCGACGAACAGCTCCGCGGCCGAGAGGCGCCGCCAGAGCGGGGGGCGGGAGGGTCGGGCGCCGCGCCAGGGATCGAGCCGGCGGCGGATCCCGGCGGTTAGCATATGGAAGCGACGAGGGGCATCGGGTCACCGAATGTCGGACGGCCCGACCCGCCGGGCAAGACCTACACCGCAGGAGCGATGCATGGCCATTCGGTTCGTCCACGTCTTCGACGCCGACCTCGAGGCACGGCGCGTCGCCGAGGTGCAGCGCATCTTTCGCGGCTACTACGGCGAGGCCTACGCCGACTACGCGGACCGCATCCCGGACCTGCTGCGCCGCCCGGCGGAGCACGGGCACCGCACGGTCGTCATCACGGCGGAGGCGCCCGGAGGGCGCGTGCTCGCCTTCGCGTTGGCGTTCCACTACACGGCGCTCAACGCGACGCTGCTCGACTTCCTCGTCGTCGATCCCTCGGTGCGGCAGCGCGGCGTCGGCGGCGCGCTGTACGAGGCGCTCCGCGAGTACCTCGGCCGCCTCGGCTCGCGCGGGCTCTACCTCGAGGTCCGCCCCGACGACCCGGAGCTCGAGCCCGATCCGGTGCGCCGCCGCGAGAACCGCGCGCGCATCCGCTTCTACGAGCGGTACGGCGCACGCGTCATCGCCGGCACCGCCTACGAGACGAAGCGGCCCGGGCGCGCCGAGGGCGAGCCGTACCTCGTCTTCGACTCGCTCGGCGAGGCGCGCCGGCCGGGCGCGGAGGAGGTGCGCGGGATGATGCGGGCGATCCTCTTCGGGAAGTACGCCTACCCCCGCGGCGACGCCTACGCGACGGCGATCGTCGAGTCGGTGACGGAGGATCCCGTCGCCCTCCAGGAGCCGCGCAGCAAGTCCGCGCCGGCCGCGGTGCCGACGAAGCACGGCGTCTTCCACCCGGTGAAGGTGCTCGTGCCGCCACAGCACCAGATCCACCACATCCGCGAGCGCGGCTACGTCGAGCGGCCGGTGCGCGTCGAGCGCATCGTCCAGTCGATCCGCCAGCTCCCCGGGATCGAGTTCGTGGACGTCACCGAGCACGGCGAGGCCCCGATCCTCGCCGTGCACGACGCCGACTACGTGCACTACATCGAGCGCGTCTGCTCGAAGCTCGCCCCCGGCGTCGCCGTCTACCCGTACGTCTTCCCCATCCGCTTGCGCGACCGGAAGCCGGAGGACGAGGAGGTGCAGGCCGGCTACTACTGCATCGACACCTTCACGCCGCTGACGAGCAACGCCTACATCGCCGCGCGCGCCGCGGCGGACTGCGCCCTCTCCGGGGCCGACTGGCTGCGGCGCGGCGAGCGGCTCGTCTACGCGCTCTGCCGGCCGCCCGGACACCACGCCGAGCGCCGCGTCTACGGCGGCTTCTGCTACCTGAACAGCGCCGCGATCGCCGCGCAGTACCTCTGCGCCGAGGGGAAGGTCGCCGTGCTCGACCTCGACTTCCATCACGGCAACGGGACGCAGGACATCTTCTACGACCGCGGCGACGTCCTCACCGTCTCGATCCACGGCGACCCGAGCTACGCCTACCCGTATTTCGCCGGCTTCGCGGACGAGCGCGGCGAGGGCGCGGGCGAGGGGTGCAACCACAACTTCCCCCTCCCGGAGCACGTCGGCGACGACGAGTACCTCGAGACGCTCGTCCGCGCGCTCGCGATCGTCGAGCGCTTCCAGCCGCGCTGGCTCGTGCTCTCGATGGGGCTCGACATCGCGAAGGGGGACCCGACCGGCGCGTGGGCGATCTCCCCCGAGGGGTTCGAGCGCATCGGCGGCACGCTCGCGATGCTCGAGCTGCCGACCCTCGTCGTGCAGGAGGGGGGCTACGACACCCGCGTCATCGGGCGTAACGCGCGGCAGTTCCTCGGCGGGCTGCAGCGCGGCGTCTACGAGCGCCGCCTGTCCCCGCGCCTCGGCTGAGAACGGCCGCATCAGCCGTTTCCGTCTTTCTCGAACCGCGCGCGGGCGTTACCATAGGCCGGTCGCGGCTCCGCACCCCGCCGCGACGCTCGGAACCACGGAGCACGACCATGCCGCGAGCCCACGAGGGGGATCGGGCCGGCGAGGTGACCCGCCTGCTGCGCGCCGCCCGCACCGGCGACCGCGACGCCTTCGATGCGCTCTTCACGCGCGTCTACGCGGAGCTGCGCGCGGTCGCGGCGCGGCAGCTGCGCGGCGAGCGCGATGGCGGCGCGCTGCGCCCCACGGAGCTCGTCAACGAGCTGTACCTGAAGCTCGCCGGGAGCCCGGCCGGGGAGTGGGAGGACCGCGCGCACTTCTACGGCGTCGCCGCGCGCGCGATGCGCCAGCTCCTCGTGGACCTCGCGCGCCGGCGCGATGCCGTCAAGCGCGGCGGCGGGTGGATCATGACGACGCTCGGCGACGGCACCGCTTCGACCGACGCCGGCCTCGAGGAGGTCCTCGCGCTCGAGGATGCGCTCGCGGGGCTCGACGAGCGCCAGCGGCAGATCGTCGAGTACCGCTTCTACGGCGGGATGCCGGAGCAGGAGATCGCCCGCGTCCTCGGCACGTCCACGCGCACGGTGCAGCGCGAGTGGACGAAGGCGCGCGCCTGGATCTACCGCGCGCTCTATCCCGACTCCGGGACGGCCGGCCTCGCCCCCGCCCCCGCGGCGCCCCGCGCGGGCAGCGCATGACGACGCAGGAGCGCCGGGCGCGGATCGAGACCCTCTTCGACCGGGCCATCGACCTCTCGCCCGGAGAGCGCACGCGATGGCTCGAGGACGAGTGCGCCGACGACTCCGACCTCCACGCCGAGGTCCGCGAGCTTCTCGACGCGCACGAGCGCGCGACGGGGATCCTCGACGTCGAGGCCACGCGAATCGCGGCCTCGCTGTCGTCGGACGCCGACGACGCACCGCCGATCGAGCGCGCGGGGCCGTACCGTCTCACCGTCGAGATCGGGCGCGGCGGGATGGGGCGCGTCTATCTCGGCTATCGCGACGACGCGCAGTTCGAGCAGCGCGTCGCGGTGAAGGTCCTGCACCACGACTACTCCGACGCCGTCGTCGCGCGCTTCGTCGCGGAGCGGCAGATCCTCGCCTCGCTCGACCACCCGAACATCGCACGCCTCCTCGACGGCGGGCTCACCGCCGACGGCCGGCCCTACTGCGTCATGGAGTTCGTGGACGGCGAGCCGCTCGACGTCTACTGCGACCGCGCCCGGCTCTCCATCGACGACCGGCTGCGCCTCTTCTGCCGCGTCGCCGAGGCGGTGCACCACGCGCACCGGAACCTCGTCGTCCACCGCGACCTCAAGCCGTCGAACATCCTCGTCACCCGCCGCGGCGAACCGAAGCTGCTCGACTTCGGCATCGCCAAGCTGCTCGACCCCGACGCACTGCCGAACGCCGCGCCGACGACGCTCACCGGCGTGCGGCCGATGACGCCCGAGTACGCGAGCCCCGAGCAGGTGCTCGGCCGGCCCGTCACGACGGCGGTGGACGTCCATGCGCTCGGCCTCATCCTCTACGAGATCCTCGCCGGGCAACGGCCGCAGCGGCGCGACGGCGAGCCGCTCGTGCACCTCGAGCGCCGCATCGTGCAGGAGCAGCCGCCGCCGCCGAGCGTCGCCGTCGTCATCGCGGCGAGCGCGCCGTCGGCGGCCGGTCCGCGGGCGCCGGGCGCGGACACGGTGGCGCAGGTGCGCGGAGCGACCGCGGCCCAGCTGCACCGGAAGCTCAGCGGAGACCTCGACCGCATCGTCCTCATGGCGCTGCGAAAGGAGCCGGAGCGGCGCTACCCATCGGCGCAGGGGCTCGCCGACGACGTGCGGCGCTACCTCGACGGGCGCCCCGTGCGCGCCCGCGGCGACTCGCTCGGCTACCGGGCGCGGAAGTTCACCGTCCGGCACCGCTGGTCGGTCGCCGCGGCGGCGAGCGTCATGATCGCGCTCTCCGCCTATGCCGCGACGAGCACCGTCCAGGCGGGCCGCATCCGGCGCGCCCTCGAGCAGGCGAGGCTGGAGGCGGAGAAGACGGAGCAGGTCACCGCCTTCACGATGGCGCTCTTCGAGATGGGCGACCGGCTCGACGCGCGCGGCGACTCGATCACCGTGCGCGAGCTGCTCGACCTCGCGGCCGAGCGCGCCGAGCGCTTCCGCACCCAGCCGGCGGCGATGTCGCAGATGCTCGATGTCATCGGGCGGGTGCACCAGCGGCGCGGGGACTACGCGAGCGCGGGCCCCTTTCTCGAGCGCGCCCTCGAGGTGCGCCGCGGCCACTTCGGCGAGCGGCACGTCGTGACGGCGGAGTCGATGTCGCATCTCGCGTCGCTCCTCGCCGCCCGCGGGCAGTACGCGGCGGCGGAGTCGCTCTACCGCCAGGCGCTCGACGCGCAGCGCGCCGTGCTCGGCGGCGAGCACCGGCAGATCGCGCGGACGCTCCACGACCTCGCCATCCAGCTCCAGCTCCAGGGGCGCCTCGCCGAGTCGGCCGCGCTGTACGCGGAGGTGCGCGCGATGCAGCGCCGCGTCTTCGACGCCGACCACCCGGAGATCGCGGCGGTGACGAGCAGCCTCGGGCTGCTGCGCTTCCAGGCGGACGACCTCGACGAGGCGGAGTCGCTGCAGCGCGACGCGCTGCAGATGCGCCGGCGCCTGCTCGGCGGCGAACATCCCGACGTGGCGATGAGCCTCGGCCTGCTCGGCGCCGTCCTGCGGCGGAAGGGGGACGTCGTCGCGGCGGAGTCCCTGTACCGTCAGGCGATCTCGATCGGGCGGCGCACGCTCGGCGACGGGCACCCCGACCTCGCGCACCACCTGAACGGCCTCGCTCTCGTCATGCGCAGCGCGGGTCGATACGCGGCGGCGGACTCCCTCTACCGGCGCGTCCTCGAGGACAGGCGCCGCGCGCTCGGCCCCGAGCACCCCTCGATCGCCTCGACGATGTACCAGCTCGGCGCGCTGCACCACGAGCGGGGGGAGTTCACCGCGGCGGAATCGCTGCTCGTCGGCGCGCTCGAGATGCGGCGTCGGCGGCTCGGCGCGTCGCACCCGCTCGTCGCGGAGGTGGAGGAGGAGCTCGTCCGGCTGTACGAGGGCTCGGGACGCCCCGAGCTGGCGCGACTGCTCGCGCGCCGGCCCGAGGCGCCCTGACCGAGAGCCCCGGGCCGCCGCGCGTGGCGAGCCGGGGCTCTCGGCTCGCGCCGCTCAGAGCCGCGACGACGTGAGGACGATGTCGGCTTCGGCCGCCGCCTTCGTGTAGCGCGCCCGCGCGTCCGCGGCCTCGTCGAGACGCTGCTGCGCCGTCAGGCTGCGCTCCAGTCCGCGGAGCGACCAGACGTTCTCCGGGAAGCGCGCGAGGTCCTCGCGGTAGCGCGCCTCGGCCTCGCGCGCGCGCCCGGCGCGCAGCAGCGCGGCGCCGAGCAGGTGGCGCACCGGCTGGTGCCAGTAGGGCGGCTCCATGTACGAGAAGCCGTCCTCGACGCGCACCGCGTTCTCCAGCCGCGCGATGGCCTCCTCCGTCGCGCCCTCCCGCAGCGCGATCTCCGCGGCGAGGACGTCCGCCGCGACGGAGAGCACGTTCCGCCACTGCTCGGGGAGCCCTTCTCCCGCGAGCGCGACGCTGTCGCGCGCGGCGCGCGCCTCGGCGAGCCGGCCGCCCGCCGCGTGGGCGGTGCCGCGGGCGTACTGCGCGAGCCCGCGGGCGAGCGGCAGCTCCGTCCCGGGGAGCGGCGCGCCGAGCACGTCGTCCCACCTTCCGAACGTCGCGAGCATCAGGTGCGGGTACGACGTGACGAGCTGCAGTTCGGTCGCGACGGCCGCGATCTCGACGGGCACGCCGGCCGCCGCGGAGCGCGCGGCCTCGACCGCCATCCCGCCGCGCCCGGCGAGCATCGCGGCGAAGGAGAGGAAGTGGTAGTTGTGCGGGTAGTAGCCGGCGGTGTAGATGCCGGCCCCGGGCCGCTGATCGCGGATGTAGCTCTCGTCCGCGTGCACGGCGTGCTCGTTCGCGCGGATGGCGTCGTTGTAGCGGCCGACGCGCAGGTAGATGTGCGCCGGCATGTGCACGATGTGCCCGGCCGCCGGCATCAGCGCGGCGAGGCGCTCGGCGCAGGCGACGGCGCGCTGCGGGAACGCCGCCTCCACGGCGTGGATGTAGAAGTGGCACGCCCCCGGATTGTCCGGCTGGAGGCGCATCGCACGCTCGAGCGCCTCGAGCACCTCCGCCGTCCCGGGCCGCGGCGTCGCCGCCTTCGTCCAGTAGACCCACGGCGAGAGGTTCATCGTCGCCTCGGCGAAGAGCGTCGCGGCATCCGCGTCGTCGGGGAAGCGGCGCGAGACGTCGAGCATCGCGGCGGCATAGGCGGAGTCGAGCCCGGCGCGCGTCGCGGCGGCGTCCGGCGCGTAGCGCCGCACCATCGCGGCGATGTAGGCGCGCTCGCGCTCGCTCGCCTGCGCCGAGAGCGCGAGGGCACGGCGCGCGGCCTCGAGGGCCTCGGCGCTCGTCGCGGGGTCCATCCCCGCGTTGATGTTCGGGCCGAGCACGTAGGCGATCCCCCAGTGGCACATCGCGCACGAGGGATCGAGCCGGACCGCCTGCTCGAAGGCGCGCTTCGCCTCCGCGTGGTTGAACGCGTAGGCGAGCGAGAGTCCCTGGTCGAAGTAGCGCTGCGCGAGGGCGCTCGCCGTCGTGACCTTCTGGTGGTGGCGCCCCATCCCGTCGAGGAGCGGGACCTCCGCGGACTGCCCCGCGGCGGCGGCGGGGTGCGCGTGCTGCGCGGACGCCGCGAGCGGGAGCGAGAGCGCCAGCAACGGCATGAAAAGGGCGGCGCGGCGGGCGAGCCGCGAGCGCGCCGCGGTGGACGAGGACGGCATGGTCGGCATGGGGTTTCCTGGTCGTCTGGCTTGGGCGGGCAGGATGCTTCATCAGGAGATGCGCGGAACCCGGCGGCGACCCGACACGCGGCATCGGCGGGAGCCGTCCGCGGCGCCGTTACAGCGCGGCGTCGGTGCGCGTCGTTCGTACGGATGTTTCGGCCAGCGACCCGATCGACGAGATGACCCCTCCGGACACGCCGCTCACGAGCCCCGACCAGCGCACGCTCCCCGCTCCCGCCCTGGCGCAGCTCCGCTGGCTCGTCGCCGCGCTCCGCACCGAGGAGGACGCCGCGAGCGCGACGCCGCGCGCGGATCTCGCGCTGCGGCTCGAGCAGGCGCTGATCGGCGCGCCGTCCGACGTCCCGGAGCGGCTCGCGACGATGCTCGGACGCGACGACGCCGAGCTCCTCGTCCTCCTGGCCCGGAATCACGAGGCGCACTCGTACGACGCGCCCGCCCCCGAAGAGCGCACCGCCCACCGCGGCCGCGCGCGGCGCTACCGCGAGATCGCGCAGCTCCTCGGCCTGCTCTAGCGGACCTCGCGCCTCCGAGACGGCTCCGAGGCGCCTCCGAGACATCGGTTTTCGGGAAAGCGCCGCGCGGCGGAACGGCACATGCTTCTAGTCTCCCCGGGCGCCGACGTGATCGTGGTTCCCGCCGGCGGCCTCGTCCTGGTCGGCTCGAGGTGGCGACATGGTACACGGAACCCTGCGAGGCGGGATCGCGCTGACGATCCTGCTCTCGGCCTGCGCGTCGGCACCGCGCGGAGGCCGCGCGAGCGAGCAGCTCCTGGTGCACGTCGAGAACAACCTCCTGCCCGCGGCCGCGGTCTGGATCTGGCTCGTGACGGCGGACGGGCGCGTGCAGTCGCTCGGCGGCACGGAGCCGGAGTGCACGAAGCTCTGGCGGCTCGTGCACGACGGCACATCGGAGCAGTTCCAGTTCGTCGCGCGAACCTCGTCCGAGCTGACGATCGTCTCGCCGCCGTTCGAGGTCGGCCGCTCCGAGGTCGTCCAGTGGGACATCGCCGTCAACAGCGTGACGACGTCCGCGGGACGCAAGGGCGGACCGCTCGAGGCGCTCCGCCCGCCGCGGGGACGCATCGCGGGCGCCGCCGACGCGCCGATGGAATCGCGGCGGCCGCTGGCGCTCCCGGGCGGCATCGCCGGGCGCGCGCGCTGACGCCCGGCGCGCGCGCCCACGACGCTCACATCCCGAGCCGCGACAGCGCCCACTGCACGGCGAGATCCGTCGTGCTCCAGAGCTGCAGATCGGAGCCGGTGCCGTAGCGCACGGGGGTGAGTCGTCCGTCCTCGATGTCGTAGCTCCACAGCTCGCTCTGGAAGCCCGAGGCTTCGACGGCGCCCTGCACGCGCTCGAGCGCGGTGCGCAGCTCCGCCGCGTGCGCCGCGAGCGGCCCCGACGCGGCGCCCACGCCGCCGGCATCGCGCGACGCGGCGAGCAGCTCGGCGACGCCCGCGAGGAAGAGATTGACCTCGCGCCCCCAGACGACGCGCGGCCCGTGGTAGCGGTCGCGCTCGAACGCTTCCCAAACCGCGGGCGTCGCGTAGGCGTCGTTCGCCACGACCGGTCCCACGCCGGCCACGAAGAGCCCCACCGGATACGCGCGCACGAAGAGGCGCACGTCGCGCATCACCGCCGCGGCGCCCCCGTCCGCCGCCGCGCCGTCGCCGCCGAGCAGGAAGAGCGACGTCGCCGGATCGCTGTTCGCGACGCCGATCGGCCGTCCGTCCGCGTCGAGCGCCAGGGCGAGGAAGACGAGCGAGTCGCGGTCCGCGCCCGTGGCGTCGAGGACGGCCCTCCAGTGCGCGCGCTCGTCGGCCGGGAGCGCGGCGAGCCGCGCATCGACCTGCGCGCGGACCTCCGCCGGGGCGAGGCGGACGACGAAGTGGCGTGAAGCGCCGCGCCACGTCGTGATCGCGCGGCCGAGCGCGGCCCGGTCGCGGACCCACCGCCCGAGGGGCGTCCCCGGCGCGAGCGCAGGCGCGGCGCGCGCGAGGGAGTCGAGCGGGAATCCGACCTCCCCGAGCGCATCGAGGATCCGCCCCGTGGACTCGAGCGCCTGCGGCGCCCAGATCGCGTTCACGTCCATCGCCCACCGTCCGCCGGCGTATCCCGCGCCGCTGTCGCGCCAGCTCGTCGAGGCCCACCCGCCCTCGGCGCGCGGCGCGAAGGCGACGAGATTCGCCGCGACCGGATCCGCGGCGTACGGCGCGGTCATCCGCGCGACGACCGCCAGCTCGTCGAGCAGGCGCGAGAGCCGGGGCACGCCGCCGTCGGACGCATCGAGCAGGAAGGCGCGCTTTCGCGCCGCGGGGACATCGGGATCGGCGAGCCACCGGGCGGCGAGCACCGGGAGCTGGAGCTCGTCGTCGATCATGTGGTAGTTCTCGCGGACGCGCCGCATCCCGGCGAGGACGGCGCCGGCGCGCTCGAGCAGGCTGTCCGCCGCCACCCCCCGCCCGAGCCGCGCCGCCTCCTCGAGGAGTGCGGCGTACTCGGCCGACGCTTCGCGCACGGCCTGGCCGCCGAGGGCCTCCTCGTGGCTCACCTCTCCCGACGGCGAGAGCTTGCGGAGCACGCTCGCGACGACGAACTCGGACATCTCGTCGCGCCAGATCGGGCGCATCATGAGCGCGGCGACGAGCATGTCCCGCCCGAAGTACGTCGCGTAGTTCGGGAGCCCGGCCATCAGCTTCTCGCGCGAGGAGAGCAGCTCGACGCCGCGCACCTGGCGCTCCATCCACCGCGCGCGCGTCTCCGCCGCCCCGCCGGCGCGCCCCGCCGCCTTCGCCGCGGCGAGGAAGTCGAGGAACTCGGGCGTGAAGATCTCCTCGCGGGCGAGTGGGGTCAGCGGATCCGCGGTCGTGGCGATCCGGACGGTGAACCGCACCTCGCCGCCGGAGCGGGCCTGGAGCGACACCGAGTCGCCGACCCGGGCCGCCGCGACGCGGCGCGGGTCCACGCGGAGCTCGAGCGCCATCGAGTCGCGTCCGTCGAGCGAGGGCTGGACGATGCGCGCGACCCAGACCGAGTCGCCCGCCCGCGTCGTGACGCGCGGTTGGAGCCGGGCGCGGAGGGCGTCGACGTCCGCGGCGCCGAGCAGCGCGAGGTGTCGCCTGCGGACCGTCGGATCGAGGCCTTCGAGGGCGGCGATCAGGCGCTCGGTCTCCGGCAGGTCGAAGGGCGGCCCGCCGAAGGGGGCTCGGTGGCGCCCGGCGTACTGGAAATCGCGCTCGACGCGCATGGAGCCGAGCAGGAACCAGCCGAGGTGCACGTGGGGCGCGTCGGCGGCGAGCCCGTACTCCAGCGTCCGCATGCCGCCGGCGACCGCGACTTCGGCGCCCTCCCCGCCCCATCGGAGCGGGGCGGCCCGGCCGCGCGGATCGCGCGCGGTAAAGCCGATGCTCGCGTTGTCCGCGTCGGCCCAGAGGTGGACGACCCGCCCCTCGCGCGCCTCGAGGTAGATCTGCACGGTGTTGCCGGCGGCGTCCCGGAAGAAGCGCGTCCGGTACCCCTCGTAGGCCGCGCTGTCGTCGAGCCCGGGCTCGGGAAAGGACAGCACGGGGACGATCTGTTGCGCCGGCGCAGCAATCTGCGCCAGGAGGGCGATCCCCAGCAGGCTCATGTCGGCTCTCCGCCTCGGTGACGCCGCGAATGGTGGCCGACGGCCGCCCGTCGCGGAAGGGAGTGGCGGGCATCCGTGTCGGCCCCGCGTTCCCCGAGGAATCGTCTCGGGATGGAGGCGTCGTATACAGCTATCGGCAGAAACCCTACGACTCCTTGACATTTCCCCTATTGAGGGGAATGATCGGGCACTCCGGAACCACCGGCCGTCCCGACGAGCTCGGGGCGGATTCGGTTCCTGCCATTGTCCTCTCGACCGACAAACTCGCTCCGCGTGTCGCGCACCCGGCGCGCGGGGGCTCTCGACTCGTAAGGCAGTGCGCCCCGCCGGCAGGCGGGACACGATGCGGACGCCCGCGACGCCGCGGACGGCATCGACGGACCCTCACCGACCACGCTCGTCGGACCCGGGCCTCTCGCGAGGCGGGGGCCGCTGCGGGCGCCTTCCGGAGCGCGTCGCGCCGCGCACGCTCCGCTGTTCGCGCCTCGCGTCCGCAGTCCGCGTTGGCGACACGTTCATCTTTTTTCTTCTCCACCCAGTTGAGAGAGGGCAGACGTATGGCCAGGGCTCGTCATCTCCTTCCCGCGATCGTCGGCGGACTGCTCCTCGCGGTCCCGCTCGGCGCGCAGGAAACCACGGGCACCATCACCGGCCGGGTCATCGACGGTCCGACACAGCAACCCCTCGCGGCCGTCACGGTCGTGATCGAGGGGACGCAGCGCGGGACGCTCTCCCGCCCCGACGGCGTCTTCCTCCTCTCCGGCGTGCCGGCCGGCACGCACAGCCTGCGTGCCACCCGCATCGGCTACGACCCGGTGACGCAGCAGGTGACGGTGACCGCCGGCGCGACGACGACGACCGACTTCACGCTGACGCCCGCCGCCGTCGTGCTCTCCCAGATGGTGACCGTCGGCTACGGCACGCAGCGCCGCGAGGCGATCACCGGATCGGTCGCGACGGTCAACGCGGAGGCCGCGGACGTCGGCGTCGTCACGAACGTCAACGAGATGATCCAGGGACGCGCCGCCGGTGTCACGACGGTCATGAACAACGGCGAGCCCGGCGCCGGCGTGCAGATCCGCGTGCGCGGCGGCTCGTCGATCAGCGCGAGCAACGAGCCGCTCTACGTGATCGACGGCGTGCCGATCAACAACGTGGAGACGGAGGCCCAGGGCTTCGGCATCGACGGCGCGCCGCCGCTGCCGCGCAACCCGATGAACCTCCTCAACCCGTCGGACATCGCCTCGATCACGGTGCTGAAGGACGCCTCGGCGACGGCCATCTACGGCTCGCGCGGCGCCAACGGCGTCGTCCTCATCGAGACGAAGAAGGGGCCGATCGGCGGCGGCGGGAACGCCGAGTACGACGGCTACGTCGCGGCGGCGCAGCGGACGGAGTACCTCGACGTCCTGAACGGCGAGGAGTACCGCAACTTCATCGAGGACGCGGTCGCGAACGGGGACCTGCCGGCCGACCGCCTGCTCAACCTCGGGTCGGCGAACACGGATTGGGAGCGCGAGCTCTCGCGCACCGGTGTCACGCACAACCACAACCTCGCCTTCTCGGGCGGCGGCGCCGACACCCGGTATCGCGCCTCGCTGAACTACATGAACCAGCAGGGCGTCGTCCTCAGCAGCGGCTTCGAGCGCTACCAGGGACGCCTCAACGGCACGCACAACGCCATGGACGGGCGGCTCCGCCTCGGCCTCAACATGACGGCGTCGCGCGTCGACAACGACTACCTCGCCTTCGAGAACAGCGGCGGGTTCGAGGGCGGCGTCTTCATGAACGCCGTCCAGTTCAACCCGACGCGCCCGGTCATGACCACCGATCCCGGCTCGGGCGGCATGCGCTACTTCGAGCTCGGGACGGGCCGGCAGTCGGTGCGCAACCCGGTCGCCCTCGCCGAGCAGATCCTCGACTTCGGCACCTCGACGCGCGCGCTCGGCAACGTGACCGCCGAGCTCGACCTCCTCCCGGGCCTCGTCGGCGCGATCAACGTCGGCGCCGACCTCACCGACGGCCTGCGCCAGATCTACCTCCCGAAGGCGAATCCCGTCGGGGCGCAGTACGAGGGGCTCGCGCGGCAGGTCAACCGCAACAACCTGTCGGCCACCTTCTCCAGCACGCTGACCTACCGCCAGACGCTGCTCGGCCAGCACGACATCGACGTCGTCGGCGGCTACGAGTTCAGCGACTACAGCACCGAGGAGTTCGCCGCCGAGGGTCGCGGCTTCGTCACCGACGCGCTCGGCTACAACAACCTCGCGGGCGCCGACCAGATCCAGCGGCCGTGGTCGTGGAGGACCGAGCACCGCCTCGTCTCCTTCTTCTCGCGCGCGAACTACAGCATGGCCGACAAGTACTTCCTGACCGGCGTGCTGCGCTACGACGGCTCGTCGCGCTTCGGCGCGGGGAACAAGTGGGCGCTCTTCCCGGCCCTCTCCGCCTCGTGGCGGATCAGCGAGGAGCCGTTCATGGAGAACGCGCCCTACGCGCTCTCCGACCTGCGGCTGCGCGCCGGGTGGGGGCTCCAGGGGAATCCCGCGGTGCCGCCGTACGCGTCGCTCATCCTCCTCGAGGCCCAGGGCGGCTTCCGCTACGTCTTCGGCGAGACGCCGGTGACCGGGGTCGCGCCGGTCCGGAATCCGAACCCGGACCTGAAGTGGGAGGAGACGGAGCAGTACAACATCGCGCTGGATTACGGTTTCATGGACCAGCGCTTCTTCGGCAGCATCGAGTACTACGTCAAGAACACGAGCGACCTCCTCCTGACCGTCCCCGTGCCGCACCCGGCGGCGGTGGCGGACCGCCTCGAGAACATCGGCGAGATCAAGAACACGGGGCTCGAGCTGTCGCTCGACGCGCAGGTCTACGAGCGCGACGACCTGAGCTGGCTCGCCGGGTTCATCTTCGCGGCGGAGCGGAACGAGGTCGTGAACCTCGGCGGCCGCAGCTTCATCACGTCCGGCTTCGTCAGCGGCCAGGGGCAGACCAACCAGACGGCGCTCCGCATCATGCCCGGACACGCGCTCGGCACGTTCTACGGGCTCGAGTTCGCCGGCGTGAACGCGGCGGGCGTGCAGACGTTCAACGACTACGAGGACGGGGCGCTCATCGGCACGACGACGACGCCAGGCGCGGACGACTACCGCGTCATCGGCGACGCCAACCCGGATTGGAGCTTCGGCCTCCGCAACCAGGTCGACTGGGGGAGCTTCGACTTCAGCATGCTTCTCCGCGGCGAGATCGGGAAGGACGTCTTCAACAACACCGCCCTGGTCTACGCCACGACGAGCAACGCCAAGCAGGACAAGAACTTCCTCGCGTCGGCGGTGAACGATCCGACGAACATCGACCAGCCGGCGATCTACTCGTCGCGCTGGATCGAGGACGGCTCGTTCGTGCGGCTGCAGAACGTGACGGTCGGCTACACGTTCGACGCGGCGATGTTCGGCGGCCAGATCCGCAACGTCCGCGCGTATCTCTCGGGCGACAACCTGCTCCTCCTCACGGACTACAGCGGGCTCGACCCCGAGGTGCACGCGGACGTCGGTCTCGCCTCGCGCGGCATCGACTACCTCGCGTACCCGCGGGCCCGGACTTTCACCGCGGGCGTCAGCCTCGGCTTCTGAGATCACCGCGCCCCGCCGGCGAGTCGCCGGCGGGGCCGGAGCACACTCGACGCAGCCTACGAATGACCGATCACTCAATCAGGCAACGGGATCATATGAGGAATCAATCTGTCACGAGGGCGTCCCGGGCGGCCCGCCGCCTCGCGCTCCCGCTGATGGCCGCGCTCGTCGTGACGGTGCCCGCGTGCACCGACCTCGGGGAATCGCCCGTCAGCTCGATCACCCCGGACAACTTCTATCAGAACGAGGAGGAGGTGCTCGGCGGCCTCGCGGCGGTCTACGCCGGCCTCCGCGGCACCATCTGGGGCTACTACAATCTGAGCGAGGTCAGCTCGGACGAGATCATCGTCCCGACCCGCGGCTCGGACTGGTACGACAACGGGAAGTGGCTCGAGCTGCACCGCCACACCTGGGCGCCGACGAGCGCCGCCGGTCTCGACGACGTCAACGGTGGCTGGAACGACCCCTGGGTCGGCATCGCGCGCGCCAACGTGCTCCTCGAGGCGCTCCAGAACGTCGAGGTCGCCGACAAGGAGATCGTCGAGGCCGAGGTCCGGACGCTGCGCGCCTTCTATTACTACGCGCTGATGGACCTCTTCGGCGGCCTGCCGATCGCCACGGAGAGCGCGATCATGCCGCGCGAGCGCGCCACCCGCGCCGCGACCTTCGACTTCATCGAGTCGGAGCTCCTCGCCGCGCGCGCCGTCCTTCCCGACGCCTGGCCGGACGCGATGCACGGACGCATGACCTCGGGGGCCGCGAACGCGATCCTCGCGAGCATGTACCTGAACGCCGAGGTGTTCACGGGCGAGGTGACGACCGCCGGCCTCACGCGCGGCGACGCGCGGTGGCAGGACGCGTACGACACGGCGATGCTGCTGATCAACTCGCCGGAGTACGACCTCGCCACCGACTGGTTCTCGAACTTCCGGGCCGACAACCACCTGTCGCCCGAGATCATCATGTCGGTGAAGTACGTCGCCGAGGACGGCATCGGCTTCGAGATGATCTACCGCGGGCTGCACTACAACCAGGCCACGCCGGCGCCGTGGAACGGGTTCGCGACGATCGCCGAGACCTACTACGCCTTCGACACGAACACCGTCACCGCGCAGGGGATCCTGATCTCCGACGACATCCGCCACCAGATCTTCCTCGACGGGCTCCAGAACAACGTCGAGACGGGTCAGCCGGTCGAGGACCGCTCGGGCGCTCCCCTCTTCTTCACGCCGACGATCGGCGACGAGGACGCGGCGTCCGAGGGCGAGGGGGTCCGCATCTACAAGTGGCCGGCCGACCCGAACCACGTCGGCCAGTTCCACGGCAACGACTACGGCTACTTCCGCCTCGCGGAGATGTACCTGATCGCCGCCGAGGCGACGAACGAGCTCGGCGACCCCGACGAGGCGCTCACTCTCGTCAACCAGGTCCGCGCCCGCGCCTTCGAGCCAGACGATCCGATCGTCGGTCCGCTGACGCAGGCGGAGATGCGCGTCGTGATCCAGAAGGAGCGGCTCTTCGAGCTCACCGCCGAGGCGAAGCGGCGCCAGGACCTCATTCGCTACGGGATGTTCACGGACGAGTGGTCGTTCAAGCCGGAATCGGATCCGTACCGGATCCTCTTCCCGATTCCGCAGCCGCAGATGGACGCCAACCCGCTGCTGGTGCAGAACCCCGGGTACTAGTCCTGGGCAGGTCGCAGTGAGCCGTGACTCCGTAGCCTGCCCTCCTCGCGGGGGCAGGCTACGGTCTCATTGGCGGACCTGCGGTTCCGGCCGTACTATGTCGCCACCCCCCACCGCCGTCGCCCCCGGCGACGGCGCCGATCCGACCTCATGAACGCACTCCCGGTCCCGAGAGCCCGCTGGACGTTGCTCGCGCTCGCGCTCGCCGCCGGCTGCTCCGGCGCCGACGTCGCCGCGGACGCGTCGGTCGCGCCCGACCCCGACGGGCGGCTCTTCACGCTCCTCCCCTCGAGCGTCACCGGCGTTCGCTTCGTCAACCGCGTGACCCCGTCCGACGAGCTCAACGTCTTCACCTACCGCAACTTCTACAACGGCGGGGGCGTCGCGATCGGCGACCTGACGGGGGACGGGCTCCCCGAGCTCCTCCTCACCTCGAACCAGCAGGACAACCACCTCTACCTGAACGAGGGGGGCTTCCGCTTCCGCGACGTCACGGCGGCGGCGGGGGTCGGCGGCGAGGGGTTCTGGGCGACCGGCGTCGCCCTCGCCGACGTGAACGGCGACGGGCGGCTCGACATCTACGTCTGCTACGCTGGCGACGTCGCCGGGGACCGCCGGGCGAACGAGCTGTACATCAACGACGGGCTCGACTCGGCCGGCGTCCCGACGTTCACCGAGCGCGCCGCCGAGTTCGGCCTCGCCGACGAGGGGTACACGACGCACGCCGCCTTCCTCGACTACGACCGCGACGGCGACCTCGACGTCTACATCGTCAACAACTCCTTCCGCCCCGTCGGCAGCTTCGGGCTGCGGAACATCCGCCACGTGCGGAACGAGCACGGCGGCCACCGGCTGTACCGCAACGACGGCGGCCGCTTCGCCGACGTCAGCGAGCGAGCCGGGATCTACGGCAGCGAGATCGCCTTCGGGCTCGGCGTCGCGGTGAGCGACGTGAACCGCGACGGGTGGCCCGACCTCTACGTCTCGAACGACTTCTTCGAGCAGGACTACCTCTACATCAACGACGGCGACGGCACGTTCACCGAGTCCATCGCGCAGCGGATGCCCTCCATCAGCTACTTCTCGATGGGGCTCGACATCGCCGACGTGAACAACGACGGCTGGACCGACGTCTACACGACGGACATGCTGCCGGAGGACGAGTACCGCCACCGCGCGTTCTCGTCGTACGAGGGGTGGGACGTCTACCAGGCGAAGCTGAAGAACGGGTACCACCACCAGTTCATGCGCAACATGCTCCAGCTCAACAACGCGAACGGGACGTTCAGCGACGTCGGGCAGATCGCCGGCGTCGCCCGGACGGACTGGAGCTGGAGCGCGCTCATCGCCGACCTCGACCTCGATGGGCTCAAGGACATCTTCGTGACGAACGGCCTCGCGAAGGACGTGACGTCGCAGGACTACATCGCCTTCCTCGCGAACAACACGACGCAGGCCGCGTCCACGCGCGGGCGGCGGGTGGACTTCATGCGGCTCGTCGACGCGATGACGTCCACGCCGATCCCGAACTACGTCTTCCGCAACCGTGGGGACCTCGCCTTCGCCGACGAGAGCGTCGCCTGGGGGCTCGACACGAAGGGCTTCTCGAACGGCGCCGCCTACGGCGACCTCGATGGCGACGGCGCGCTGGATCTCGTCGTGAACAACGTCGACCAGGAGGCGTTCGTCTACCGGAACAACGCCCGGTCGATGCTCCCGCACCGGTTCCTGCAGGTCGCGCTCGAGGGCGAGGGCCCGAACCGCTTCGGCATCGGCGCGGCGGTGACCGTCGAGGCCGGCGGCCGCACGCTGCTCCAGGAGATGTTCCCCTCGCGCGGCTTCCAGTCGAGCGTGGACTACGTCCTCACCTTCGGCGTCGGCGACGCGGACACGGTGGCGTCGGTGACGGTGCGCTGGCCCGACGGGCGCGTGAGCGCGCTCGAGCACGTCGCCGCCGGGCAACGGCTCACCGTCCGGCAGGCGACGGCGGGCGCCGCGCCGCGCCGGTCCGCGCCGCCGGTGCCGACGCTCTTCGCCGACGTGACGACGGAGGCGGCGCTCGGCGTCGCGCACGAGGAGAACGACTTCGTCGACTTCGACCGCGAGCGCCTCATCCCCAAGCTCCTCTCGACGGAGGGGCCGTACATGGCGGTCGGCGACGTGAACGGCGACGGCCTCGACGACGCCTTCGTCGGTGGCGCGCGGGACCAGGCGGGCCGGCTCCTCCTCCAGCGGCGCGATGGCGGCTTCGCCCCGGCGAGCGAGCGCGCCTTCGCCGCGGACCGCGTCTCGGAGGACCTCGGCGCCGCCTTCTTCGACGCCGACGGCGACGGCGATCTCGACCTCTACGTCGTGAGCGGCGGGAACGAGTTCTCCGACTCCGCGCCCGCGCTCCAGGACCGGCTCTACCTGAACGACGGCCGCGGCGGCTTCGCGAAGGCGAGCGGCCGCCTGCCCCGCGAGACGAGCAGCGGCTCGCGCGTCGTCGCCGCCGACTTCGATGGCGACGGCGACGTGGACCTGTTCGTCGGCGGACGCGTCGTGCCGTGGCGGTACGGCTTCGCCCCGGCGAGCATGCTCCTGCGCAACGACGGCACGGGGCGCTTCGCCGACGTCGCCGCGGAGGCGGCGCCGGGGCTCGCGGACATCGGCATGGTGACCGATGCGCTCTGGCACGACGTTGACGGCGATACCCGGCTCGATCTCGTCGTCGTCGGCGAGTGGATGCCGATCACGGTCTTCCGCAACACGGGGAACGGTCGGCTCGAGCGCCTCGAGGTGCCGGGGCTCGAGCGGAGCCACGGCTGGTGGAACCGCATCGTCGCGGGCGACTTCACCGGCGACGGGCGCGTCGACTTCGTCGTCGGGAACGCCGGCCTCAACTCGCGGCTCCGCGCGACGGCGGCCGAGCCGCTGACGATGCACGTGAAGGACTTCGACCGGAACGGCTTCGTCGAGCAGATCGTCTCGAGCTACGCCGGCGGCCGCAGCTACCCGCTCGTGCTGCGCGACGACCTGATCAAGTCGATCCCGTCGCTCAAGGCGCGCTACCTCAGCTACGACACGTACGCGCGGCAGTCGCTGGGCGAGATCTTCTCCGAGACCGACCTCGACGGCGCGATCGTCAGGCGGGCCCACACCCTCGCGACGTCGCTCGTTCGGAACGAGGGGAACGGCGCGTTCACCCTCGTGCCGCTGCCGCTCGAGGCGCAGCTCGCGCCCGTCTACGGCATCCTCGCGTCGGACTTCGACGAGGACGGCGCGACCGACCTCCTGCTCGCGGGGAACTTCGACGGCGTCGAGCCGGAGATCGGCCGGATGAGCGCCGGCTACGGCCTCTTCCTCCACGGCGATGGGAAGGGCGCGTTCACGCCGGTGCGCGCACCGGAGAGCGGCTTCCTCGTCCCGGGCGAGGCGCGCGACATCCAGCGCCTCCGCACGCGCCGGGGGGAGCTCTACGTCGTCACCCGCAACGACGACCGCCCCCTCGCCTTCCGCACCACCTACAGGGAATGACGATGCGCACGAGATTCCTCCTGGCCCTGCCGATCGTCGGCGTCCTCGCGAGCTGCGAGGACGCGTCGCTCGCCCAGCGCGGCGCGGCGAGCGCCGAGCCGCTCCACACGGCGCAGAGCGACCTCACCGACGTCATCGTCTACGACATCTTCAGCCCGCCGCAGTCGAGCCGCATCTACGCCTACGCGAGCATCGCGGCGTACGAGGCGCTGCGCCACGAGCACCCCGGCTACCTCACGCTCGCCGGGCAGGTGAACGGACTCGAGCCGGTGCCGGCGCCGACGCCCGGCGTCGAGATCGATCTTCCGCTCGCCGGCGTGCACGCGTACATGACCGTCGGGCGGATGCTCACCTTCTCGCGCGACCGGATGGACTCGCTGCGCATCGCGATGCACGAGCGCTTCCGCCGCGCGGGCGTGAAGGGCGCCGTCTTCGACAGCTCGCTCGCCTACGGCGAGCGCGTCGCGGCGCACATCCTCGCGTGGTCCGCGAAGGACAACTACGCACAGACCCGCGGGTACCCGAAGTACACGGTCACGCCGGAGGACGGGCGCTGGTCGCCGACGCCGCCGGCCTACATGGACGCGATCGAGCCGGCGTGGGCGCAGGTGCGCCCCTTCGTCCTCGACTCGGCGAGCCAGTTCCGCCCGCGGCCGCCGCACCGCTTCGACATGCGCGAGGGCAGCCCCTTCCGGCGCCAGGTGCAGGAGGTCTACGAGGTCGGGCGGGGGCTGACGGAAGAGCAGCGCGCGATCGCCGCGTTCTGGGACTGCAACCCCTACGTCATGAACGTGCGCGGCCACGCGATGTTCGCGACGAAGAAGATCTCCCCGGGCGGACACTGGCAGGGCATCGTCGAGATCGCCTCGCGGAAGGCCGGCGCCGACATCATGCGCGCCGCCGAGGCGTACGCGCGCACCTCGATGGCGCTCGCCGACGGCTTCATCAGCAGCTGGGACGAGAAGTTCCGCAGCAACCTCGTCCGCCCGGAAACCGTGATCAACGCGCACATCGACGAGTCGTGGATGCCGCTACTCCAGACGCCGCCCTTCCCCGAGTACACGAGCGGCCACAGCGTCATCTCCACCGCTGCATCGGTCGTGCTGACGGACCAGTTCGGGGACGGCTTCGCCTACGCGGATTCGACCGAGATGGAGTACGGCCTGCCGGTGCGCAGCTTTCCGTCCTTCAAGGCCGCGGCCGCGGAGGCGGCGATCAGCCGGCTCTACGGCGGGATCCACTACCGGATGGCCGTCGAGGAGGGGATCATCCAGGGGCGCGGGGTCGGCGAGCTCGTCGTCGCGAAGGTGCGGACGCGCGCCGCCGCCGAGCCGACGATCGCCGGCGGCGCGCCCGCGCCGACCTCAGTCGCCGCCGGTCACTGACCGGGCTTCTTCGTCGTGATGACGATGACACCGTTCGCGCCGCGCACGCCGTACATGGCGGTGCTCGTGGCGTCCTTCAGCACCTCGATCGATGCGATGTCGGTCAGCCCGATCCCGTGCAGGCTGCCGCCGGGCCCGGGCTCGATCACGACACCGTCCACCACGTACAGCGGCTCGTTGTTCCCGTGGATCGAGTTCGTGCCGCGGATGCGGACGGCGATTCCGCCGTCCGGCGAGCGGATCACCCGCACGCCGGAGATGCGTCCGGAGAGCAGCTTGTCGAGGGACTCGCCCGGGGTGCGCTCCATCTCCTCGGCGGTCAGCGTCGAGCTCTGATCGGCGCTCCGCGTCTCGGCAGCGGGCTCCTCGTCGCCGGGAGCGGGTCCGGCGCCGCGATGCGCGCACCCCGCGAGGAGCGCGGCCGCGAGGCCGACGGAAAGCAGGGCGTGCGGCGCGTGCAGCGTCATCGGGACCTCGAGCGTTGGAGGTCGAAGCGGCTGGTCTGGGTGGCCGGAGGCCACTTCAGCATTTCTCTCGCCATCCCTGACTCGCGGCGATGCCGCAAGATAATGCGAAACATGCGTAGTCGCTCTCTCGCGCTCGCCCTCGGATGCCTCGCCGCCGCGATCGTTGCCGCCCGCGCCGCCGCGCAGCTCCGTGTCGCTTCCCCGGACGGCCGCACGCTGGTGACGGTGCAGCTCCACGAGGGGCGCCTCCGCTACGCCGTCGAGCGCGATGCTCGGCCCGTCGTCCTCCCCTCGCTACTCGGCTTCGAGCTCCGCGGCGCGCCGCCGCTGCGCGACGGGCTGCGCATCACCGGAAGCGCCGAGCGGTCGGCGGACGAGACGTGGATGCAGCCGTGGGGAGAGGTGGCGCGGGTGCGCGACGCCCACCGCGAGCTCCGCGTCTCGGTCGAGGAGACCGCGGCGCCCGGCCGGCGCTTCGACGTCGTCTTCCGCGCCTTCGACGACGGCATCGGGTTCCGCTACGAGCTCCCGGCACAGCCCGCGCTCGGCGACTTCGTCATCGCCGACGAGCTCACCGAGTTCACGCTCGCGACCGACGGCCGGGCCTGGTGGATCCCCGCCTTCCGCCCCAACCGGTACGAGTACCTCTACTCGGCGTCGCCGGTGAGCCGGCTCGACACGGTGCACACCCCGCTCACGATCGAGATGCAGGACGGGCTGCACGTCGTCATCCACGAGGCGAACCTCGTGGACTACGCGGCGATGACGCTGTACGGGGGGCGCGAGCAGAACCGCACGCTGCGCACCCACCTCTCGCCGTGGGCCGATGGGACGAAGGTGCGCGGCCGCACCCCCTTCGTGACGCCGTGGCGCACGATCCAGCTCGCCGACAGCGCCGAGGCGCTCGCCCCGTCGGTGCTCGGGCTGAACCTGAACCCGCCGAGCGTCGTCGCGAGCACGAGCTGGATCCGGCCGATGAAGTACGTCGGGATCTGGTGGGGGATGCACATCAACACCATGACGTGGGGCTCCGGGCCGAGGCACGGGGCGACGACGGCGAACACGCGCCGCTACATCGACTTCGCCGCGGACAACGGCTTCGGCGGCGTGCTCGTCGAGGGGTGGAACGTCGGCTGGGACGGCGACTGGATGGCGAACGCGGACGAGTTCTCCTTCACGCGCCCCTACCCCGACTACGACCTTCGGGGGCTCGCCGCCTATGCTCGGTCGCGCGGCGTCGAGCTGATCGCCCACAACGAGACGTCGATGGGGATCGCGAACTACGAGCGGCAGCTCGACGGCGCCTTCGCGCTCTACGACTCGCTCGACATCAACGCGGTCAAGACGGGCTACGTCGGGGACCGCACACGCGAGGGGCACTCGCACCACGGACAGTACATGGTGCGCCACTGGCGGAAGGTGCTCGAGACGGCGGCGCGCCACGAGATCATGGTCAACGCGCACGAGCCGATCAAGCCGACCGGCGAGCGCCGGACGTACCCGAACATGATGACGCGCGAGGGCGCGCGCGGGCAGGAGTACAACGCCTGGGGCGGCGAGGGCGGCAACCCGCCCGAGCACGAGACGATCCTCTTCTTCACGCGGATGCTCGCCGGGCCGATGGACTTCACGCCCGGGATCTTCGACCTCCTGCTCGACCGCGCCGACGGGCCGCCGCGCACGCCGGCACAGTCGCGCCCGCGCACGACGCTCGCCAAGCAGCTCGCCCTCTACGTCGTGCTCTGGTCGCCGCTCCAGATGGCCGCCGACCTTCCCGAGAGCTACGCGGGCCGTCCGGAGCTCAAGTTCGTTCGCGACGTGGCCGTGGACTGGGAGGAGACGCGCGTCCTCGACGGGAAGATCGGCGACTACGTCGTCGTCGCGCGCAGGGCTCGCGGCGCCGACGAGTGGTACGTCGGCGCCATCACCGACGAGGAAGGGAGGAGCTTCGAGATCCCGCTCTCCTTCCTCCCCACGGGCCGCCGCTGGGTCGCCGAGATCTACGCGGACGGGCCGGGCGCGCACTGGATGACGAATCCGCTCCCCGTCGCGATCTCGCAGCGCGCGGTGACCTCGGCGGCGACGCTGCGTCTGGCACTCGCGCCCGGCGGCGGCCAGGCGATCCGCATCACGCCGGCGAGGTAGGCCGATGCGCGTCGTCCCGCGGGAGCGAGCGCAGCGAGCGGTCGTCGGGATCCTCTTCCTGGCGCTCGCCGCCGGCTGCCGCTCCGCGGACTCCGCCGATCCGCCGCCGCCGCTGTTCGAGCTCCTCCCGCCGTCGGCGACCGGCGTCGCCTTCGTGAACGAGCTGCCGGAGGACACGTCGTTCAACATCCTGAACTACCTGTACTACTACAACGGCGGCGGTGTCGCGGCCGGCGACGTCGACGGTGACGACAGGGCCGACCTCTTCTTCACGTCGAACCTCGGCCCCGACCGGCTCTACCTCAATCGCGGCGGCTTCCGCTTCGAGGACGTCACGGAGCGCGCCGGCGTCGCCGGCGGCGACGGGTGGACGACCGGCGCGACGATGGCCGACGTGAACGGCGATGGACATCTCGACATCTACGTCTCCGCCGTCAGCTACCTCTCGATGCGGGGCTCGAACGTCCTCTGGGTCAACGACGGCGACGGCACCTTCACCGACCGCACGGCGGAGTACGGACTCGGGCACGTCGGCTACTCCACCCAGGCCGCCTTCCTCGACTACGACGCGGACGGCGACCTCGACATGTACCTGCTGAACCACTCCGTACACACCGAGCGCGGCGTGAGCGCGCGGCCGCAACGCACGCCGCACCCGCGCGCCGGCGACCGCCTCTTCCGGAACGACGGCGGGCGCTTCACCGACGTGACGGCCGACGCCGGCATCCACGCCGGCGTCGAGGGCTACGGGCTCGGCGTCGTCGCGAGCGACCTGAACCTCGACGGGTGCATCGACCTCTTCGTCGCCAACGACTTCCAGGAGAACGACTTCCTCTACCTGAACGACTGCGACGGCACGTTCACCGAGTCGATCGCGACGGCGATGGGGCACACCAGCCGCTTCTCGATGGGCACCGACGCCGCCGACTTCGACAACGACGGGCGGCCGGACCTCGTCGTCGTGGACATGCTCCCCGAGCGCGAGGAGATCCTGAAGACGTCGGCGAACGCCGAGAGCTTCGACGTGCACGACCTGAAGCTGCGCGCCGGTTATCACGCGCAGTACGCGCGCAACACGCTCCAGCTCAATCGCGGCGGCGGTCGCTTCAGCGAGGTCGCCTATCTGGCCGGCGTGCACGCGACCGACTGGAGCTGGGCGCCGCTCTTCGCCGATCTCGACAACGATGGACGCAAGGACCTCTTCGTCACGAACGGGATCTACCGCCGGCCCAACGACCTGGACTACATCAACTACGTCGGCAACGAGGCCGTGCAGGCCTCGCTCGCCAGGGGAATCACGTCCGAGAACCTCGCGATCATCGAGCGGATGCCGCAGATCCCGCTCGCGAACCACGCCTACCGCAACGACGGCGATCTCGGGTTCACGAACGTCGCCGCGGCGTGGGGACTCGCCCAGCCGGGCTTCTCGAACGGCGCGGTCTGGGTGGACCTCGACGACGACGGCGCGCTCGACCTCGTCGTGAACAACATCCAGGCGCCCGCCTCGATCTACCGCAACGACGCGCACGCGCGCACCGGCCACCACTGGCTCCGGGTGCTTTTGCGCGGCTCCGGCCGGAACACCGCCGGGATCGGGGCGAAGGTCTATGCCACGCACGGCGGGACGACGCAGCTCCTCGAGCAGATGCCGACGCGCGGCTTCCAGTCGTCCGTGGACCCGCGGCTCCACTTCGGGCTCGGCGCCTCGACGCGCGTGGACTCGCTCGTGGTCGTCTGGCCCGACCATCGCTTCCAAGTGATGCGGGACGTGCGCGCCGACACGACGATCGTCCTCTCGCAGGACGATGCCGCCGGCCGCTGGTCGTACGCGAGCGCGAGGCCGGCGGCGCCGCTCTTCGCCGACGAGTCGGCGCGACTCGGCGCGCCGGTCGAGCACCGCGAGAACACGTTCTTCGACTACAACCGCGAGCCGCTGATGCCGCACCTGCTCTCGCGCGAGGGACCTGCGCTCGCGGCGGGCGACGTGAACGGCGACGGGCTCGACGACCTCTACGTCGGCGGCGCGAAGTGGCAGCCGGGACGACTGCTCCTCCAGCGGCGCGACGGCACCTTCCGTCTCGCCCCCCAGCGCGATTTCGTCGCCGACAGCCTGCACGAGGACGTGGACGCCGCCTTCCTCGACGCGGATGGCGACGGCGACGCGGACCTCTACGTCGTCAGCGGCGGGAACGAGTTCGCCGGCGAGGACGAGCCGCTGCGCGACCGCCTCTACGTCAACGACGGGCGCGGCCTCTTCCGGCGCGACACGACGGCGCTCCCCGACATCCGGCAGAACGGCGCCTGCGTCGTTCCCGCCGACTTCGACGGCGACGGCGACATCGACCTCTTCGTCGGCAGCCGCGTCGTCGCGCGCGGCTACGGGCTCCTCCCAACGAGCCACCTCCTGCGCAACGACGGCCGCGGACGCTTCTTCGACGTCACCGCCGAGCTCGCGCCCGCGCTCGCCGCGGCCGGGATGGTCTCCGACGCGGCGTGGACGGACACGAACGGCGACGGGCGGCTCGACCTCGTCGTCGTCGGCGAGTGGATGCCCGTGCGCGTCTTCCGCGGGGAGGGCGGGCCCCTCGTGGACCGCACCGCGGATGCGGGACTCTCGGGAACGAGC